>DASWNR010000190.1:0-2435 GCA_036399155.1 Pyrinomonadaceae bacterium
CAACTACGCGGCGCGCGCGTCGCTTACGACCTCGTCTACAACCCCGCCGAGACGCGCTTTCTGCGCGAGGCGCGTGAGGCCGGCTGCCTGACGGCCGGCGGGCTCGGGATGCTCGTCGCGCAGGCCGAGGAGCAGTTCCGCCTCTGGACGGGGCGAGAGCCGCCGCCCGGCGTGATGCTCGCGGCGGCGTCGAAGAAGTTGTCGGGTGGTTGAATGGAACGTTACAGCAGGCAGATTCTTTTTGAAGGCATCGGCGAGGCGGGGCAGCGGCGTCTCGGCGCGTCGCGCGCTCTGGTCGTCGGCTGCGGCGCGCTCGGGTCGGCGCAGGTCGAGATGCTCGCGCGCGCCGGTGTGGGGAGGCTGCGCGTCGTAGACCGCGACTTCGTAGAGGAGTCGAACCTGCAACGCCAGACGATGTTCACCGAGCGCGACGCGCGCGAGCGCACGCCGAAGGCTGTGGCGGCCGCGCGCCGCGTCGCGGAGATAAACTCTGAGGTCGAGTGCGAGGCCGAGGTCGCCGACGTTAACCAATCGAACGTCGAGCGGCTGGTCGAAGGCTGCGACGTGGTGCTCGACGGCACGGACAATTTCGCCACGCGCTTTCTCGTCAACGACGCGTGCGTGAAGCAGGGCGTCGCGTGGGTCTACGGCGCGGCGGTCGGGAGCTACGGCGTGACCCTGACCGTCAGGCCGCGCGTCACGCCCTGCCTGCGCTGCGTCTTCCCGGAAGTCCCGGCCGCCGGCTCCGCCCCGACGTGCGACACGGCGGGCGTCATCATGCCCGTCATCTCAATCGTCGCGGCGGTGCAGGTCGCGGAGGCTTTGAAGCTGCTGACGGGGAGCGTCGAGAGTCTGCACGGCGGGCTGATGCAGTTCGACGTGTGGCGCAACGAGTGGCGGCGCATCTCCGCGGGCGGGCGCGCGGCAGACTGCCCAACGTGCGCGCTCGGGCGGTTCGAGAGCTTGGAGGCGGAGGCGGGCGACGTGGCGGCCGTTCTGTGCGGGCGCGACGCGGTGCAGGTCTCGCCGCGCGTCGCGGCGTCGCTCGACCTCGAAGCACTGGCGGCCCGCCTGCGCGCGGCGGGCGAGGTGAAGTCGAACGAGTACCTCGTGCGCCTGCGCGCGGGCGGCTACGAGCTGACCGTCTTCCGCGACGCGCGCGCCATCGTGCGCGGGACGGACGACCCCGCGACGGCGCGGTCCGTCTACGCGCGCTACGTGGGCACCTAGCCCGACTTGTTTCGCGGTTCCGCGGGCGGGTCTTTCGGGTTATGATTCAAAGAAGGCGGGCGCTAACGAACGTCGCCCCGCCGCCACATTGAAAGCGAATCTCTGCACTTCATGAATAACAGACGCATGCCCCTTCGCACTCTCCGACTATTCTTCCTCTCTTCGGCCATCGTCCTTTTCGGCGTCCTGAAAACCCGGGCGGGCGGCCCCGTCCTCTGGGAGACTGACACGCGCGCCGTGCTGCTGGGCGGCGAGTCGCGCGGCGTCTCCGTCACGGACACGGGCGCGCTCATGCTCGCGCCGCGCTTCACGCCGGTCTTCGACACCGAGCAGGCTTACGTCTGGTCGAGCGCGGCCGATTCTTCGGGCAACGTCTACCTCGGCACAGGCCACGACGGGCGCATCTTCCGCGTCACCGCCGACGGGCGCGGCGCGCTATTTTACGACGCGGCCGAGCTGGACGTGACCGCACTCGTCGTGGGCGGGGACGGCGCGCTCTACGCGGGCACGTCGCCCGAGGGCAAGGTCTACCGCGTGACTTCGGACGGCAAGGCCGAGGTCTACTTCGACCCGCCGGACAAGTACATCTGGTCGCTGGCGCTGATGTCGGACGGCTCGCTCGCGGTAGGCACGGGCGACACGGGCCGGCTCTACCGCGTGCGCGCGGCCGGCGCGCAGGCCGCGGCGTCGCTGCTCGTCGACACGAACGAGACGCACGTCATCTCGCTCGCGGCCGACCGCGCGGGGAACCTCATCGCGGGCACCGACCCGGGCGGGCTCGTCCTGCGCGTCTCGCCCGAGGGCAAGGCGTTCGCGCTCTTCGACTCGCCGCTGCGCGAGATTCACGCGCTCGCGCCCGCCGCCGACGGCTCGATCTACGCGCTCGCGCTCGGCGACGCGGCGACGGGGCCGCGCGCGTCCACTTCGACCGGCACGGTCACGACGCAGAGCGTCAGCGCTTCGTCGGCCGGCGGGACGGTGACGGGCACCGTGACGACCGACGACGGGGCGACGACGCAGGCCGTCGCGCTGGGCGTGCCGCAGACGCCCGCGCGCAGCCGCAACGAGTTGAACGGCGCGCGCAGCGCCGTCTTCCGCATCATGGCCGACGGCGGCTCGGACGTGCTCTGGAGTTCGCAGACCGTGACGGCCTTCGCGGTCGCGGCCGCGCCGGGGCGCCCCGGCGTGCTCGTCGGCACGAGCGA
>DASWNR010000191.1:0-4775 GCA_036399155.1 Pyrinomonadaceae bacterium
GATCGTGGACAGCCGGTGGGCGATGATGATCACGCCCTTGCCCGTCGCGGCCTCGCGGAGCGACCGCTTGAGCGCCGCCTCCGTCTCGTTGTCGAGCTGTGAGGTCGCCTCGTCGAGGGCGAGTATGGCGGCGCCGCCGAAAAGTTTTAGGAGCGCGCGGGCGATGGCCACTCGCTGCCTCTCGCCGCCCGACAGGAGCCGGCCGCGCTCACCGACCTGCGCCTCCCAACCGCCGGGCAGGTTCCGGATCAGCCGCTCGGCCTCGGCGATTCGCATCACCTGGGAGAGCTGCTCCTCCGTGGCGCGCGTCCGCCCGTAGAGCACATTCTCCCGGATGGTGCCCTGGAACAGGTGCACCTCCTGACTGACGAGGCTGACGGCGGCGCGCAGGTCGTGGAGGTTCAACTCCCGTATGTCGACGCCGTCGAGCAGGATTCGCCCCGAGTCCACTTCGTAGAAGCGCAGGAGGAGGTTGAGCAGAGTGCTTTTGCCGGAGCCGGTCGGGCCGACGATGGCGAGGGTCTCGCCGGGGCGCAGGTGGAAGGAGACGTCGTCCAGGACTTTGACCGAAGGGTCGTAGCCGAACGAGACTCCCTCGAAGACGATGTCGCCGCGGGACGAACCGGCGGGCAGCCGCGCGGGCCCGCTCTGAATCTTCGGGCGCGAGTCTAAGACCTCTATCAGCTGGCTGGCGGACGCGGACGCGCCGTGGGACAGGCGCGTGATCTGCTCCACGTCCTTGAGCGACGAGAGCAGTTGCGGGAACAGGAACGTGACGAGGAAGTACTGACCCTTCGTGAGCTTCCCCTTCGAGGAGAGATAGCCGCCGACGCCGCCCGTCAGGAAAAACCCCGCGTTGAAGAAGGAGTAGTTGAGCTGCGCCTGGATGGCCGACACCGACACGGCCGCGAGCATCGCCTCCGACTGGCGCCGGTCGGCCTCGCTGAGCCGAAGCGTCTCGCGGTGCTCGGCCGTGAAGCTCTTCACGTCGGCGGTGCCGGTCAGATTGTTTTCGAGCATCTGGGTGAAGGTGTTCGCGGCCTCGCCCGCGACGGCGTAACGCTCGGCGGCCTTCTTCCCGTAGAGGCGTGACGACATCAGGACGAAAGGCAGGCAGGCGAAGGTCAGGAGCGCGAGCAGCGGCGAGGTGACGGCGAGGATGACGCCGTAGACGGTGATGATCATCCCCAGCTCGATGATCTCGTCTCCCGCGCGCTCGACGAACTCCCTGATGCGCGCCGTGTCTTCGTTGATGAGGTTGATGAGACGGCCCGTCCCGTGGCTGTCGTAGAACGCCATGTCCTGCATCTGGATGTTGGCGATCAACTGGGTGCGGAGGTTGTGCTGTGCGTTCTGGGCGAGCCGCCTCCACGCCTTCTTGCGGCGGTTGCGCGTGAACAGCTCCGCGGCGATCAGCAGAAGGGACAGGGAGGTCATGAAAAGGAGGCGAGTCCCCTTCCCGACTATCCCGAGGTAGCGCAGGAATTTTGGCCCCTCGCCGAGCGCCGTGTTAAAGATGCCGGCGAGCGAGAGCCCCATGACGACCCCGACCGAGTGGCCCACCACCGAGAGCATCGCCGGCCGGGCCAGCTCTTTCCTGTCGGGGAGCGAGGTGTTGATGACGCGGACGAGCGGCGACAGGCTGCCCGCGCCTTTCGAGCTGGGGTTGGTTGAGGCGGTTAGAACCGAGAGGTCATTTAAAGACTCGCGCAGCAGAGACTCGACGTGGAGGCCGATTACGTCGGGCGAGTATTGGACGAGCACCCGCCCCGTAACCGGGTTGGCGCTAACGCCGAGGACGCCCGGGTATTGCAGCAGGGCCTCCTCTAGCGCCAGCGCCATCTCGGGGCGCCGCTTCACGGCCGTCACCTCCCAGCGCTCCCGCCCGCTGACGGCGGAGAGCAGTCGCACCCCCGCCGTAGCTTCAGGGGAGTCGACTCTCCCGCGGGCCATTACATGACCTCCCGGTCGTGCTCTGTGCTGGGCTGTTGTGAAAGCTCCTGATTGGCTTCGGCCGTGAGATCTCCGATGTCTTCAATGGCCTGCTGTGAGAGCTCCCTGACCTTATGACTGGTGCGGATTCCCAGCTTGATTCCCTCCTTCGTCAGCACCCGCCAGTTGTTGGCCAGAAACACACCTGACGCGAGCCCCGCGAGGCCCGCGAAAAACGTCCTCTTTTTCATGTCCTTTAGTTTAGCTTCCCTGGCTTCCAGCTAACTACAGAACCGGCGCCAGCCTCAGCCCGCGGGGTTACTTCTTAGCCGCGGGCTCCCCCACGTTGAGGTGTTCGACAAGGCTCCGGCCGGTCGTGGATTTCGTGAATGAGTTGGCGGCGACCGCGATCAACCCCGGCACGCCGAAGAGTGCCCCGGCCACGAGGCCGGCCACCGCGTGTATCCCGGCCGTCTTGTAATCACCGTTCCAGACGTTGCTGGCCCCCGGCACCACCAACTCACTCGCGAAGGCCAGGCCCGTCTTCAAACCCTGCATGTTCTCTGTTGCGCTCGCCATTTCGTCGTCCTCCTTAGTAGTTCAGTCAAACGCGAACGAGGTTCAACGTTCGTCATTACGGCGACAGTCTTCCGCCGCCATCTTTATTTCCCTACACCATAGGTTCGAACCGCTTTCAACCTAACTTTATTCCTAATACTCTTTTTCTGCAAGATTTTTTGCGAGGTTTCTGCCGGCGGGAGTCAGGATCGTCCAACGCTTCTATCAAGATTCGGGTTCTTCTTCCGGAGGATGACAGGATTTCAATCGGGATTATGGCCGATTTCGTCCGCACCGGCGCCAGTCCGCTGCGGGCGCGAGGCCAAAACTCACGCCGTTCGACGCGGACGGCGGGCGGGCGCGCCGCCTGAATGAAACGGGACCGAGCTAAGGTCGGGCTTTGACGCCGCAGAGTTCGATTGCGCGCCTGAAGGCGGCCGCCGGTGGATGAGCGGAAGCAAGCCGCGGTCGAGGCCACTAGGCGGAGCGCCCCTGCGGCCTGCCACAGTCCTGCCACAGAAGCAGAACAGCCACCAAAGCTGGTGGCTGTAAACTCTTGAAAATAATGGTAGCGGGGGGGAGACTCGAACTCCCGACCTTGGGGTTATGAATCCCACGCTCTAACCGGCTGAGCTACCCCGCCATGTTGAAGGGGGTAAATTATAAGGGTTTGGGCGGCAAGGTCAAGCAGGGTGTGGGCGGGGGGCGTTTGCGCGGGGCGGAGGGGAGCACGTATATTTGCGCCGCCGGACGTAGACCGCCGCGGCCGTGCAGGAGACCCCGAAAGTGAGCTGTGTGAGATGTCCAACCTGATTCACCGTCCGAGGCGTTTGAGGCGGCGTGAGGGCTTGCGCGCGATGGTGCGCGAGACGCGTCTGTCGCCCGAGAACCTGATCCTGCCGCTGTTCGCGTGCCCGGGCGAGGGCGTGAGGCGCGAGGTCTCTTCGATGCCGGGCGTCTTCAACCTCTCGGTAGACCAGGTCGCGCGCGAGGCCGAGGCCGCCTTCGAGGCGGGAGTCCCCGGCGTCATCCTCTTCGGGCTGCCGGAGTCGAAGGACGAGACCGCCACGGGCGCTTACGCCGAGCGCGGCGTCGTGCAGGAGGCCGTCCGGGCCGTGCGCCGCGCGGTGCCCGAGATGGTCGTCATCGCCGACACGTGCCTGTGCGAGTACACCTCGCACGGCCACTGCGGCGTGGTGCGCGACGGCGAAGTGCTGAACGACGAGTCGCTTGAGCTGCTCGCGCGCACGGCCGTCAGCCAGGCGGCGGCGGGCGCGGACATCGTCGCGCCGTCGGCGATGATGGACGGGCAGGTCGGCGCGATTCGCGAGGGGCTGGACGACGCGGGCTTCGAGCACGTCGCCATCATGTCCTACGCGGTGAAGTACTCTTCGGCCTTCTACGGCCCGTTCCGCGAGGCGGCCGACAGCGCGCCCGCGTTCGGCGACCGTCGCGCGTACCAGATGGACCCGTCGAACGCGCGCGAGGGGCTGCGCGAGGCGGAGCTGGACGTGGTGGAGGGCGCCGACTTTCTGATGGTCAAGCCGGCGTTGGCCTACCTCGACGTGCTGCGACAGGTGCGCGAGCGATTCGACCTGCCGCTCGCCGCCTACCACGTCTCGGGCGAGTACGCGATGCTCAAGGCGGCCGCGCAGCGCGGGTGGATAGACGAGCGGCGCGCGATGCTTGAGACGCTGACGGGGATACGACGCGCGGGCGCCGATGTCATCCTCACTTACTACGCCGTCGAGGCCGCGCGCGCGCTCGGCGGGCGCTGAGTCCGACACTTAAAAGCTAACCGCGGAGGGACGGGGGCACGGCTACCAGGCTGGTAGCCGTGCCCCCGTCCCTCCGCGGTTATTTTTTTCCGGCGGGCGTGTCAGTCGAGCGGCTCGCCGCCCAGGTCTCTGGTGCGCGGGTCGTTCAGGCGCATGAAGCCGACGATGGCGCAGACCGCGCCGAGCGCGACGAAGAGGTTGAAGAAGGCGCCCATGGCGAGCAGGTTCTCCTGGTTCGTCGTCTCGTTGATGCCGTAGATGACGAAGACGACAATCTGAATGTGGTAGAGCACCATGCAGACGGCCGAGATGGCGAACCAGCGCGGCGACTCGCCGAAGGCGCGCGCGCGCGCGAAACCCATCGCCGCCGCGATCAGCCACCCGAGGCCGCCCACGCCGAGCAGCCCGAATCCCACCCACGGGAAGTAAGAGGGCAGGAGCCACAGCGCCGGCGCCGTGATGTAGGAGGAGAGCATCCGGTTAATCCTTTCGGGTCTTCTTCGACGT
>DASWNR010000192.1:0-23593 GCA_036399155.1 Pyrinomonadaceae bacterium
GCCGCGGAAAGAGCCCGCCTTGCGGTAGAGCTGGATGAAGACTTCCTGCGCCAGATCCTCGGCCTCGGCCGTGTTCGCCGTCATCCGCAGGCACAGCGAATAAACCCGCCGCGAGTGCCGCGAGTACAGCTCCTCGAACGCGGCCATCTCTCCGCGCGAGGCGGCCTGGGTCAACTGGAAATCCGTGGCCGGCTTGACCGCCGTGGCGGCTTCGCTCGGCGCGCCCACCTGCCAGAGAGGGATTGCTGCTTCTGTCATCTGAAAACTCCAGGGTGGGGGACTCTGGCGCCCAATCGGCGCCGCCCCGTCGTACGAACCCTCCGGCCGAAAGGTCTCCCGCCCGCCGGAAAAGGCGCACGGGTAAGTGCAAGCGGGATGCCACGCCCCCGAGCCCCGAATGTTCCTAAATTTCGCAGTTCAAAGAAGTTTTAGCCGCGCCGTCCACCAAATAAGTTGCCGACAGCCGAAAGCGTGTAACGGCGTCGGCGCCGCCCGTCACGAGAGTTTTGCCGGGCGAGACTTTGTTCGTGAATCAGAGGTGGACGGTCAAACTGAACCTTGACACCCAGGAATTTTGAGCATAGACTCCGGGGCACTTGGACAACCCTTAATCAGGAGGCTGTACACGCAAAAACCCGCTACACTGGGTTGGGAAGCGTGAGAAGAATCAAATACGTGATTCTCTACAGTAAACGGTAGCGTAAGCGCCGTCTCCGCCAAATTGGGTACGGGCTTCCGACCCAGCGAAGCGCCCCGCACAAGCCTTTCGACCTGCGCGGGGCGATTTTGTGTCCGCTCTACCTAAAAGCCCGCCCGCCTCCGCAAAATCCTCCCAATCCCTTACAAATGAGCCACTTCAGCGGACGAAAATCGGGTTCGAGATGATCCAGGGCTTCCCGTCCATCAGACTCCCGAGCTGGTCGAGGTAGACTTCCACGCGGTAGACCCCTTTCCGGTCGGCGTTGATCTCCGCCGAAGCCCAGTCTTTCACCTCGGCCAACGCCTGCCCGTCGCGGAAGAAGACCGTCCGGCATTTTACGGGCGAGCGCGCGGCGAGTTTGACAGCCCCGCCCTCCGGGAGTTGAATCTCCTCGCCCATCGTGCGCACGCCCGCGCCGCCGTCGGCCGTGAAGCGGAAGCCGGTCGGGTCGCCGAACAGGTCGAAGGCCACGAAACTTCTCCCCGAGCGGAGCGCGTCGAGCAGGCTCGACTCTTCGAGCGGCATGTCTTTCGGGAGGAGGACGTGTGTGCGCACGAGGCGGAAGCTGCGCTCGTACGGGTCGAGCTTGAGGTCGAAGACCTTGCCGCCGGACTGATCCTGAAACGAGAGCCCGACGTTCGCGTGCGCGTCGTTGCCTGCGAAGGCGTAGGCGCGGCGCGCGCCCGCCGCGTTCAACTCGTCCCAGCGGCGCAGGCTTTCGCCCGGCCTCTCGTAGAAACGCGCGAAGAGCAGCTCGGGTCGCCCCCAGTAAGCCCAGAGACCGTCGAAGAAGAGCGTCGCGTAGTTGATGCGCTTCGCGTTGGTGTAGACGTTGTAGACCTCGACGCCGTCGTAGACGCCGGCGCCGAGGTCGCGCACCTCCTCGGGGTAGCCGACGACCGCGAGCCCCCCTTCCGACTTCGCGCGCGCGGCCAGGTCTCGCAACGCGGGCTTCTGCGCGGGCGGCGCGAAGCCAGGGACGACGAAGAGGCGGCCGCCGTCTGAGGCGACCAGCTCGCTCCCGCCGAGGAAGAGCACGCCGTCGTGGATGCCCCGGAGCGTCGCCGCCGAGGTGTCGAGGAGCGCCGCGGGGTGCTCGGTCATCACGACGAAGGAGAGGCGCTCGTCGCTCGCCGCGCGGACTATCTCTTCGAGCTTCCCTGTGCTATGCCCGCCGAGCGAGGAGTGGACGTGGAAGACGCCCGCGTACTCCGCGAACGGCTCGCCGGGCGGCGCGGCTGCGCGCCCGTGGTTGAGCGCGTCAACCGCCGCGCCCAGACGCCGCAGCCGATAGCTCCTGCACGCGAAGGGCGCCTGCGACGCCACGAGCACCGCGAGCAGCGCGAGCGCGATCTTCTTCCAACGCTTCATCAATCGTCTTCAAAGTCGACCGAGGCGACGTGCTCGCTGACGGTGCGGCCGAGCTGTGCGACGGCCTGGTGGTCGGGGTGTGCGTCGTAGGCTTGGAGTCCGGCGCGGTCGCTGAAGGTCGCGACGAGGCCGGTGTGGTAGGAGCGCGGCAGGCCCAGCACGTCCGCGCCGACGGCGAAGCTACGAATCTCGGGGATGCGGCCTTCGAGCGCGCGCAGGCGGGCGACGTGTTCGCGGCGCTGCTCCTCGCTCACCTCGGGCTTGTACTTCCAGACGACGATGTGCGTCAGCATTCTCTTCAACCTCGACCTTCGCTCGTAATCTCGGACAGCTTTTGGTTGAGCAGCTCCCACGCGCGTGCGACGTGGCGCTCGGTGGTGCGTATGTTGCCGACGGCGAGGCGGAGCGTGAAGACGCCGTTCAGCTTCGTGTGTGAGAGGAAGATTTCGCCGGTCGCGTTCGCGGCGTTCATCAGGCGCTCGTTGAGCGCGTCGAGCCGCGCCGCGCGGGAGTCTTCGGCTTCGCCCTCGGCCGCCGGGCGCGCACGGAAGCAGACGAGGCTGAAGGGCGTCGGCGCGAGCAGCTCCCACGCGTCCGACTCTTCGACCCAGCCCGCGAACTCGCGCGCGAGCCGGCAGTGTTCGCGTATGCGCGCGGCCAGGCCCTCGTGGCCGAAGTAGCGCAGAATCATCCAGAGCTTGAGCGCGCGGAAGCGCCGGCCGAGCTGCACGCCGTAGTCCGACCCGTTGCGCGCGGCCTCGGCCTCGGGCGTACGCAGGAACTCGGGCGTGAGCGTGAAGGCGCGTCGCAGCACGTCGAGCCGGCGGCAGTAGAGCGCCGAGAGGTCGAACGGAGTGAACAGCCACTTGTGCGGGTTCGTCACAAGGGAGTCGGCGCGCTCGCAGCCGTCGAGGACGTGGCGCATCTCGGGGACGACCGCGGCCGAGCCCGCGTAGGCCGCGTCTACGTGGAGCCACAAGCCCTCGCGCTCGCACACGTCGGCGACGGCCGGCACGGGATCGATGCTCGACGTCGAGGTCGTCCCCACCGTCGCGATGACGCAGAAGGGGAGAAAGCCCGCGCGCCTGTCCTCCTCAATCATGCGCGCGAGCGCGTCGGCGTCCATGCGGAACTCCGCGTCGGCGGGAACCTTGCGCAGCGAGCGCAGGCCGTGCCCGAGCGCGATGAGCGACTTGTCGGCCGCGGAGTGCGCGTGCTCCGAGGCGTAGAGACAGAGCAGCGGGAGGTCGGGGCGTCCGCTCAGCCCGTCCTCGCGTATCCCCAGGTTCAACGCCTCGCGCGCGGCGGCGACGGCGTGCATCGTCGCAACAGACGCCGTGTCGTAGATGACGCCGCCGAACTCCGGGGGCAGCCCCATCAACTGCCTGAGCCAGTCGAGCGCGACCTCCTCAAGCTCGGTCGAGGCGGGCGAGGTGCGCCAGAGCATCCCCTTCGCGTCGAAGGCGGCGGCGAGCAGCTCGCCGAGGATTCCGGGAGCGGAGGCCGACGTGGCGAAGTACGCGAAGAACGAGGGGTGGTTCCAGTGCGTGAGCGCGGGGACGACGAGCCTTCCGACGTCCGCCAGAATCTCCGACATGGGCTCTCCCGTCTCGGGCGGCAAAGACGGAAGTCGGGAGCGCAGCCTCCCGGGCTCCACCTGCGCGAGCACGGGGTAGGATTCCAGGTTGGCGAGGTAGTCAGCCACGAAATCGACGGCCTCGCGGCCGTAGCGGCGGAACTCCTCCGTGCTCATGTCGCCCGACTGGGGCGCGACGCCCGCGCCCGTGGAAGTCTCCGCCAACGCCTCGGCCGTCTCGTCTTTCAACATCTCGTCCCCCGTCGCCTGAAGTCGCGCGCCCACGCGCGTGTAAGAATATCAGTAAGTCGTCCCCGCGTAATCCCCGACCCGGAAGCCGCCTCCAGCCCGTCTCCGGGCGGGGAAAGCGTGCGGCGATTTGGCGGCAGAAAGTTGGAGGATTGCACTCGACACCGGGCGCCAAAGCTGTATAATGCGCGACGTAAGCCTGACAACAATCTTTCTGCGGGAGCTAGACTACGCATTCGGCTCGCGGCGATGATACCAAAATCTAACCGCCGTACAGCGCCGGCGAGGGTTTGCGGGGCCGTCCCCTCGCCACGCCGCGCGAAGTCCCCGGGCCGACCCCCTTGCGCCGCACCCGCCACTTCGATTCAACATCAGAAATTTGAGAGGTGAAAATGAAGCGCACCTTAATCACACTCGGACTGGTCACACTCCTGCTCACGGCCTTCGCCTGCGAGAGGCGCGAGGTCGGCGGCACCGGCGGCACGACCGACAGCGGCGGCGCCATCAAGGTCGGCATCTACGGCGACCTCTCAGGGCAGACTTCGAGCTTCGGCGAGTCGACGCGCAACGGGGCGCTGATGGCCATCGACGAGATTAACGCCGCCGGCGGCATCAACGGCCGCAAGGTCGAGTTCGTGATGGAGGACGACCAGGGGCAGCCGCAGCAGGCTTCGACGGTCGTCACCAAGCTCATCAACCAGGACAAGGTGGTCGCCATCATCGGCGAGGTCGCCTCAAGCAACAGCCTCGCCGCCGCGCCGCGCGCGCAGGAGGCCAAGGTGCCGATGATTTCGCCCTCCTCGACCAACCCGAAGGTGACGCAGGTCGGCGACTACATCTTCCGCGTCTGCTTCACAGACGACTTCCAGGGCGCGGTCGCCGCCAAGTTCGCCTCCAACACGCTCAAGGCACGGAAGGCCGCCATCCTCGGCGACTTCAACTCCGACTACAGCAAGGGCATGACGCAGTACTTCGTGCAGGAGTTCACAGGCGCGGGCGGCCAGATCGTCGCGCAGCAGTCCTACACGCAGACCGACGCGGACTTCAAGGGTCAGCTGACCAACATCCGCGCCACCTCGCCCGACGTGATCTTCGTCCCCGGCTACTACGGGCAGGTCGGCGTCATCGCCAAGCAGGCCAAGGAGCTGGGCATCACGGCGCCGCTGCTCGGCGGCGACGGCTGGGACTCGCCGAAGCTCTTCGAGCTGGGCGGGTCGGCGCTCGACGGCGCCTACATGGTCAACCACTACTCGACCGACGACCCCTCCCCGGCCGTCCAGAAGTTCGTCGTCGCCTACAAGTCGAAGTACGGCGCGGTGCCCGACGCCATCGCCGCGCTCGGCTACGACGCGATGAACGTCTTGGCCGACGCCATCAGGCGCGCGGGCACGACCGAGAGCGCCAAGCTGCGCGACGCCATCGCCCAGACCAAGGGCTTCGCCGGCGTCACCGGCTCGATCAACATCAACGAGAGCCGCGACGCCGTGAAGCCGGCGGTCGTCTTCGAGCTGCGCGACAAGAAGCTGGTCTACAAGGAGACCATCCAGCCGCCGGGCGCGGCGCCCGCGTCGTCGCCCGCGACGGCCGGCGCGAGCCCCGCGGGCACGGCCCCGCCGGCCGCGAACGCGAACGCCAACTCGGCGGAGGGCGGCGCCGCCGGCAGCGGCGCGAACGCGAACACGAACACGAGCGCCAGCCCGGCGCGCTAGGACGAACCGAGAGCAAGGCATGGACACCTTCGTTCAGCAGCTCATCAACGGCCTGACCATCGGCTCGATCTACGCGCTCATCGCGCTCGGGTACACGATGGTCTACGGCATCCTGCGGCTCATCAACTTCGCGCACGGCGACATCTACATGCTCGGGGCCTACGCCGGCTACTTCATCGCGCACTGGTTCGGGTTCGCGGGCGAGCCGTCGATGCTCGGGCTCGCCACGACGCTCGTCGGCTCGATGGTCGTGGCGGCGCTCATCGGGATGGCCATCGAGCGCTTCGCCTACCGCCCCGTGCGCAAGTACGCGCGCATGACGACGCTCATCACCGCCATCGGGGTCTCGCTCCTGCTTGAGAACCTGGGGGTCGTCATCTTCGGCGGCGCCCCGCGCTCGTTCCCCGAGCAGTTGCGGAACGAGACCTACACGATCTTCGGCAACGCCGCCATCTCGAAGACGCAGCTCCTCATCTTCGGCGTCTCCATCGCGCTGATGCTCCTCTTGCAGTGGATCGTCTACCGCACGAAGGTCGGGACGGCGATGCGCGCCGTCTCGTTCAACCTCAACTCGGCGAAGCTGATGGGCATCAACACCGACGCCATCATCGTCTTCACCTTCGCGCTCGGCTCGGCGCTGGCGGCCGCCGGCGGCGTCCTGAACGCGCAGTACAACCCGACCATCTACCCGCTGATGGGCATCATCCTGGGGCTCAAGGCGTTCGTCGCGGCCGTGCTCGGCGGCATCGGCAACATCCCCGGCGCGGTCCTGGGCGGCCTGCTCATCGGCACGGCCGAGACCATCGTCGTCGGCTACGGCCAGCAGGTCGGCATCCCCTCGACGTACCGCGACGCCGTCGCCTTCGCCATCCTGATTCTGGTCCTGCTCTTCCGCCCGGCGGGGCTCCTCGGCACGACGGTGCAGGAGAAGGTTTAAGGAGTGACGAGTGATGAGTGATAGGTGATAAGAAGGAATGGCGGCGGTCGCCTCCTCCTCTTATCACCCATCACTCATCACTTGTCACTCATCACTCAGAATATGCCTGGTTACGTTAAAAAGCTCATCGCCGCCGCCGCCATCCTCGCCGCGCTCTTCGCCGTCAACGCGATGATGAGCCGGTCGGGGCTGTTCGGGTTCGGCCTCGGGCTCTACGAGTCCGAGGTGCTGATGCTGGTCGGCATCAACGTCATCCTCGCCGTCTCGCTGAACCTCATCAACGGCTTCACGGGGCAGTTCTCCATCGGCCACGCGGGCTTCATGGCCATCGGCGCCTACTCGTCGGCCTACTTCACCGTCTACCACGGGCAGGCTTTGGAGCGGGCGCTCGGCGGCGGCACGCTCGGCCACGTCGTCGCCTTCGGCATCGCCATCCTCATCGGCGCGGTCGTCGCCGGGCTGATGGGGCTGCTCGTCGGCGTCCCGAGCCTGCGCCTGCGCGGCGACTACCTGGCCATCGTCACGCTCGGCTTCGCGGAGATCATACGCATCGTCATCCTCAACCTCGAAGTGGTGGGCGGCAACACGGGGTTCAACGTCCCCGGCTCGGTCAACTTCCTCTGGGTCGGCCTGATGGCCGTCCTGACCATCGTCGTCGTCCGCAACATCGTCAAGTCCGACACGGGGCGCGCGCTCATCTCCATCCGCGAGGACGAGCTGGCGGCCGAGGCGATGGGCGTCAACACGACGCGCTACAAGGTCCTGTCGTTCGCCATCAGCTCGGCGTTCGCGGGCGTGGCGGGCGTGCTCTTCGGGCACTTCAAGCGTTTCCTGGCGACGCCCGACTTCACCTTCATCAAGAGTTTTGAAGTCATCATCATGATCGTGCTCGGCGGGATGGGCTCGATCACGGGCGCGGTCCTGGGCGCCATCGTCATCACGATTCTGCCCGAGCTTCTGCGCCAGCTCCCGACCATCGACATCGCGGGCCGCCCGTTCAACTTCGCAGACCTGCGGCTGGTCATCTACGCCGCGCTGCTCATCATCATCATGCTGACGCGCCCGCAGGGCATGCTGGGCGAGCGCGAGATCGGGCTCCACTGGCTGCGACGCGCGCAGAAGGCGCCGGAGGGCGACCGGCAGGTGGGCGACGACGCGGGCGTGCCCATCGCGCAGCATCGTGCGGAGGACGCGGCCGACGGCGAGTCGGGCGGCGGAGGGGGGCAGAACAGATGACACGCGGGCCGGAACCGAGCGACGTCAGGGCGACGAAGGAGGACGGCGTCATCGCCGAGGCCGCGCGCACCGCGCGCTCCGAGACGCAGGCCGCCCCGCGGGACGCCATCCTGCGCACAGACAAGGCGACGATTCGCTTCGGCGGCCTCGTCGCCGTCAACTCGCTCGACATGGCCGTCCGCCCCGGCGAGATTTACGGGCTCATCGGGCCGAACGGGGCGGGGAAGACGACCGTCTTCAACCTCCTGACGGGCGTCTACAAGCCCACCTCGGGGGAGATATATTTTCAGGGGCACCGCGTGGACGGCCTGCGCCCCTACGAGATTTCGCGCCGCGGCGTCTCGCGCACGTTCCAGAACATACGGCTCTTCGCGGGCATGACGGTGCTCGAAAACGTGATGACGGCCTGCCACCGCCACGCGCGCCAGAACCTGCTCGACGCGGTGCTGCGCACGCCGCGCTTCGGGCGCGACGAGCGCGAGCACCGCGACTTCTGCATCGAGCTGTTGGAGATTTTCAACCTCGCGCGCTTCAAGGACGAGGGCGGGACTTCACTCGCCTACGGCAACCAGCGGCGGCTGGAGATTGTGAGGGCGCTGGCGACGCAGCCGCAGCTTCTTCTTCTGGATGAGCCGGCCGCCGGCATGAACCCTTCGGAGCAGGACGACCTCCTGAACCTGATTCACAAGATTCGCGACCGCTTCGGCCTGACCATCCTGCTCGTCGAGCACAACATGAAGGTCGTCATGGGCGTCTGCGAGCGCATACAGGTCGTGGACTACGGCAAGTCCATCGCGCTCGGACTCCCGCACGAGATCAGGAACGACCCGAAGGTCATCGAAGCCTACCTGGGGGACTGAAGGCGCGCCTTACCGATCATGCTAACGATAGAGAACATCTCAGTCGGCTACGGGGCCATCAGGGCTTTGAAGGGCGTGTCGATGCACGTCGAGCAGGGCGAGGTGGTGACGCTCATCGGCGCCAACGGCGCGGGCAAGACGACGACGCTGCGCACCATCACGGGGCTGCTGTCGCCCACCGAGGGGCGCATCCTCTTCGAGGGCGCGGAGATTTCGGGCAAGCCGACGCACCAGCTCGTCGCGCGCGGCATCTCGATGTCGCCCGAGGGGCGCGGCGTCTTCGCCAACCTCACCGTGCGCGAGAACCTTCTGATGGGCGCCTACCTCAAGAAGAACAAGGCCGAGATAGGCCAGGACCTTGAGCGCGGCTTCCGCATGTTCCCCCGCCTCAAGGAGCGCGAGGCGCAGAAGGCCGGGACGCTCTCGGGCGGCGAGCAGCAGATGCTCGCGATGGCGCGCGCTCTGATGTCGCGCCCGCGCCTGCTGCTCCTCGACGAGCCTTCTCTGGGGCTCGCGCCGCTCGTCGTCCACACCATCTTCGAGGCCATCGACGAGATACGCGGCGAGGGGATGACCGTCCTCCTCGTCGAGCAGAACGCGCACGCCGCGCTCAAACACTCCGACCGCGCATACGTCCTTGAGACGGGCCACATCGTGATGGAGGGCGCGTCGAAGGACTTGGCCGCCGACCCGCGCATCAAGGAAGCCTACCTCGGCGAGTGAGTCGTTTCCCCGCTCGCCACAGGCGCGTGCGTTCTTTCCTTTCCCCGAAACAAGATGAAGAGGTGTGTGACAAAAGCGGCGCGGCCACGGACGGCGGCGGCGCTCGTCGGGCTCTGCTGCCTGCTCGCGGCCGTCTGGCCGGCGGGCGCGTGGGCGGCCGGCGGCGGCGAAGAAGCGGGGCACGGGCTCGACCCGTTCGTCCTGCTGGGGCTGGCGCTCATCTTCGCCGTGGCGAAAATCGGGGGCGAGGTCTTCGAGCGCCTGAACCAGCCCGCGGTGCTCGGCGAGTTGACGGCGGGGATGGCCTTCGGCGCGCTGGCGCTGGCGGGCGTGGGCGGCGTCGAGGCGCTCCGCACGCACGCAGTCATAGGCGCGCTCGCGGAGCTGGGCGTCATCATCCTGCTCTTCGAGGTCGGGCTGGAATCGAACATCGGCGAGATGCTTGAGGTCGGCTGGTCTTCGCTGCTCGTGGCGATGCTCGGGGTGGTCGTCCCGTTCTTCCTCGGGTGGGGCGTCTCCTACTACTTCATGCCGGCGGAGCCGCTGCTCGTCCACGTCTTCATCGGCGCGACTTTGTGCGCCACGTCGGTCGGCATCACGGCGCGCGTGCTGCGCGATTTGGGTCGGCTCCAGACGCGCGAGGCGCGCATCGTGCTCGGCGCGGCCGTCATCGACGACGTGATGGGGCTCCTCATCCTCGCGGTCGTCTCAGGCGCGATACGCGCGTCGGCGGCGGGCGAGGCGCTCTCCGTCTCGGACGTGGCGCGCATCGCCGCGGCGTCGGTCGCCTTCCTCGTCGGGGCGATTGCCGTCGGCCGCTTCGTCGTCCCGCACCTGTTCCGGGGCGCGGGGCGCTTCCGCAGCAGCGGGATGCTGCTGGCGCTCTCGCTGGCCTTCTGCTTCCTGCTCGCGTGGGCGGCGGCGGCCGTCGGGCTCGCGCCCATCGTCGGCGCGTTCGCCGCAGGGCTCGTCCTCGACGAGGCGCACTTCGAGGTCTTCAGCGCGGGCGGCGAGCGCAGGCTCGACGACCTGCTCGCGCCCGTCAGCGCGATGCTCGTCCCCGTCTTCTTCGTGCTGATGGGGATGAAGGTCGACCTCTCGGCGTTCGCGCGCTGGGAGCTTCTGGGCTTCGCCGCGGTGCTGACGGCGGCGGCCGTCGTCGGCAAACAGGTCTGCTCGCTCGGCGTGTTGGAGCGCGGCGTCAACCGCCTGTCGGTGGGCTTAGGGATGATTCCGCGCGGCGAGGTGGGGCTCATCTTCGCGGGGATAGGCGCGTCGCTGACGCTGCCCGACGCCTCGGGCGCGCCGCACCCGGTCATCGGCCCTGCGACCTTCGGCGCGGTCGTCATCATGGTCATCGTCACGACGCTGGTGACGCCGCCCGCGCTCAAGTGGTCGCTCCAGCGCACGCCGGCCGACCCCGACCCGGCGCACGACGAGGCCGTCACAGAGGTCGGCGAGGACGGCGCGCGCCGCACCGAGCGTTGAAGGGAGTTTCGGTCTTGAGGGGAGGCAAAGCGCGCAACGTCTGCGTGGCCTGCGGCGCGGCGCTCGCGGCAACGCTGCTGGTGGCGGCGCTGCTGGCGGCGGCCGGGTGCACGCGCGGGCGCGGGGCGGGCGGCTCGGGCGCGGTGGTCAAGCCCACACCGGACTTGAGGGTGCGGCTCGGCGTCTTCATGTCGCTGACGGGAGACACGGCGCAGTACGGCATCTCGGCGCTGAACGGATACCGCATGGCCGTCGAGGAGGCGAACGCGACGGGCGGCGCGGGCGGCCGCCGCGTCGAGCTGGTCGTGCAGGACACGCGCTCCGACGGGGTCGAGACGGAGGTGGTCGTCGAGCGGCTCATCCGCGAGGTGCGCGTCCACGCGCTCCTCGGCGAGGTCGTCAGCTCGCGCTCGCTCGCCGGCGCGCGCGTCGCGCAGCGCGAGGGCGTGCCGATGCTCACGCCCTCCGCCACGAGCCCCGACGTGACGGCCGTCGGGCCTTACGTCTTCCGCAGTTGCTACACAGACATCTTCCAGGGCGCGGCCGTCGCGCACTTCGCCGCCGGCCATCTCGGCGCGCGCCGCGCGGCCTTCCTCGTAGACCGCGACCAGCGGTACTCCGTAGACCTCGCGCGCTTCATCCGCGAGGACTTCGTGCGCCACGGCGGCGAGGTCGTCGCCGAGCAGGAGTACGACGCGGGCGCGGCAGACTTCTCCGTCCAGCTCGCCGAGGTCGGCGCGGCCAGGCCCGACGTGGTCTTCATCCCCGGTTACTACCTGGAGGCGGGTTTGCTGGCGCGGCAGGCGCGCGCGATAGGCATCGACGTGCCGCTCGTCGGCGGCGACGGGTGGGACTCGCCCCGGCTCTACGAGATAGGCGGGGACGCGCTGGCGGGCGGCTTCTACTCCTCGCACTTCTCGGCCGAAGACCCCGACCCGCAGGTGCAGCGCTTCGTCGCCGACTACCGGCGGCTGTTCGTCGCCACACCCGACTCGTTCGCGGCCACGGCCTACGACGCCGCGCGCATCATGCTCGCGGCCGTCACGCGCGCGCCGTCGCTCGAACGCGCCGCCATCCGCGACGCGCTCGCCGCGACGCGCGAGTTCCCCGGCGTCACCGGCTCGGTCACCTTCGACGACGAGCGCAACGCCGTCAAGACCGTCGTCGTCGTCCGCATCGGAGACGGCGGCCGCCTCTCGGTCGAGACGCACGTCTCGCCCGAAGAGGTCGCCCCGGCGCCCACTCCCACGCCAAGCCCGACGCCGAAGACGCGCAGGCGGCGCGGGCGTTAAGAACTCAAAGGGAAGCGCGCGCGGCGGCCAGCGCCTCGCGCACGCGCACGGGCGCGGTGCCGCCGGCCTGCGACTTGGTCGCCAGAGTCTGTTCGAGCGACAGCGCCTCGTACACGTCCTCGGAGACGAGCGGCGAAAACTCCCGCAACTCCTCAAGCTCAAGCTCGTGCAGCTCAAGCCCCTTCGACAGGCCGTGTAAGACCATCCGCCCGGCCGCCCCGTGAGCCTCCCGGAAGGGCACGCCGCGCCGGACGAGGTAGTCGGCCATCTCGGTCGCGTTCATGTAGCCGACCGACGCGGCGTCGAGCGCGCGCCCCTCGCGCAGGCGCACGTTGCGGAGCACGGTCGCCGTCACGTCCAGAGACTCGCGCACCGTGTCGGCCGTGTCGAAGACCGCCTCCTTGTCCTCCTGCATGTCCTTGTTGTAGGTGAGCGGCAGCCCCTTGATGAGCGCGAGCAGCGCCAGCGCGTGGCCGAAGACGCGCGCGGACTTCCCGCGCACGAGTTCGAGCGCGTCCGGGTTCTTCTTCTGCGGCATCAGGCTCGACCCCGTCGCCACCGCGTCTGAGAGCTCGACGAAGCCGAACTCGGTCGTCGCGTAGACGATGAGGTCTTCGGCGAGGCGCGACAGGTGCGCCATGACGAGCGCGGCGGCCGCGGCGAACTCGACGCAGAAGTCGCGGTCGCTTACGGCGTCGAGGCTGTTGCGCGAGACCGAGTCGAAGCCGAGGAAGCGCGCGACCCTTTCGCGGTCAATCGGGTGGCTCGTCCCGGCGAGCGCCGCCGAGCCGAGCGGCATGACGTTCGTCCGCCGCCTGGCGTCCGCGAGGCGCTCCCGGTCGCGCGCGAACAACTCGAAGTAGGCGAGGCACCAGTGCGCGACCAGAACGGGCTGCGCGCGCTGCAGGTGCGTGTAGCCGGGCAGCACCGCGTCGGCGTGCGAGTCGGCGAGGTCGAGGAGCGCCGCCTGGACGCCGCGCAGGCTCGCCGCCGTTCGGTCTATCTCGTCGCGCAGCCAGAGCCGGAGAGCCGTCGCCACCTGGTCGTTGCGGCTACGCCCCGTGTGGAGGCGCCGCCCCACGTCGCCGACCCGGTCTATCAGGCGCGACTCGATGAACGAGTGCACGTCCTCGGCGGACTCGTCCGCGAGGAAGGAGTCGCCCGCCTCGTGCCAGCGCGCGAGCAGCCAGAGCAGCCCGTCCGCGATGGCGACGTTCTCCGCGTCCGAGATGACGCCTGCCGCGAACAGCCCGTCGCAGTGCGCGAGGCTCCCCATCACGTCGGCCTCGAAGAGCCGCCTGTCGAAGCCGAACGAGCGGTTGAAGCGCGCGAACCCCGGGTCGATCTGCCCCGTGAACCGCCCGCCCCACAGTTTTTTCCCTTCAGTCATCCACGTCCCTCCCGCCGCGATTCTACACGAAAGAAAGCCCGCACCGCGCTTGCGCCGGTGCATCTTTGCTGTTACTTTATGCATCTATTCATTCGTTATGCAAATTGATTGCATAACAGCGGGGTTTTAAAGGATGCAGAAGACGAAGCGCCAGCAAAAGATCATGAGCCTCGTCCGCGCGCGCCGCGTCGGCACGCAGCAGGAGTTGACCGCGCTTCTGGAGCGCGCGGGGTTCGAGGCGACGCAGTCGAGCGTCTCGCGCGACCTGGAGGAGTTGGGCGTCGTCAAGCACAACGGCCACTACACGCTCCCGCGCGCGACCGGGGGCGCGGCGGCGCGCGGGCTGCTGGGGCTCGACCCGGCGGGCGACTGTCTGGTCGTTGCGAAGTGCGAGCCGGGGCTCGCGTCGGCGGTGGCGGTCGAGATAGACCGCGCGGGGATAGAGGAGATAGTCGGCACGGTCGCGGGCGAGGACACCATCTTCATCGCCGTGCCCGAGCGCAAGGCGCAGCGCGCGGTCATCAAGAAGGTGTTGGAGCTGTTTGGGTAAGTAGACGGTAGACAGTAGTCGGTAGCTGGTAGGCTCCGCTTGACGGAAGTTGACGCTGACACTCGGACAACTCATCAACGAATGCTTTTCTACTGACTACCGACTACTTGATTAAAAGGAGAGGGCGTGACGGAGAAGATTAAGAAGGTGGTTCTGGCTTACTCGGGCGGGCTCGACACGTCGGTGATGCTGCACTGGCTGCGCGAGCGCTACGGGTGCGAGGTCGTCTGCTACTGCGCGGACGTGGGGCAGGGCGAGGAGCTGGCGGGGCTCGAAGAGAAGGCTTTGAAGAGCGGCGCGTCGAAGCTCTACGTCGAAGACCTGCGCGAGGAGTTCGTCGAGGAGTACGTGTGGCCGGCGGTCAAGGCGAACGCCCTGTACGAGGGCGTCTACCTGCTCGGCACCTCCCTGGCGCGGCCGGTCATCGCGAAGCGGCAGATAGAGATCGCGCGGCGCGAGGGCGCGGACGCCGTGGCGCACGGCGCGACGGGCAAGGGCAACGACCAGGTGCGCTTCGAGCTGACCTACTACGCGCTTGAGCCGGACATCAAGGTCGTCGCGCCGTGGCGCGAGTGGGAGTTCAAGGGGCGGAGTGACCTCATCTCCTACTGTGAGCAGCATGACATCCCCGTCACGGCGACGCACGCCAAGCCCTACTCGACCGACCGGAACCTGATGCACGTCTCCTACGAGGGCGGCATCCTCGAAGACCCCTGGGCGGAGCCGCCGGCGGACATCTTCCAGATGACGGCCGCGCCGGAGAACGCGCGCGCCGACGCGCAGTACGTCGTCGTCGGCTTCGAGAAGGGCGTCCCCGTCAGCGTGGACGGCGAGAAGTTGAACGCGGTCGAGCTGCTGTCAACGCTCAACCGTCTGGGCGGCGAGCACGGCGTGGGGCGCGTCGATCTGGTCGAGAACCGCTTCGTCGGGATGAAGTCGCGCGGGGTGTACGAGACGCCGGGCGTGACGATCCTTCAGGCGGCGCACCGCGCGCTCGAATCCATCACGCTAGACCGCGAGGTCTTGAGGATGCGCGACGCTCTGAGTCTGAAGTTCGCGGAGAGCGCCTACTACGGCTTCTGGTTCGCGCCCGAGTCGGAGTTGATGCGCGCGACCATCGACGCGACGCAGGAGCGCGTGACGGGCGAGGCGCGCGTGAAGCTCTACCGCGGCAACGTCGTCGTCGCCGGACGACGGTCGCCGAACTCGCTCTATCAGGAGAAGCTGGCGACGTTCGAGGCCGACACGGTCTACAACCAGCGCGACGCCGAAGGGTTCATCAAGCTCAACGCCCTCAGGCTTCGCACGCTGGCGAAGACGGGCGGTAAGTAGTAGGAAAGGGGACGCCGGGATGAAAGAGAACGGGGTGAAGGTGGCGGTCGTCGAGGCCGACAAGGTCGGTTCGGTCGCGTCGGGGCTTGGGCTCGGGCGGACGCTGGCCGTCGTGGGCGAGCGGCGCGCGGCGCGTGTGGGCGACGCGGTCGTGGTGCGCGCGCTGACCGACAGCGCGACCTACAACCAGCTCGAACTTCCCACGGGCCGGCTGGCGAAAATCAACCCCGGCGACGTGCTCGTCGGCGCGTTGGGGAGCCGCCGCGCGCTGAAGGGTTTCGTCGGCGACGTTCCCGAGACGGCCGGCGCGGGCGACCGCCTGCACCTGCTGAACATGGGCGGCGTCATCGGATACTGCAAGGGCCACCACTCGTCCCTGAGCGACGCCATCGAGGTCGAGGTCGTCGGCTTCGTCGTCGACGAGGGGCAGAACGTCAGAAACATCGCGGACGGGGCGCTAAAGCTTCGCGACAGCCTGCCCGAAGGTTGCGCGCCGCTCGTCATCGTGGCGGGCGCGTGCATGAACTCTGGGAAGACGTTCGCGGCGACCGAGATCGTGCGGCAGGCGACGCGGCGCGGGATGCGCGTGGCGGCGGCCAAGCTGTCGGGCGTGGCCGCGCTGCGCGACACGCTCAACATGGCCGACCACGGCGCGGTGGCGACCGCGAGCTTCCTCGACTGCGGGCTGCCCTCGACGGTCGGCGTCGGCGACCTCGCGCCGGTGGCGAAGGCCATCATCGCGCGGCTCAACGAGTCGTCGCCCGACCTCGTCGTCGTCGAACTCGGCGACGGCATACTGGGCGGCTACTCGGTCGAGTCGGTCTTCGACGACGCGGAGCTGCGCGCGGCGACTGCGGCCGTCGTCTTCTGCGCGTCGGACTACGTGGGCGCGTGGGGCGGGATCGAGCTGTTCAGGCGGCGCGGCATCGAGGTGGACGTGGTCGCGGGCTCGGTCACGGACTCGCAGATGGGCGAGGACTACATCGTGAGCGAACTGGGCGCGCCGGCCGGCAACGCCAAGCGCGACGGCGCGCGTCTGTTCGAGCTGATTCGGGCGCGGGTCGAGGCGGCCGCGGCGGTGCCGGCGGGCGCGTGAGGCGCTTTTAGCGCCGGCCGCGTCGCAGCATGAAGGCGATGCCGACGAAGATGAAGACCAGGCCGACGAACATGAACGTCCTGTTGGTCGCGACGCCGAAGGCGACGAAGGCGATGCCGAGTGCGATGAAGGGGAAGCCCGCTTTGCGCATGTCCTGTTAGTCTCCTGTCTCCGTGTGTTCGGTCGTCCGCGGCGGCTTTCGGGGTCGGGGTGTTTACGGCCACGCCGCCGGAAATGTTTCCGCGCCTCCGCGCCCCGGAGAAGTTCTGAGTGTAAAGTTCGGAGTGGGAAGAGAATGAGCATCAGGGTCGGCATCTTCGGCGGGTCGGGTTATGGCGGGGCGGAGCTTCTGCGCATACTGCTCTTCCACCCGTCGGCCGAGGTCGCGCTCGTCACCGCGAACGAGCACGCGGGCAAGGCCGTGGGCGAAGTCCACAGGAACCTTTTCGGCCTGACCGACCTGCGCTTCGTGAAGGCGCCCGAGGACTTCGAGAGACTCGGGGAACTCGACTGCGTCTTCCTCGCGCTGCCGCACGGGCAGGCTTTGGAGATTGCGCCGCGGCTGCCGGCGGGCGTGAGGGTCGTTGACCTGTCGGGCGACTTCCGCCTCGGCGACGCCGAAGAGTTCAGAGAGCACTACGGGCGCGAGCACACGGCCGCGGAGCTACAGCGCGAGTTCGTCTACGGGCTGACGGAATTTAACCGCGAGCAGATTAAGAGTGCGCGGCTGGTCAGCAACCCCGGCTGCTTCGCGACGGCGACGCTTCTGGGGCTCGGGCCTTTGGCCGCGTCGGGCGCGCTTGCGGGGCGCGTGGTGGTGGACGCGAAGACCGGCTCGTCGGGCTCGGGCGCGAAGCCCACGGCGAACACGCACCACCCGCAGCGCGCCAACTCCTTCTACGCCTACAAGCCCTTCACGCACCAGCACGTGCCCGAGGTTGAGCAGGCGCTGCGCGCGGTCGGCCACGGCGGGCGCTGGTCGAGCGAGCTCGTCTTCATGACGCACTCGCTGCCCGTCTCGCGCGGCATCTTCGCCTCGATATACGCGGAGCTTGAAGAGGGCGCTTCGATGACGGGCGAAGACCTCGCGGCGCTTTACCGAGACTTCTACCGCGACTCCTTCTTCGTCCGTTTGGTTCAGGGCTCGCCCGACATCAACTGGGTGAAGATGACGAACTTCTGCGACGTGGGATTTGCGGTGCGCGGCCGGCAGGTCGCGGTCTTCTCGGCCATCGACAACCTCGTCAAGGGCGCGGCGGGGCAAGCCGTCCAGAACATGAACCTGATGTTCGGCCTCGACGAGAAGGCGGGGCTGATGCTCGCCGGCGGCAATCCGTGAGATAAGTTCAAAGTTCCAGGTTCAAAGTTGCAAGTTAAAGACAAGCAGTCCAACTTGCAACTTTGAACTTAGAACTTTGAACTCTAAACAATTATGACGACAGAGACGACGACTAAATTCGCGGAGATCGCGGCGCGCGAGGAGGAGTTTCAGCTCGCGACGTACAAGAAGTTTCCGTTCGCGCCCGTGCGCGGCGAGGGCTCGTGGGTCGAGACGAGCGAGGGCGAGCGGTTCCTAGACCTCTACGGCGGGCACGCGGTCTGCGCTACGGGGCACTGTCACCCGCGCGTGGTCGAGGCGCTGCGCGAGCAGGCCGGCCGCCTACTCTTCTACTCGAACGTCGTCTACTCGGACGTGCGCGCGGCGGCGGCGGAGAGACTCGTCGGGTGCGCGCCCGCGAGTGTGACGAAAGCCTTCTTCTGCAACTCTGGCACGGAGGCGAACGAGAACGCGATGCGCATGGCGCGCATGAAGACGGGGCGCGAGCGCGTCATCACCTTCACGGGCGGCTTTCACGGTCGCACCGCCGACTCGATCAGCGCGACCTTCCTCGGCAAGTACCGCGACATCGGCAGGCCGAACGTGCCCGGTCACGTGTGCGCGGAGTTCGGCTCAATCGAGTCGGTGGCGGGGCTGGCCGACGAGTCGGTCGCGGCCGTGATGCTTGAGCCCATCCAGTCGATGGCGGGCGTGCGCGTGGCGCCGCCGGAGTTCTACCAAAGCCTGCGGCGTCTGTGCGACGAGCGCGGGATGCTGCTCGTCTTCGACGAGGTGCAGACGGGCGTCGGGCGCACGGGCTCGTGGTTCTTCGCGGGGGGCGCGGCGGCGGGCGGCGTCGTGCCCGACATCATCACGCTGGCGAAGGCCCTGGGGAGCGGCGTCCCCGTGGGCGCGTGTCTGACGACGGAGTCGGTCGCGTCGGCCATCAAGGAGAACGACCTCGGGACGACCTTCGGCGGCGGGATGCTGGCGATGGCGGCCGTCTCGGCGACGCTCGAAGCGATTGAGGCGGACGGGATGCTCGGGAACGCGCTCGCCGTCGAAAGTTTTTTGCGCGAGAGTCTGGCCGGCTTCACGGGCGTCGCCGCCGTACACGGGCGCGGGCTGCTGCTGGGCATCGAGTTCGCTGAGCCAATCGCGGCGAAGGTCAACAAGGCTCTGCTCGAACGCCGCATCATCACGGGCTCGTCGAGCGACCCGAAGGTTCTGCGGCTGCTCCCGCCGCTCTGCGTGACGACCGCGGAGGCGGGCCTGTTCGTCGCGGCCCTGAAGGAGATTCTGGCTTAAGCGATGCCGAGAAACTTTCTGACCACCGCCGACTGGACGCGCGAGGAGCTTGAGGGCTTGCTCGACGCGGCCGCGCGTTTCAAGAGGGGCGAAGACGCGTCGAAGCCGCTCACCGGCCGCTCGGTGGCGCTCGTCTTCTTCAACCCTTCGTTGCGGACGCGCGCGTCGATGCAGGTCGGCGTCTACGAGCTGGGCGGCAACGCCGTCGTGTTGGAGCCGGGCGGGACGAGCTGGACTCTGGAGCACCGCGAGGGCGTCGTGATGGACGGCGACAAGACCGAGCACGTCAAGGAGTTCGTGCGCGTGCTCGCGCGTTACACGTCCGCCATCGGCGTGCGCACCTTCGCGGCGCTCAAGGACTGGAAGGAGGAACGTCTTGACCCCGTGCTCGCGGCCTTCGCGAAGTATTCGGAGGTGCCGGTCGTCAACCTCGAATCGGCGATGCACCACCCGTGTCAGGCTCTGGCCGACATGATGACCGTGCGCGAGAAGCTTGGCGAAGGGCGGAAGCGCGTGCTGCTCACCTGGGCCTGGCACCCGAAGCCGCTGCCGATGGCCGTGCCGAACAGCTTCGCGCTCGCCGCCGCGCAGATGGGTCACGACCTGACCATCGCGCACCCGCCCGGCTACGAGCTGGACGAAGACCTGATCCGTGAGATCAACTCGCGCGCGTTCGACGCGGGCGCGACGGTGAGCGTGACGCGCGACGTGGAAGAGGCGTTCGACGGCCAGCAGGTCGTCTACGCGAAGAGCTGGGGGAGCAGCGAGTTCTACGGGCGGCCGCAGGACGACGTGGAGGAGCGCGCGCCCTACCGCGGCGAGTGGATGGTGGACGCGCGGAAGATGGAGCGCACCGACGGCGGCCTCTTCATGCACTGCCTGCCCGTGCGCCGCAACTGCATCGTCGCCGACGAAGTCATAGACTCCGACTCGTCGGTCGTCATCGACGAGGCGGAGAACCGGCTGCACGTTCAAAAGGCAATCATGGCGCGACTCATGGCGGGAGAATAATTAACGGGGCGAGGTGAAAGCGTGAGCCGTGAAAGACTAGACCTTCTGCGCGAGGCGCTGCCCTACATCCAGCGGTTCAAGGGCAAGACGTTCGTCGTGAAGCTCTCGGGGAAGGTGACCGAGGAGCCGGAGAACATGGCCTCGCTCGCGGAGGAGCTGGCCCTGCTTCATCAGGTCGGCATACGCGTCTGCGTCGTCCACGGCGGCGGGAAGCAGTTGACCGAGCTGGCCGCGCTGATGGGGGTCGAGCAGACCATCATCAACGGCCGCCGCGTCACCGACGACGCCACGCTCGACATGGCCAAGATGGTCTTCGCCGGGAAGATAAACACTGACATCCTGGCCCAGCTCCGCCGCCGAGGCGTCCACGCCGTCGGGCTCTCGGGGGTGGACGGCAACACTGTGGTCGCCGTGCGCCGCCCGCCCGGAGACGTTTTCAACCGCGCGACGGGCGAGAGCGAGCACGTGGACTTCGGCCACGTCGGCGACGTGGTCGAGGTAGACGACCGGCTGCTGCGCGTGCTCCTCGATCACGACTACATGCCGGTGGTCTCGCCGCTCGGGGCCGACGACGAGGGGCGCGTCTTCAACATCAACGCCGACACCATCGCCGCCGAGATCGCCGTCCGGCTCGAAGCCGAGAAGCTGGTCATGCTCTCGGACGTGGACGGCATCTACCTGCGGCCGGGCGAGCAGGCGACGAAGATTTCGCGCCTGACGGCCGCCGAGGTCGAGGCGCTCATCCGCGACGGCGTCGCCACCGGCGGCATGATTCCCAAGCTCCAGAACATCACCGAACTCCTCCGCCGCGGCGTCCGCAGCGCGCACATCATCAAAGGCTCGCTGCGCAACACGCTCCTCTCCGAAGTCTTCACAGACGAAGGCACGGGCACGATGATCATCGCCTGAAGGCAGTAGGCAGTAGGCAGTAGTCGGTAGACGGTAGAAAGACAGGCGGCGCGCTCGGCTGATGACCGAAACGTGCCGCCTGTGGTTACTCTACTGTCTACTGTTTTCCTCAGAAGTTGCCCCTGTCCTTGAGGCGGATAAGCTCGTCGGGGCTTAGCGTGGTCGAGGCGCGCGATTTGGCGGCGCGGACGAAGGCGGGCGTGACGCCGTGGTCGCGCATGCGTACGAGCGTCTCGGCGGGGAGGCGCGCGTAGCCGAGGTCGCGCAGCTCGCGCACGTAGTCGGCGGTCACGCCGTGGTCGCCCATGCGTGTGAACTGCTCGACGGTGGGCCGCTCGTACCCCTGTGACTTCAGCTCGTCGAGCAGGTCGAGTCCCACGTCGGCGCTCGCGAGCGAGAAGAGCTGCCGCGCGTCCGGCGTCCCGACGCCGCGGCGCGACAGCTCGGAGGCGAAGCCCCGGTCGGGGACGAAGCTGAAGTGGCCCGAGCCCTTGCCCTGCCTGAACCAACCCTCGCAGACGAACGTACCCGCGTCGCGCCGAATCTCGAAGCGGACGCCCGCGCCCGAGGCCGAGTCGGCCTGCCCGGCCGAAAGCCCGCGCAGAGACTCGGGCGAGACGTTGCGCGTCGTGTTCCATTCGTTGACGTGTTCGCCGCCCGAGGCGTCGCGGCGCGTGCTCCTGTGGCGCAACGTCAGAGAGGTCTTCCCCTCGCCCGTCCTGTACTCGACGAGCCACTGACCCGTAAAGTCCTGCGACTGCGCGGCGGCGGGCCGGCCGGCGAAGAGCGCGGCGAACGCGAGCGCGGCGAGCGCGATGGTCACCGAGGCGAGTCGCGCGGCGCGCGAGGGGCGTCTGTTCTGCCACTCCATTTTTGTATCTCCTGTGTCGGCTGGTTGACGGCCGGCCGTGGCGCGTGGACGCCGCCCGCGGCCCTTTGAAACGGGTACACCGCCGCCTTCCTGTTGGTGGCAAAAACTGCGTCGGGGTTTCAGGTTTTTAAGCCGCGTTGCTTCGCGGCGTCTTCGCTCCTGTCACTCCTGTCGCTTGGGGCGCTTGAAGAAGTACGCGGCCGCGGCGGTGCCGTTGCCGTCGCTGAGGCTGAGGTCCGTGCGGACGGCGGTCAGCTCCCACCCGTCCTCGCCGAGCTTGGCGAAGGCGTTGCCGAGCGCCTCGTCCTCCGTCGCGCCCTCGATTTCCTCGGAGCCGTCGGGGAAGTAGCGCACGAACGCGGCGGGCGTGCGCGAGGAGGAGGAGAGGCTCAGCCCCTTCTGGGTGTACTTGAAGCCCTTGATGACGCAGTACTCCCACTTCTGCGGGGCCCAAGCCGCGCGCTCGCCCTCCTCGCCCTGCCGCGCGCCCGCGTCGCGTGTGCGCTGGTCTTCGGCGCCCGCGCCGCGCGGGAGCCTGATGGCGGGCCCCGCGACCGGGCCCTGCCGTCTGCGCTGCGGCTCGGACTGCTGCGCGGGATACGCGGCGGGCGCGAGCGTCAGGAGCGCGAGGAGGGCGGCGCGCGCGTGCGCCTTGTGTCTGGCGAACATTTCGGTTGAACCCCTTTCGGATGAGAGAATCGGACGAAGCCCCGTCGGGTGAAACACGCGCGGCGCGGCGGCCGGTGCCGGAATTTTAGTTTGAAAAGGCGGGAGGCGGAAACCCGACGGGGCCTTGACCGATGAGCCTTGAGCGGAGCGAAGGGGGCGTCGAGCGTCTGAGCCGCTTCGCGCGGCGTCTGCTGCGCGAGTGGCGGCGGACGGGCTGGCCCCTGCGCGGGGAGGCGGCGTTGGTCGCGGTCTCGGGCGGCGCGGACTCTGCGGCGCTGCTGCTCGCGCTGTCGGAGCTTTCGGGCGCGGGCGCGCTCGGCGTGCGTCTGACGGCGGCGCACCTCGACCACGGGCTGCGCGGCGAGAGCGCGCGAGAGGACGCGCGCTGGGTGGAGGAACTGGCGCGCACGCTCGGCGTCGGGTGTGTCGTGGGGCGCGCGCAGGTGGCGTTGATGGCGAGCGCCGCGCGCGACAACCTTGAGCAGGCCGCGCGTCGCGCCCGCTACGAGTTCCTCGGGTCAGCGGCGCGCGAGGCCGGCGCGCGCTCGGTGCTGGTCGCGCACACGCTAGACGACCAGGCCGAGACCGTGCTTCTCAGGCTCCTGCGCGGGAGCGGCGCGGAGGGGCTGGCGGGGATGGCCGCGGAGCGCGTGCTCGACGAGCCGCGCGGGGACGGCGCTGCCGGCGGCGAGGTCTTGCTGCGCCGGCCGCTGTTGTCGTGGGCGCGGCGCGCGGACACGGAAGGCTACTGCCGCGAGCGCGGGGTCGAGCCGCGCGCGGACGAGATGAACGACGACGAGACGTACGCGCGCGTCCGCGTGCGCCGCCGGCTGCTTCCGCTGCTCCAGACCTTTAACCCGCGCGCGGCCGAGGCGCTAGCGCGCGCGGCGGGGCTGCTGCGCGAGGACTCGGCGGCGCTCGACGCGCTGGCCGCGGCGCTGCTCGAAGAGGCGCGCGCCGAAGAGGGCGGGGTGCCCGGAGGGGGCGCGTGGCCTTTG
>DASWNR010000193.1:0-11676 GCA_036399155.1 Pyrinomonadaceae bacterium
GCAATTTATGAAGGTTCTTGGTATGAACAATAAAGGTATTATTAAGCTAAGAAACGCCATCTGCGACGCATACGAAGTGGAGCCTTATATCCCTTCTAATAGTATGTGCCGGCAGGACGTACAGGAACAAGGCATCTCGGAGCGTAGACAGTTACTCGGGTTAACGCGATGTCTTCTTGAGGATTGGCCTGATAGATTTATAACTCTTGCGCGTAGTTGTGATGTGTGGAGTTCAGTGTGGCTGAGGCACTTGGGGTCGGGATCGCGAGACGGAACCCATGATGCTCCGTTTTGGTTTTGGAGAGTAGTTCATGAACACTTATATAGAACGCGCTACCAGCCATCCGAAGAAGAGGCCAAAGCGGCTATTCGTCACCTGCGACGACGCGGATTAACCATAACTAAGTCATCGTTAGCTCGTCTACTAGGGGTCGCCGTTATACGCCAGTCCCGCTTGCTAGATAATCTCAGTCGCACCTGACTTTTGTTTCAGTCGCAGGTCACTTCTGTTCAGTCGCGTCAACTTTTGTAATTGTCAATCGGAGTTGAAGAGGTGGACGACCGTCTCGACGTGGTGCGTCTGGGGGAACATGTCGAAGGCGCGGACGGAGTCGATGCGGTAGCCGGCGTCGAGGAGTGCGCGGAGGTCGCGCGCGAGGGTGGCGGGGTCGCAGGAGACGTAGGAGATGTGGCGCGGGCGGAGCCGGACGATGCCGCGGACGGCGTCGGGCTCGGCCCCGGCGCGCGGCGGGTCGAGGAGGATGAAGTCGGCGCGGCCGAGTCCGTCGGCGTGGCGCGCGAGCCATTCGCCGACCGCGGAGGTCTCGACGCGCGCGTTCGTGAGCGAGGCGTCCGCGAGGTTGCGGCGCGCGTAGCCGGCGGAGGCGGGGTTGCCCTCGACGGCGACGACGTGCGGGAAGCGGCGCGCGAGAGGGAGCGTGAAGAGGCCGACGCCGCTGTAGAGGTCGAGCGCCGTCCCGGCAGCGTCGCCCGCCGCCGGCTCCGCGCCGCGCAGCCCCTCGAGGAGGAGCGGTTCGAGCAGCGCGTGGTTGATCTGGAAGAAGCAGCCGGCGTCGAAGCGGTAGGTCTCGCCGCCGATGCGGCGCACCCGCTCGCCTTCGTCGCCGGGGCCGACCGCGGGGTCGAGAGCGACGCCGTCGTCGCCCGCGACCGCCTCGAACTCCGACGCCTGCGGCAGACGCCCCTCACGCATCAGCGAGCGCAGTTGCAGCAGGCGTTCGCCCACGGGCGGGGCGGCGACGGGGCAGTCGGCCACGTCGCAGACGCGGTGCGAGCCGCGCTCGTAGTAGCCGAGGTGCCGACGCACGGGGTCGTGCTGCCAGCGTGCGCGCGAGCGGTAGCGCCAGACTTCGGGCGAAGGCTCGACGACGATTTCGCCGGGCGGCTCGGTGCGCGCCATGCGCCGCAGGCAGTCGCGTATTATCTCGGCCTTGGCTTCGAGCTGCGCCTCGTAGCTTAGTTGTTGGAAGTCGCAGCCGCCGCAGCGGCCGAAGTAGGGGCAGGGCGGCTCGACGCGCGCGGGCGAGGGTTCGAGCACCTCCGCGATGGAGGCGAACGCGACGCGTCCCTTGACGGACTCGACGCGCACGCGTGCGAGGTCGCCCGGCGCGGCGAGGCCGACGAGAAGCGTCTGCCCCTCCGCGTGTGCGAGGCCGACGCCGCCCGGCAGGACGCGCTCGATTCTCACGTCGAGCAGCGCGCCCGCGAGCAGGCGCCCGCCCCGCTCGGGCGTCCCGCCCGGCGGCGTCTGTCTATGCCTCTTCATTGCTCGTAAACCGCGGGTGGCGCCACGCCATAGATAACTTCAGTAAGGGTACTGTTGCTGGCCGGGCTGCTGGCCGGGCTGCTGGTACTCCTGCGCGCCCCAGGAAGGCGAGGGCGGCGCGGAGTAAGCGACTTCGGCGTTCTCCAACTCCATCTCCAACCCGCCGATGGTGCGGGAGGCCAGGTTATAAATCCCCGCGCCGATTGCGCCGAAGATAAAGCCGAAGACGCCGTACATGATCGGCAGCCCTATCATGTAGAAGAGCCCGAGGCCGATGCCGACCCCGCCGCCCGCCGCGCCGCTCCCCGTGGAGGACATCATGGCCGCGCCGAAGACGATCATGATGAGGCCGAGTGGGACGCCGATCACGAGTCCCAATCCCGCCATGACGACGGCGTAAATTTTCGCCGCCGAGAAGACTCCGAAGCGCTTGATGACCATTTTCGCCATTGGCTGATTCTCCTTTTTTTTCGCAGGGGCTAGAGGTAGAACAGGCTGAGTCGCGGGACGCCGGCCGCCTCGCGCAGGGACTTTGCCAGAAGGTTGTCGAGCGTCTGCTCGTAGGTCGCGCGCTCCATGCGCGCGCGGTAAGGCTTCAACTGCACGGCGGCCTCGGCCCTCGCCTCTTCGAGCGCGCCCTCTGTAAGCGACGCGCGCAGCGCGCGGTCGATGAGACCTTCGAGGTCAGCGAGCGAGGCTTCGAGCAGTTCGGCGTCGGGACGCGCCGCGCGCCCGAAGTCGGCGGTCAGCTCTTCGAGCCGGGAGCCCGCGCGCGCGAGCGCCTCGAAGACGGCGTCCTCTTCGCCGCGCGCCCGACGCTTCTCCAGAGCGCGCGTCAGTTCGGCGCAGGACTCGCTCAGGTGCGCCGCGATGACCGCGCGCGGGAAAGGGAGCCCGCGCGCGTCGTCTGCTTCGGCGGCCGTCTTTGCTTCGGCCGGTGCCGCGCCGGCTTCGGACGAAGCGGCGTCGGGCTCGGCCGCCGCGTCGCGGTGCGCGCCGGTCTGCGATTCGAGCCACTCGGCGAACTGCGCCTCGACCTCCTCCTGGCAGTAGAAGAGCGTCTTGACGCTGCGGTTGCGCGGTCGCGACTCGTAGGAGTCGAAAGACTTTTCGATGCCGCGCAGCACGACGTGGAGCGGGATGCCCATCGCCTTCCAGCTCTCCATCAAAGACCAGTCGAGCGTGCTGACCAAAAGGTGTTTGCCGCGCCGGCGGACGAACGCCTCTTCGATCTCGGTGAAGTAGTTGAAATAGTTGAGGGGCGCGCGCCCCGCGTCTACGGCGGCGAGTGCCGCCTCGGCTCTGTCCATCACTTGTCTGTGACCGGAAATTACTTCAGAAGGATTCGGCTAGATGAAAGCCCCGCGCAACGTGCCCTGCAAGAATGAACAGCGCGCGGGGAATAGTCAAGAGTGAAGACGGTTAGCTAGCTCAGTTAAACTCTCATAGTTCGACGGCACTCTCTATTTTCCTACTGTTGATGGCCATCTTGGCCTTATGGCTCAGCGCCTATTATTGGATAAAGGTGAGCAACTCTTAGCTGGAACCCTCCGGGGCGCGGCCGCGGTTCATCTCGTAGACGAGGCGCAGGCCGTCGAGCGTGAGCGTCTGGTCGACCTCGTCGATGAACTCGGAGGCGGTGGCGATGAGCGGGGCGAGGCCCCCCGTGGCGATGACGCGGGGCCGCCGGCCCAGCTCCTCGATCATCCGGCGCAGGATGCCGTCCACGAGTCCCGCGTAGCCGTAGTAGAGCCCGGACTGTATGGCGGCGACGGTCGAGGTGCCGATGACCGTGTGCGGCCGCTCGATGCCTACGCGCGGCAGGCGCGCGGCGCGCGCGAACAGCGCGTCGGTCGAGATAGAGATGCCGGGCGTGATGACGCCGCCGAGGTACCGCCCGCCCTCCTCAATCACCTCGAAGTTGGTCGCCGTGCCGAAGTCCACGACGATGCAGGGCGCGCCGTACTTGTGGACGGCGGCGACGGCGTCGACGATGCGGTCGGCCCCCACGTCCGAAGGCGGGTCGTAGAGAATCGTCAGCCCCGTCTCCGCCGCCTCGTCCACGAAGAGCGGCGTGCGGTGGAAGTAGACTTCCGCGAGGCGCTTGAGGGTGTAGTCGAGCTGCGGGACGACCGAGGCGATGGCGACCGCCGTGATGGCCTTGAAGTCGAGCCCGGCCATCTCGAACAGGTTGCGCGCGTGGACGCCGTACTCGTCAACCGTCCGCGCGCGCTCGGTCGTCAGACGCCAGTGCCACGCCAGCCGCTCGCCCTCGAACACGCCGAGCGAGGTGTTCGTGTTCCCCACGTCCATCACAAGTAACATAAAAGTACTGAGGACTGAGTACTGAGGACTGAGTCAGTTGTTGTCGCGTTTCCGCTCGACGGCGCTCCGCAGTCCACCAATAATCCGCCCGACCTCCACCGCTTTTGTCATCAAATCATTGAATAAGGCTTCGCCGACATAACCTGCGTCAAGTGCAATGTAAAGCTGTGAACGCAACTCGGCGCCGGAAGCTTTAGCTATCGAGAGGAACTGATGAAACTCTGATGGGCGGCCGCGCTCAAAGCCTTCCGCGATGTTCGACATTACCGAGACTGCGGCGCGCCTGATCTGATCTTTGAGCCCGAAATCTCTGGAGAACTCGCCCTGACCCGTCACCATATAAATCTCACCCGTCAAAGCACGAGCCTTCTGCCATGCAATCAATTCCTCAAACCGCTGAATTTTATCGCCCATATGACTTAGTCCTCAGTCCTCAGTCCTCAGCACTTCTTCGATGGCGTCCGCCGCGGCCGTCGCGCCGTCCTCTGCCCTGACCCGCCGGCCGACTTCCGCCGCGCGCGTAGTGTAACTCTCATCCGCGAGCAGCGCGCGTAATTCTCGGGCGGCGCTCGCGGCGTTGTACTTCGAGCGCGGGAGCGTGCGGCCGACGCCCGTGCGCCCGACGCGCGAGCCGTTGTCGAACTGGTCGTGGCTGAAGGGGACGACGAGCGCCGGGATGCCCGCTCGAAGCCCCTGCGCGGTCGTGCCGATGCCGCCCTGGTGTACGACCGCGCGCGCGCGCGGGAGCAGCTCGCCGTAAGGCGCGTAGTCGAACGCGGCGGCGAACCCGGGCAGGTCGGGCGGGCGGTTGCTCTGCTCGCCGACGAGTAGCAAGGCGCGCGCGCCCAACGAGCGGGCCGCCTCGATTGACTCGCGGTAGAAGTCGCCGGCCACGTAGACGGCCGACGAGCCGAGCGTGAAGACGACCGGCGGCTCGCCCGCGTCGAGAAACTTGAGGAGCGCGGGGTCTAACGGCCCCGATGCGTCGCCAGCGCGGTCTCGCCGGTCGTAGAAGGGGAAGCCGGTGACGCGCGTCTGCGGCGGCCAGTCGGGCTGGGGCGGCGCGATGACGGATGAGAAGAGCGCGAGCACCATGCGCGGCGAGTGCTGGCCTTCGAGCATAGGGTTGCCGCCGCGCTTGAGCCCGAGGTCGGCGCGCAAGCGATAGAGCGGCGCGGCCAGTTGGTCGAGCTTCAGGCGGCCGACGCGCATCGCCGCGCGCGACACCGACGGGTGAATCTTGAGCACGTGGTATAGCCACGGCATCTGCGGGAAGACCGGCGGGTCGTAGTTGGAGAACATCGAGATGGGCGCTAGCACGGTCGAGACCCACTTGATGCCGGTCTTCTCGACGAGCGGCGGGCCCGCGAGCGACAGAACGTGCGTCACGAGCAGGTCGGCGTCGCGCGTGGCCTCGGCGAGCGCGTCGTACATCCCGCGCAGGTGCGGGTTGATGAACTGCTCGAAGACGCGCTCCGACCCCTTCTTGGTGTCCACCAGTTGCGCGACCATCCGCGCGACCTCCTCGGGCCGGTCGTAGCCCGGCAGGTCCGGCGGCACCGCGTGCAGCTCAAGCCCGAGCGCGTCGGTCTTCTCGCGGTAAATCTCCGACGTGGCGATGACGGGGCGGTGGCCGCGCCGCTTCAGCTCAAGCGCTATCGCCACGTAAGGGTGAACGTCGCCGAAAGACCCGATGGTCGAGATGACGATTTTCTTCATAGTGATGGGTGATGGGTGACAGGTGATGAGTGTCGGGTGACGAGGGAGTCGCCTTGCTTTCTCTCATCACTTATCACCCATCACCTGTCACCCGTCTTAAAGCCGTCACGTCGCCGGCCTTGACGGTTCTGAGTGTGCCGGCGTCGGTCTCGACGCGGAGTGCGCCGTCCGGGTCGAGTCCGCGCGTGGTGCCTTGAAAAGTTTCGCCGTCCAGCCGGACGCGGACGCGGCGGCCGCGCGCGTAGGTGGAGTGCGCCTCCCAGTCGCGCAGGGTCGTGTCGGCGCCGCCGGGCGCGTGCAGCGCTTCGTAGCGCAGCGCGAGCGAGCGGAGCAGCGCGGCGAGGAGGTGTTCCGCGTGGGGCGCGCGGCCGGTCTGCCCCTCGACGGAGGTGGCCGTGTCGCGCAGCTCTTCGGGGAAGGCGCGTTCGCTGAGGTTGACGCCGACGCCGAGGACGACGGCGCGGCCGCGCGCGCCCTCGGCCGTCTCGGCGAGGATGCCGCAGAGCTTGCGCCCGCCGGCGAGCAGGTCGTTGGGCCACTTGATGTCGGCTTCGAGGCCGCAGGCTTCCGCGAGCGCGTCGCGCACGGCCAGCGCCGCCGCGAGCGTGATGAGCGGCCAGTCGCGCGGCCCGAGTCGGGGGCGCAGCACGACGCTCAGGTAGAGCCCCGCGTCCTTCGGCGAGACCCACGAGCGTTCACGTCGGCCGCGCCCGGCCGTCTGCTCGCGCGCCACGACGCACAGTCCCTCGGGCGCGCCCCGCGCGGCCTGCCCCGCCGCCTCGGTGTTGGTCGAGGGCAGCGAATCGAAGCGCAGGATGGTCGGGGTCAGGCGCGGGCTCATTCGCTTCTGCGGTCGGCGGCGTCGATTCTAACAGAGAAGCGCGCGGGCGGGACTCACTCGCCCGCGTCGCGCGGCGCGCGGCGTGCGCGGCCCTCCTCGTCAACTTCGAGCGTTCTGGTCGTGCCCTCGGTCACGCTGAGCGGCGAGGCCGCCATGTCACTTGTGTCGGCCGGGGTGCCGGCGTAGAGCGAGGCGGGGACGGCGCGCGCGGGCGGGAGTTCGGCGGCGCGGGGGGCGCCGCGCCTGAGTTCGGCGGCGGCGTCCGCGGCTTTGACGACGGCGTGCTTCGCGGTCTTCTTCGCCGGCGCGTGCTCTTCGAGGAGAAGGCCGTAGAGCAGGCGCATGACGCCGACCGTCAGGAGTACCCCGGCGATGATGAGGAAGGGGAAGAGGTCTTCTTTAATCGCGGTGAGGAGTGCGGCGATGGCGAAGAAGATGAGCCCGCCCGACACTATCATCAAGCCCTTGCGCGTGCCCCTCTGGCGCGGCGTCAGCGACGAAGCGGGCGCTTCGTCACGCGCCGCGAGCCAGTCGGGGCGGCCCCCGGACGCGACGACCTCGGCCGCGGCGTCGAGCGGCAGCCCGCAGCGCGAGCAGAAGCGAACCCCTTCGGCGGCCCGCCGGCCGCAGCGCGGACAGAACATGCTTTCCCTAAAATCACAGTCAGAACCGCCTGCGGTAGCGGGCGGCACTTTGTAACTCGGGCGCTCCGCGTCGCAAAGTGCCGCCCGCTACCGCAGGCGGTTCTGACCCGGGTTTCGGCCGTCAGGAGTGCTGCGGCTGCGGCGCGCTCTCGGTCGTCTGAGGCTGGATGCGGTAGCGCAGGAAGGCCCCGCAGCCGCCGACCTCTTCGAGCAACGCCGGGTCTTCGATGAAGGTGATGCGCGCGGAGGTCTGGCGCGCGCGCGCGACGAGGTCGGCGGCGACGATGACCGAGTCGGCCTCGATGTTGGCGACGGTGCCGCCGTCGTCGCCGGCGACGACTGGCTCGACGACTTCGGCGTCCGAGAGGATGGCCACGTCCTCTCGGTCGCCCTCGACGTGCTGCTGCTGCGCGGTGATGACCAGCTCTTCCACCTGACCCATCGCGAGGGCTTCGAGCGTGTCGGTCGAGCCGACGACGGCGAGCCCCCCCGCGCGGTAGTCGTTGAGCAGGCGCTCGACGCGCTCGGCGTCCGATTCGGCGTCGTGCTCGCGCATGGCCTCCATCGACTCGGCGAGTATCTCGTGCTCGGGCGCGTTGATGTCGAGGCTGAGCACGTCCACTATCTTGTCGGCGACGGTCTTCGGGAACTGCTCCTTGAGCAGCGGGATGATGACCTCGTCGCCGGCGAGGATGATGTGCTGGATGTTGTCCTCGCGCGTGATGCGCTCCAACTGGTCGGCGACCTCCTTGGCGTGCTGGAGGTGGTACTGTTCGAGGTGGCGCTGGTAGCGCATCTGCGACCACCCGCCGACCTTCGCGCCGCGCGTCTTGACGTTCTGAATCTCGTCCGAGGAGAGCGCCTTGCCGCGCCCGAAGACCAGGAGGCGCGCGCGGTTCGTGTCGGCGACGAGCACGGCGTAGCGCGGGTACTGCTCCATCAGCCGCGCCAGCGGGTAGAGGTGCGGCTGGTTGTAGATGTAGAGCCGGTGGTTCTCGATGGGCGCGACGGTCTGGACGGCCTGGAAGAAGTCGTCGGCCCCGGCGCAGGCGAAGATGGCGACGCCGTTGGTATCGGCGCGCATCTCTTCGCCGAGGTATTCGTTGATGCGCTCCACGTCGCGCTCGAAGCTCTCGCGCTCGGGGCTGTGCGCCTTGAAGGTGCGCGCGCGCTCGGAGAACTCCTTGCGCAGGAAGCGCTCGAAGTCCTGCCGGCCGTTCTCGTTGGCCTGCGCGTTCAGGTAGAGGCTGATGACCGGCAAGCCGCCCACCGGCTCGAACGCCGCCAGTTGGTCGATGATCTGCTCCAAAGTATTGCTCTCGGCTGCACCACTCTGTGCCATTCGTTTTGTCTCCCTCGGCCTAAATATGGTTCTAAAGCGACGCCGGCCGGACGCACCACGACGACGCGCGTCCGCGCCTTACGGCAAACATTCTTTCGGGGGAATCGTTGCCGCCGATATTAGCACGCGCCCGCCGCCCCCTCCAATTCCCTGCCGCGCGGCGCGCGCCAAAGACGAGCGGCGCGGCCCGCCTTCCGACGAGCCGCGCCGCCTTTATAAAACGCCCGGCGCTCCTTTTACCCCAGCACGCCGCGGAACTTCGCGGGGGCGGCGTCGTGGCCGGGGAAGACTTTCCCGAGGTCGACGCCGCCGAGGTGTCGGGACGCGACCTCGCCGAACACGTCGCGGAAGTCGGTCGTCAAAGCGAGGTCGCGCCCCTCGTGGAGCTGCTCCTCTTTGAGCCCGGGCCACCGGCCGTAGACTTTCCCGCCGCGCACCGCGCCGCCGATGACGAGCATCGCGTTGGCGTGTCCGTGGTCGGTGCCGAGCGTCCCGTTCTGGCGGACGGTGCGCCCGAACTCGCTCATCGAGAGCACCACCACGTCCCGCATCCTTTCGGGGCCGAGGTCGGTGACGAGCGCGTGGAGCCCCTGCGCGAACTGACCCAGAAGGTTCGCGAGCTGGCCGCGCGCGCCGCCCTGCCCGCGGTGCGTGTCCCAGCCGCCCACGTCCGTGAAGGCGACCTCCAACCCGACGCCCGCCTTGACGAGCTGCGCTATCTGCAACAGCGCGCGGCCGTACTGGTTCGTCGGGTACTGCGCGCCGTTCTCCGGCCTGTACTGCGCCGGGTTGACGCGCTTGAGAAAGTTGACCGCCTCGAACGTCTCCCTGCCCGTCCCGCGCAGCACGTCGCCCACGCCCTGCTCGTAGATGTCCTCGAAGCCGCCCTGCACGCCGCGCGCGTACGCGCCCGCGCGGAGCTGGAAGTCTGCGAGGTTCTGCATGGCGACGGCCGCCGCGCGCCCCTGCATCGAGCGCGGGAGGTTCTGCGTCATCGAGATGGCGCGGAACGGCGTGGCCTTCGGGTCGGCGCGCGCCTGCATGTAGCGGTTGAGCCAGCCGTCCTGCGTGGACTTGACCCCGGGCGTGGCGGACTCCATGTAGTCCTGCGCGTCGAAGTGCGAGCGCGTGTTGTCGGGCGAGCCGACGGCGTGAACTATCGCCAGGCGCTTCTCGTCCCAGAATCGTTTGAGCGGCGACATCGAAGGGTGTAGGCCGAAGAAGCCGTCGAGGTCGACGGCCGACTCCGCGCCGCGCCCCGGCTGCGCGATGGCGATCTGCGGGCGCAGCTCGTAGTAGGCGCGCTCGCCGTGCGGCACGACCATGTTCAGCCCGTCCACGGCCCCGCGCTGGAAGATGGAGATGAGCGTCTTGCGTCTGCCGTTGGGCGCTGCGGTGAGCCCCTGCGCTTCGACGACGCGCCTCAGGAAAGACGGCGCGGCGCCCACGAGCCCGACGCTCGCCAGCGCCAGCCCGCCCTGCTTCATGAAAAACCTTCGACCCTGATTCATTGCTTCACCTACTGCCTCTGAAACTCCGGCGAGCCGATGACGAGCGCGGCGATGCGCGCGACCTCCGGGTTGCCGACCGTGGCGCCGGCCTGACGCCGCTCGCGGCGCGCCTCGCGGACGTTCTTCTCGCGCGCCTCTTCGTCGTCCGGCGTCGTCGTGACGGGGGCGTCCGCCTGCGCGGTCAACTGCTTCATCAAGACCTCGCGGCTGCGGGGCGAAACGTCGCCCTGAAGCGCGAGGGCGAGGAAGCGTTCGACGATTGCCTTCTGGTCGACGGCGCGGCTGCTCGTGGCCTCCTCGCCGACGAAGCGCGAGAGGTCTACGCGCGCGCCGGGGATGCGGTTCGAGACGAGCGCGAGCGAGAAGTTGAGGCGTTCGAGGAGCGCGCCGGTGTTGACCCAGTAGCTCGCCTCGTCCGGGTAGCCCGTCGGCGCCTGATAGCCGTAGAGGGGCTCGCCCATCCGCGCGACCCACTGGACGAGCGCCGGCCTCACCTCGACCTCCGCGCCCAGAGTCCGCAGCGCGCTCGCCGCCAGCTCGAAGGGCGTCTTTATCTTCGCGCGCCGCGCCTCGGCCGAGTTGAACTCGGGCGAGTTGAAGACGGCGCGCAGCGTCGCCTTGATGTCGCCGTTCGACTTCTGGAACGCGTCGGCGACGCGGCGGACGAGCGCCGGGTCGGGCGCGTCCGAGACGAACTTGCGGACGAGCTTCGTCGCGATGAACTTCGCGGTCGAGGGGTGCGCGACGAGCGCGTCCAGAACCTTGCGGCCGTCCTCGACGCCTCCGCCCGCCGGAATCTTCACGCCGAGCACGGTCTTCTCGCCGGGGTCGTGCGTGCGCGGGTTGAAGAAGAAGGTGCCGGCGCGGTTGTCTTCGCCGTCGGCGCCGTAGACCCCCGCGCCGCGCGGCGCGTAGATCGTCCAGCCCGTGAAGGCGCGCGCAACCTCCTGCACGTCCTTCTGCGTGTAGCCGCCCTCGACGCCGAGCGTGTGTAGCTCCATCAGCTCGCGCGCGTAATTCTCGTTGATGCCGCGACGCATGCGCTGCGGGCGCGGCGGCTGCTGCGCGCTCATCTGACCGTCGGCCTGCGGCTGTTGCTGCCGCCGCTGCTCGCGCTCCATGCGGCGCTGACGCGCCTCGCCCTGTCGCATGCGGCGGCCGCCGAAGCGCCCGCCGGGCTGCATCGAGCCCGCGCCGTCCGTGTCCATCTGCTGACGGCGGAGCTGCCGTCGATTGCCCTGCGCGTTCGGGCTCACGCTCTGGAAGTTGTCGAGATAGAAGAGCATCGCCGGACTCTTCGCGGTCGCCTCCAGAAGGTCGCGGAAGTTGCCGAGCGCGTTCGGGCGAATCACGTCGCGGTCGTAGGAGGTCAGGAACCATCGGTCGGCCCCCTTCTGCGCGAAGACGTTGAAGTGGTTGGTCCAGAAATCGACCATCACCTCCTGCAACTGCCGCTCGCTGTAGACGGCGCGCAGGACGCGCGAGGCGTTCAGCTCGAACATGATGCG
>DASWNR010000194.1:0-22222 GCA_036399155.1 Pyrinomonadaceae bacterium
CCGGGCGGCATCTGGGACTTCGTCGGCCTCGGGCCGGACGGCCGCGTCTTCGCCGTAGACGGCGCGAGCGGCATCTCGCTCTGGACTTCGCGCTACAACACGGCGGCGGGCGCGCCGGCTTCGGACGCCGGCGGCGTCACCTTCGAGCCGCTGGTGATCGGCGACCCGCAGCGCGGCGCCGCGGTCGTCGTGGCGACGCAGGGCGGCGTGCGCGCGCTGCTCGGCGACACGGGGCGCGAGATGTGGCGCGTGAAGCTCGAAGGGCGCGCGGCCTCCGGCGTGGCGACCGACGTGAGCGGAGACGGCGCGCCCGAGCTGGTCGTCGTCACCGAAGACCCGGAGATGTTCTACGTCATCAACCCGAACTCGGGGCGCGTGCTGGCGAGCCAGAAGCTCCCGGGCGCGGTGGCGGGCGCGCCCTTCGCGTTCTCGCACGGCGACAAGCGCGGCGTGCTGCTCGGGCTCAAGAAGGACGGCCGCGTCGAGTTCCGCGGCGGCGACGGGCAGGTCATCAGCGAGTCGAAGCTCGAAGGCGACGTGACGACCGCGCCGCTCGTCACGATGCGCGGCGACACGCCCTTCATGGCGGTCGGCAGCGACAACGGCCTGTGGGCCTTCAGCGTGCCGGAGATGCGCGCGCTCGGGGCCATCAGGGCCGACGACGACTCGGTGCGCGGCAAGCTCGCGGCGGCCGACGTTGACGGCGACGGGAGCAGCGAGATAGTGATGGTGACGCGCCGGGGCCGCGTCGCGCTCGTGAGCACGGCCGACGGCAACGTCCGCTGGTTCGCCGAGGGCGCGAACGACGCCGCGTCGGCCGCCTTCGCCGACCTCAACGCCGACGGCGTGCTCGACGTGATCGTGCCGGGCGGCGGGACGACCTTCGCCCTTGCCTACTCGGGGCGCGACGGCACGCTCGTGATGAGGGTCGAGGAGGGCGGGAAGGCGGGCGCCGCGTCGTCGGGCGGCGCGCCCCGCTCGCTCGTCGTCGCGCCGGCCCTGGGCGGGGGCGGGCTCCTCGTCGGCGGCGACCCCGGCCGCACCAGCCTGCGCGCGGTCGAGCTGCCGAAGGGCTCGGTCAAGACGGCCGCGAAGTGAGGCGGCCGAAAGTTTCGAGGGGTTAACTTGTACGTCCGACTGCTCGCCGCGGCACTGTTCGTCGTGTGGCTCGTGGGAAAGTTCGTCATGGGCCGGGAAGGCTTCGTACACATCTTCCTGCTCTGCGCCGTCGCCATCGCCGTCGTGCGACTCGTCCACGAACGCCGCGCCGCGCGGCAGTAGTGACGGCCCCCCGACTTTCGACTTTATCTGCAACTGCGCGGGCGATTAGAGGCATCAATCAGGCTGTAGGGCTGTTTTCACCGCGCTTCCCGCTCAAGGCTCCCCAGGGCGCGTCAATTCACTCGACCAAAGGAGTACGGTTTATGAGATTCCCTGGCTCTCTTACACGCGTGGCGGCCGTCGCGTTCGCGCTCGTGCTGTGCGCCCCGGCGGCGCTCGCACAGGCGGACATCCGCCGCGAGACGGTCGCGGTCTCCTACCCGCTGGAGCAGGCCGTGAGCCTCAAGTTCCGCGGGACGACGCGGCTGCCGCGCCTGTCCGGCTCGGCCAAGGTGAGGCGCACGGGGCGGCGCAACACGCGCGTCGAGATGAAGATCGACAACCTGCCGCGCGCCTTCGAGCTGGGCAGCATCTACACGACCTACGTGCTCTGGGCCGTCTCGCCCGAGGGTCGCGCCGACAACCTCGGCGAGCTGAAGCGCAGCGGCAGCCAGTTCATCGACACCAAGGTCGACGTGACGACGCCGCTCGAAACCTTCGCGCTCATCGTGACGGCCGAGCCGCACTACCTCGTGCGGAGCCCGAGCCGGATGGTCGTCCTCGAAAACCTCCCGCCGCGCGACCCCGGCGACGCGCAGGTGAACACCATCCCCGTCCAGTACATCGGCAACGTCTCGGACTACTTCCGCGACTCGCGCGTGCCCGACCTCGCCGACCGCGACTACATACGCACGCCCGTCTCGCTGCTCGGCGCGCGCCAGGCCGTCAGCCTCGCGCGCTACGGCGGCGCGGAGCGCGACGCGTCGGCCGAGTTGCAGGAGGCGAGGACGATGCTCGAACAGGCGGAGAACGCCTGGCGTCTGGGTCAGTCCGAGGCCGAGGTGGACACGCTCGCGCGCCGCGCCATCAGCCTCGGCGTCAAGGCCGAGGAGACGGCCGAGCTGCGCGCCGCCGCGCGCAAGCGCCGCGACGAGAAGGCCGCGAGCGACCGCGCCGTCAGCGAGGCCGAGCAGACCGCCGCCGAGTCCGCCAACACCATACGCGAGCTGCGCGACCGGCTGCGCAAGGAAGAGTCTTCGCGCGAGATTGCCGAGCGCGACGCGGCCAACGCCAACCAGCAGCTTCGAGAGCTTCGCGGCGAGGTCGCGCGCCTGCGCGACGAGCTGGCGTCGGTGCGCACCGAGGGCGACGCGGCGCGGCTCAGGCTCGCGCGCATCGAGGGCGAGCGCTCGGCCGAGCAGGCGCGCATCGAGGGCGAGCGGCGCGCCGCGCAGCAGCAGGCGGCGCTCGCCAACCTGAAGTCTTCGCTCGCGCGCTACGGCAGCGTGCGCGAGACGGCGCAGGGGCTCGTGCTCGTCCTGCCAGACGCGCTCTGGTCGGGCGCGCGCGCGGCCGAGCTGACGCCGAAGGCACTTTCCACGACGGTCGAGCCGCTGGCGGCGCTGCTCGCCAACAACCCGGAGCTGCGCGTTCGCATCGAGTCCTTCGTGGACGCGCGCGGCGACGCCGCCGAGTTGCAGCGCCTGTCGCAGGACAGGGCCGAGGCGCTCGCCGGACGCCTCGTCTCCTCGGGCGTGGACGGCGCACGCATACAGGCCAGCGGGATGGGGACTGCCAACCCCGTCTCGGCCAACACGACCCCCGCCGGCCGCACGCGCAACCGCCGCATCGAGATCACGCTCACCCCCTCGGCGGGCGAGGCGGCGTCCTCAGACGGTCAGCAGTGAGAAGAGGCCGGAGGCCGGAGGCCGGTGGTCGGTGGGCTTGAGTCGCGACGGTCGTAGTGCCGGACGGCGACAAAGGTTTTAACTGACTTCCGGCGGACGACCTCCGGCCTCTAACTTTTCATGGCCCTGCTCGAAGTCCTACAGCTCATCGGGTACAGCACGGCGGCGGCGCTTCACTTCTGGATCGGGGCGCTGCTCGCGGGGAGCCGGCGCGCTCTGGGGCGGCTTGAGCGCGTGCTGCTGGTGCTCGCCGTCGCGCTCGGCGTGTGGCACGTGTCGAGCCTGCTGGTCGCGCTCCACACGATGCTCGGGCTCTCGCAGGATCGCTGGACGCCCCTGCTCCGTCTGGCCGACACGCTCGCGGTGTCGAGCGTGACGCTGACCTACTCGCTCCTCCTGCACCTTCACCTTCACCTCTGGGCGAACGCGCGCGAACGCGCGCTGACGTGGAGTGAGAGGGCGCGCGTCTACCTTTCGTACCTGCCGGCGGTCTTTCTAGTCTACGCCGCGCCGAAGCTCTGGACGGGCGCGTACGCGCCGATGTTCGAGCGCCTGTCGCACCTGCTGGTGCCGTTCGCGCTGTGGGCGGCTTACGTCCTGTGCCTGTGCGCGGGGACGGATTTTCTCATCGCGCGGCTGTCGAAGTCGCAGGCGGAGCGGCGCCTGCTGAAGACGCTGGCGGCCTCGTTCGTCGGCATCGCGGCGCTCATCCTCGGCGTCTACGGGCTGGGCTGGGGGAAGGGGACGCGGCTCGGGCTCTACCTACAGACGGTCGCGAACCTCGGCTCGCTCCTGCCGACGGCGCTGCTGGCTTATCACATCTATCGTTATCGTTATCTGGAACTCATCTTCAAGGAGAGTCTGATTCTCGCGTCGTTCGCGGCGGTCGTCCTCGTCGTCTACCTCTACGGCATACGCAACCTCGCGCTGTGGCTGACGGACGCTTACGACCTGCGGCCGGGCGCGGTCGAGTCGCTGATGATTCTGCTGCTCGCGCTGGTGGCCGCGCCCCTGCGGCGCTGGCTCGACCGCAGGTTCCGACGTTTGTTCGAGGAGGAGGCGGGGCTGTTCCGCGAGGTGGCGGCGCGCATCGGCAAGTCGGCCGGCCGCTACGGACAGCTCGCCGAGTTCCTCCGCTTCGTCGAGGAGCGCGCCGCCGAGAGTTTGGGGCTGAGGCGCGTCCGCATCCTCGCCGCCGCGACGCCCGAGGGCGAAGGCGGAAAGGCTTTGGGCTTCGTCGGCGCGCAGGCGGAAGGCGAGGGCGCTCGCTCGCGCGAGGCCGCGGGCAACGGCGCGGGGGGTGAGGAAGACGGCTCCGACGTGCGCACGCACTTCGAGGCGAACGTGCCGGGGCTGTTGAAGGGGGGCCGCGGCGCGACGGCCGGCGCTTCTTCGCCGGGCGCGGCCGCGGCCGCGACTTCGACGGCGGTAGACACTGCGCCGGCGTTGATGACGGACGAGTCGGCGCGCGCGCGCGAGGACGAAGAGGAGTGGGCCGGGCGCGTGCTCGCGCTCGAAGCGGGGCCGGGGCAGGTCGAGGGCTCGACTCTGCTGCGGGAGCGCGGCTGGGAACTCGCCTTCGCGCTCCGGCGCGACGAGCGCGTCGTCGGCCTGATGCTCGTGGACGCGGAGCCCGCGGCGCTCACGTACGAGGTGCGGGGCTCGCTCGAACTGCTCGCCGGGCAGGTCGCCATCGCCATCGAGGACAGCCGGCTCGTCGAGGAGAACGTCCGGCTCGAACGTCGCATCGCGCAGAGCGAGCGCCTCGCCGCGCTCGGCCGCATGGCCGCAACGGTCGCGCACGAGGTCAAGAACCCGCTCTCGGCCATCAAGTCAATCGCGCAAGTCCTGCGCGAGGACGATTACATGAAGCGCGAGTACGCGCGCGACCTCGAACTCATCGTCGGCGAGACCGACCGCCTCTCGCGCAGCGTCACGCAGATGCTCAGCTTCTCGGGCACGGCCCCGCAGCCCGGCGAGCCGCGCCGCCTCGGCGAAGTGCTCGAATCGGTCACGACGCTCTTCCAGAGGGAGGCCGCCGCGCGAGGCGTCGCGCTCAAGTCGGAAATCAACGACGCGGCCGGGGAGCTTGACGGCGCGGCCGCCTCCTCGCTCCGCGACGCGCTGACCAATCTGACCCTCAACGCGCTCCACGCGACCCCGGCGGGCGGCCGCGTCACGCTCTCGGCCGGTGCGTCGGACGGCCGCCTGACGGTCGCCGTCACCGACACGGGCCCCGGCGTCGCGCCCGAGCAGCGCGAACGCGTCTGGGAGCCCTTCTTCACCACCAAGCAGCGCGGCACCGGCCTCGGGCTCGCCATCGTCCGCAAGCGCATCGAGGAGGTCGGCGGCACCGCACGCCTCGCGCCCCCCCGTCCCGGCGGGGGCGCACGCTTCGAGCTGACGCTGCCGCTGAAGAAGTAGACTTTGGCACGGGGCGTGCTTCTTGTCGGAGGCATGGAGAACGAGATGAGTGTTGAGAAAGAGGGTGGCGCGCGCTGGCGCGTGCTCGTGGTTGACGACGAGGAGGCGGCGCGCTACGGGATGCGGCGCGCTCTGGGCGGCTACGGCTACGAGGTCGAGGAGGCCGGGAGCGTCGAGGAGGCGCGCGCCGCCGTCGCCGCGCGGCGGCCCGACCTGATGCTGCTCGACGTGAACCTGCCCGGGTCGAGCGGCCTCGAATACCTGCGCGAGCTTGCATCCGAAGGGGAGAAAGAGCGAGCGCCGCTCGTCGTCATGGTCACCGCCTACGGCTCGGAGCGCGTGGCGGTCGAGGCCATCAAGGCCGGCGCCTACGACTACCTCTCCAAGCCGTTCGAGATTGACGACCTCCGGCTCGTCGTCAAGAACGCGCTTGAGACGGTCGGCCTCCGCCGCGAGAACCGCGTCCTGCGCCAGCGCATCGAGCTCGAAGGCGCGCAGCGCGGCGCGCTCATCGGCAACTCCGAGGCGATGATGCGAGTCCGCTCGGTGATTGAGAAGGTCGCCGAGACCGACGCCACCGTCCTCGTGCGCGGCGAGTCGGGCACGGGCAAGGAGCTGGTCGCGCGCGAGCTGCACGAGCGCAGCTCGCACCGGCGGCGCGGCGGCTTCGTCGCCGTCAACTGCGCCGCGCTCCCTTCGGAGCTGATAGAGTCAGAGCTGTTCGGCCACGAAAAGGGCGCTTTCACGGGCGCGGCCGGCCGCCGGCGCGGGAAATTCGAGCAGGCCGACGGCGGCACGCTCTTCCTCGACGAGATAGGCGACATGAGCGCCAACGTGCAGGCGAAACTCCTGCGCGCGCTCGAAGAGAGGCGCATCGAGCGGCTCGGCGGCTCGGACTCGATAGCCGTAGACGTGCGCATCGTCAGCGCCACGCACCGCCCGCTGGAGCAGGACATCGAGAAGGGGAGCTTCCGCGCAGACCTCTTCTACCGCTTGCAGGTCGTCACCGTCGAGATACCCGCGCTCAGGGAGCGGCGCGAGGACATCCCCGTCCTCGCCGAGACGTTCGCGCGTCAGGCGGCCGAACGCTACGGGCTCCCGCCGCGCACGCTCGCGCCCTCCGCGCTGCGGCGACTGGTCGAGTATCACTGGCCCGGGAACGTCCGCGAGCTGCGCAACGCCGTCGAGCGCTCGATGATTCTCGCGGAGGGCGGCGAGGTCGCCGCGAAGGACTTGCCCGACGAGATAGTCGCGGGCGGCAAGACGCAGAAGGACGCGGCCGCACCCGCCGCCGCCGGCGTCGAGCCGGGCGCGCTCGCCGTCCCCTTCACGTCTGACTTCCGCGAGGACAGGCGCGAGTTCGAGCGGCGCTACATCGCGCGCTGCCTCGAAGAGACGGGCGGGAACGTCACGCGCGCCGCCGCCATCCTCGGCATGCACCGGCAGTCTCTACAGCACAAGCTGCGCGAGCTCGGGCTCGGGCGCCGCTACGTCAGCGTGTCCGACGCGGGCGGCGGCGGCGATGAAGACGCGCAGGATAATTCCGACACCTGAAAGGGAATTTGCCTGCCCCGCCCCGGCCGGGCTAGACTTGCGCGCCCTTAAATTTCAAACGCGGAGCCACCGACTGATGAAAGCGCGTCTCGACGCCATCGTGAGGCCAGAACAGGCCGAATACCTCGAACGCCTCCTGCCCGCGAGCGCCGACCTGCTCGCCGAGATGGAGGCTTACGCCGAAGAGCATAACGTCCCCATCGCCGACCGCGAGGTGGCACGCTTCATCGAGATTACGGCCCGAGCGATCGGCGCGCGCCGCGTCCTTGAGATAGGCATGGCCATCGGCTACACCGTCATGCACCTGCTGCGCGGGATGGGCGAAGGCGGCGAGGTCGTCACCATCGAGCCGAGCGAGGAGATGATCGCGCGCGGCGAAGACTACCTCGGGCGCGCAGGCTTCGGCGGGCGCGTGCGCGTCGAACGCGGGCTCGCGCTCGAAGTCCTGCCGCGCCTCTCTGGCGAGACCTTCGACGCGGTCTTCATCGACGCGCTGAAGGAGGAGTACGTCGGGTACCTCGAACTCTCCCTGCCGCTGCTGCGCGCGGGCGGGCTCGTCATCGTCGACAACCTGCTCTGGGGCGGGCGGGTGGCGGGCGAGATAGGCTCGGAGGAGCAGACCGCCTCGACGCAGGCGCTGCGCGAGTTCAACCAGGTCTTCATGCGACACCCGCAACTGCTCTCGGTCGTCCTGCCCGTCGGCGACGGACTCGGCTACGCCGTGAAGGTCGGCTGAGCCCCGCACACGCACCGGCGCCGCGCGCAAAGCCCTGCAACAGATGTCAGAACTCTTCCCCGACGCGGAACTGTACGGGCTCGCGACCGCGCGGCCCGAGAACGAGCTGCTGCTCCTGTGCGCGCGCAGGGGCGGCGGCCCGGCCACCGCGTCGCGCCTGCGCGCGCTCGCGGGCGGGGAAGTCGATTGGGACTACCTCTGCGGGCTCGCGCGAAGACACGCGGTGCTGCCGCTCCTTTACCGCGGGCTGGAAGAGTCCGCGCCGGGCGCGGCGCCGCCCGAGACGCGCGAGAGGCTGCGCGAGAAGTTCCGCGAGAACGCGACGCGCAACACGCTCCTCGCCGGCGAGCTCGCGCGCGTCTCGCGTCTGTTCGGCGCGGCGGGCGTCCAGTTGCTCGCCTACAAAGGCCCGGCGCTCGCCGTACAGGCTTACGGCGACCTCGCTCTGCGACGCTTCATAGACCTCGACGTGCTCGTCCGCAGGCGCGACGTGGCGCGCGCGGGCGAGCAGCTTTTGTCGCTCGGCTACGGCAAGCCAGCGGGGCTGACGGCGGCGCAGGAGAGGTTTCTGGTGCGGCGGCAGCACAACCTCGCCTTCACGCGCGACGGCGGGAAGCTGATTGTCGAGCTGCACTGGGAGGTCGCGCCCAAGCCGTTCGCCTCCGTCCGCCTCGGCGAAGGCGCGTGGGAGCGCGCCTCCGCGGTGACGCTCTTCGGCGCGGGGGTGAAGTGCCTCTCGCCCGAAGACCTTCTCCTCGCGCTCGCCGTGCACGGGACGAAGCACCTCTGGGGACGGCTGGCGTGGGTCTGCGACGTGGCCGCGCTCCTCGGCTCGCGGCCGGAACTGGACTGGGATTTCGTCCTCGCGCGCGCGCGCGACTCGCGCGTCGAACGCATGCTCCGCCTCTCGCTCCGGCTCGCGCGCGGGCTGCTCGGGGCGAGGCTGCCGGACGGCTTGCTCGCTGAGACGCGCGACCCGGTCGTCTCCGCTCTCGCGTCCGAGACTGCTTCGGCGCTCTTCGACGGCGCGGAGTACGAGCCGGCGGGCTTCGCACGCAACGTCAGCTTCAACGTGCGCGCGCGCGGCCGGCTCAGGGAGAAGGCGGCCTACCTGCGCCACATCTTTACGCCCACCGACGGCGACCTCGCGGCCTTGCGGCTCCCGGCCGGGATGAATTTCCTGTACTACTTTTTGCGACCCGTGAGGCTGGCCCGCAAGGGCGGCGACACGCATTAACGCGCCCCCGGCTCGCGCGAGGGCCTTCGGTGCTATGCCGTTGACCTTGTTGTTTATTTATGTTAGCTTCCGCTTGCCCGTCGCAATGTCCGTTTAAGTACCTGTTGTACCTTGCCGACGCGAAGGGCCGCTCCTTTTTAGTCCACGAAAAACCCGGGTCGGAGCTTTACCGAGTAGGGACGTTTGCGTTTTATGCCAGAAAGCCATTTTAGCCGGCGGCGCTTGCTGTCTGCCGCCGGTGTTGCCCTCGGGCTGGCGCTCTCGCCGGCGACGATCTTTGCAGACCAGAAGGCCGGCGGGGACGCGAAGCCCGCGCCGGCGCCCGCGGCCGCGCAGGCCGCGCCGAAGGCGGCTGCGAAGCCCTGGAGCGTCAGGATGAGCAAGGGCGCGCCCTACACCTTCACCGTCAAGGCGAAGGAGGCACCGCTCTCAGAGATCACGGGCGAGCTTTCGCGGCTTTTGAAAGTGCCGTTCACGCTGACGCCGCTGATGGCGAAGCAGAAGGTGACGCTTGAGTTCGGCGGGCTCAACCTTGACGCGACGCTTCGGATGCTCGCCCCGCAGTCTTACGTCGATTACGTCGCGGGCGGCGAGGGCGGCGACGAGCCGAAGGCGCTGGCCGTCTACCTCCAGGGCATGAACGAGCCCGCGCCGTCGATGAACGCCGCCGTGCGCGGCACCTCCGAGGCCATACTCATCGAGGGCGACACGGAGGAGGGCACCGACACCGAGGCGCAGAAGAAGAAGGAGGAGGAGGACCCGCTCCGCGTCTCCTTCGCCAACAACCAACTGAGCGTGCGCGCGCGAAAGCAGCCCCTGTCGGTCGTGCTCTTCAAGATCGCCAGCGAGGTCGGCGTCCCCTTCGAGATGCGGTACGAGTCGGCCGAGCTGGTCGACGTAGACTTTCAGAACTTCCCGCTGGATCAGGCTTTCAGGAGCCTCTCCCCGGGCGTGCGATTTTACTACCGGGTTGACTTGCAGACGTTTCAGGTGCAGCCCCTCCGCCTCGCGCTTTATTCACCGGCTTCGGCCAAATCTTTGTAAATCTACAGGAGGCATTAACTTGATCACGAAGACCGAGAATCTGATCCCCGTACAGCTTTCCCAGGTCAACGAAGTTGAGACGGCCCGGCCGGCCGCGGCGTCCGCGGACAAGAAGACGTTCGTGGAGCCGGAAGTCTCCTTCCCCATCGACGTGCTCGAAGCCACGACCTTTTTCCAACTGACCGACAGCGGCGCGACCAACTAAGACCCTGCGGCTGCGGCCGAAGTCTCGCGGTGCGATGTTCAGAGTGACCAGCCCCGAAACGCCCCACGCGGGCGTCGGACGAAATGAAAGACCGGCTCACGCAAGCTTCTACGCCGTGGCCGGTCGTTTCATTTGCGTCCGTGCCGAAGACGAAGAGGCCGCCGGGCTTTTCCGGCGCTACTTCTCCGGCTGGCACGTCTCCGCGCTCGAAGGCGCGGAGCGCGAAGAGCCGGACGTGACCATCGTCGCCCTCGGTGGCGCGGCGCCCGACGCGCCGCCCGGGCTCGAAACGTTCGAGACGGCGGGCGGCGGCGTCTGCCACACCGACGGGCAAAGCTACTTCTTCGAGAGCAACGGCTCGGCCGTGCGCGTCCTCGCCGAGAGCCCGCGCCGCGTCGAGGTCTGGTTCGGTTCAGGGCCCGAAGCGCGCGAGAGGGCGGCGCTGGCGCGTCTAATTTTCGACGCCTCGATGACGGCGCTGCGGCGCTGCGGCCTCTTCGAGCTGCACGGCGCTGGTGTAGTCGAGCCGGAGTCGGGCGACGGCCTTCTGGTCGTCGGCCCTTCGGGGAGCGGCAAGTCTACGCTCGCCACGCAGCTCGCGGGCGCGGGCTGGCGGTATCTTTCGGACGACTCGCTGCTCCTCGAAGGGCGCGGCACAAACGTCGAGGCGCGCGCGCTGCGCCGGCAGTTCGCCGTCGCCGAACCGACCATCGCCGCCGGCGTCCTCTGCGGCTTTGAAGACCGCCTCTCCGAGCCCGCGCCCTTCGACCCGCTCAAGCGGCGTTTCGAGCCGGAGGAAATCTTCCCCGAACGCTTCGCCGAATCCTGCGTCCCGCGCGCCGTCTTCTTCCCGACCGTCACGCGCGAGCCGTCGAGCCGCGCGCGCAGAATCTCGCAGGCCGAGACGATGCGCCAGCTCCTGCGCATGTGCCCCTGGGCGTGTTACGACAAGCCGTCCGCGCCCGCGCACCTCGGCGTGCTCGCCGGCCTCGCGCGACAGGCCGCCGGCTACGAGCTGCGCGCGGGGACAGACCTCTTAGGCGACGCGGGGCACGCGTCGGCGTTCGTTCGCGCGTGCGCGCGCGGGGAGGTGAAGTGAGCACGCACACGGCGGAGGCGGCGCGGGGGCCCGCGCGCGAGCGCGACTACGGGCCGCCGCGCCTGATAGTCGAGCTGACGAACATCTGCAACCTCCACTGCTCCTACTGCCTGCGCGACGAGGACGCGCTCTACCACACGCCCGCCAACTTCTTCAACGTGGAGCTGCTCCGCCGCGTCGTGCGCGAGGCGCGCGAGGCCGTCGGCGCGAAGCAGGTCATGTTCACGGGCGGCGAGACGACGCTCCACCCGCGCTTCCGGGAGGTCGTCGAGGCCGTGGGCGCGGAGGGGCTGACGTGCAGCTTCGTCACCAACGGCTGGCACTTCGAGAGAATCTGGCCGGCGGTCGCCGCCAACCGCGCGGCCGTCAGCCACGTCTCGTTCAGCCTCGACGGCCCGACGCGCGAGACGCACGACCGCTGGCGCGGCGAAGGCTCGTTCGTACGGCTCGTGCGCGCCTTCGCGCGCTGCCAGGCCGCGCGCCTGCCCTTCGTCGTCAAGGTGGGTCTGCGCCGCGACACGCTCCCGCTCCTCGAACAGATCGCGCTCTTCGCCGCGCGCATGGGCGCGTCCGCGCTGAGCTTCGGCTACAACCTCCCGACCTCGGGCGCGGCCGACGACGAGATGTCGCTCTCGGCCGAAGAGCGTACGGAGGCCGGGCAGGAGGTGGCGGTGCTCGCGCGCGTCTTCAGGATGCGCGTCAGCCTCGAAGTCGGCTACTACAACATCGACCCCGAGCCGCCCTGCTCCGCGCTCGCCGGGACGAGCTGCAACATAGATTACCGCGGCCGTCTCTCGCTCTGCTGCAACCTCTCGGGCTACCGCGGCGCGCGGGGCGAGCAGGATGTGGTCGCCGACCTGAACGATGAGAGCTTCGCGACGGCCGTCGCGCGGCTGCGCGACGTGGCCTCGGCGCAGACGGAGCGCAGGCGCGAGGCGCTCGCGGCGGCCGCCGTTTCGGGCGCGAAGCCCGACCTCTATCTCGGCTCGCCGTGCCTCTTCTGCCTCCAGAGCTTCGGCAAGATTCCGTGGCACGGCGGGGCCGCCGCCGCCGCGCCGCCGCCGCGCGCGCTCCCGGTCTTACAGCCCGTGACGCCGGGCGCTTGAGAGCTTTGACGAATAAGGGTGACGAGGTGTGCATGACCTTGACGGGCACGAACGGACTTCTGCCGCAGGAACACGTTGTCTTCACGGAGTTCGACGCGGGCGAGGGCATCCTCGTCGATCTCAACACGAAGAAGTATTTTCAGTTGAACGAGACGGGGATGATCGTCTGGCGCGGGCTTGAGAAGAAGCAGACGCTCGAAGAGATTGTTGGGCAGATAACGGCCGCCTACGACGTGACGCCCGAGCACGCCGCCGAGAGCGTGCGGAGACTCCTCGACAACCTTCGCGCCTTCAAGCTCGTCCGCGCGGCCTGAGCCGTCGAAGCGTGGGCGCTTCCGAAACCCTTTCAAAGTATGGCCGGAGACACCTCGCACGCCGGACACGCGGGCGGCGACGCGCCCTACGCGCGCCGCGTGCGTCTGCGCTACGCGCTGCTGACGGCCGCGCTCGCGGCGCCGCTCGTCTGGTCGTTCCTCTCAATCAGAAACCTCTACCCGTTCCCGGCCTACACGATGATGATGGCGGGCGGCGACGTGCGCAAAGGCACGGACTACTTCGTCCTCCGCGGCGAGACGGTCGGCGGCGAGACGGTTGACCTCCCGCCCGCGGAGCTAACGGACGCGCTGAGCTGGCGTCACTGGTCGCTCGTCGGCGCGACCGTCGAGAACAAGAGTTTTACAATCGCACACCCGCACCCTTCAAACGTCGCGCTCGCCGCACGCGCCGGCGGCGCGGACAAACTCCCGCGCGCGGCGCGCCTGCCCGAGCTTCTGCGCGCGTGGGGCGAGAGCCACAACGCCGGCCTGCCCGCCGACTCGCCGCGCCGCCTGCGCGCCGTCCGCCTCGACGCGTACAGGTGGGACGGCGGCGCTTACGCCGACTTCCAACGCTTCGTCGAGACGTGGAGAGCGGAGCTTTAAGAAGGCTTGTGCCGGCCGACGCCGGGGCGCTCGGCGCGGTGCGCGCGGGCGTCTTCGGCTTCGTGCTCTGCGAAGTCCTCCTGACCTCCTTCGACAACCTGGGACGCCTCCCCACCACGGTGCTGCGCCCGACCGGCGCGATGCGTCTGCTCCCGTGGGGCTTCTACGAGCGCCTGCTGACGCCGGGCGCGATGACGGCCTTCAAGTGGGTCTTCGCCGCCTCGCTGCTCGCGGCGGCGGCGGGGCTGTTCACGAACTACACGACGAAGACTGCGGCGCTGTTCTTCCTCTTCCACCAGGGGCTCCTGCGCAGCTTCACGCACTTCAACCACGACGAGATGCCCGCCGTCTTCGTCCTCTTCGTGCTGGCCTTCACGCCCTGCGGCGACGCCTTCTCGCTCGACTCTCTGCGCGGGCGCGTCGGCGCGTGGAGGGCGAAGGATTCGGACGGGGCGCTCGTCTACGGCTACCCCGTCCTGCTGATGCGCCTGCTGCTCGCGTGGTCTTACTTCAGCTCGGCGCTCATCAAGCTGCGCGTCGCGGGGCCGGGCTACCTGAGCCCGGACAACCTGCCGGCGCTCGCCGTCACGAACTCGCTCGACAACCTTCACGACACGCACTTCCGCGCGGCCTTCTGGCTCGTCGGGCATCGGGAGTGGACGCCCTATTTCGTCGCGCTCGCGCTCGCGTGGGAGCTGGCCTTCCCGCTCGCGGTCTTCTCGCGTCGCGCGCGCGTGCCCATCCTCGCGGCGGGCGTCTTGTTCCACCTCGCCACGCTCGTCCTGATGAACATCTTCTTCCCGTACCACCTCGCGCTCTACCTCGTCTTCTTCGACTGGCCGGCGCTCGCGCGCAGGTTGAGGGCGCGCGTGCTCGCTTCGCGCGGCGCCGCGTCGTCGGGGGGCGGGCCGGCCTCGCGGCCGGAAGATTCTTTTTGACGGCCGTGCCGGCTCGTGTAAAATCGGGCGCGCTTCCCCGTACAGGCCACTAAAGAAAACTGAAAATTAACCGGAAGCAGGGGCGCGGCCGACACGTTCGGGCGATTCCCTACGCGCCCGAACATTCGTCGAGAACCGGCTCAAGCCCCGAGGCGGGAGGCAGCACGGCCGCCCGCCGCCCTGACCAGGAGGAATCGTCCATGCGTAAGTTTCTTTTAACCCTCGCCGCTTGCGCCTTCGTCTGCCTTTGCCCGGCGGACGCGGCGGCCACGGCCAACTACGTCTACCACGGGCAGACGGCCAACTTCGTCGCGACCCCGACCTGCCCTTCGGGCGGCACGGACACCGCCTGCGGGCGCTACGTCGAGAACACCGACCGCGGCGGCGCGGCCGGCTTCCAAATCTACTCGCCCGAGACCTACACGCTGCACTTCAAGGTCGAATTCCAGTTCTTCACAAACCAGGCGCGCGTCTACTACACGACCGACGGCTCGAACCCCTCGGGCAGTTTCGGCACGCCCTTCGGCACGACGCAGGTGGCGACCGCGAGCTACACCTGCACCTACTCCGACCAGACGCAGGGGTGCCAGATAGTCGACGTGTTGACGGGCGTCATCCCCGCGCAGCCCGCGGGCACGACCGTCAAGTACATCCTCGGCGCGTGGCACTCGGGCGGCGGCCCCGAGGTCTTCGCCAACTCGGGCACCTGCCCGAGCTGCTTCTCCTGCACGGACTCGACGACGGGCTGCGCCTCGACCTTCCAGTACAACGTCGTCGCCGCGCCCGCCACGCCGCTCATCATCTCCGAGTTCCGACTGCGCGGCCCCGGCGGCGCGAGCGACGAGTTCATCGAGATTTATAACGACAGCGACTCGAACGTCACCGTCCAGGCTTTCGACGGCTCGGCCGGCTTCGCGGTCGCGGCCGCCGACTTCCTGACGCGCTTCACGATTCCGAACGGCACGGTCATCCCCGCGCGCGGACACTACCTCGGGGTCAACTCCGGCGGCTACACGCTCGGCTCGTACCCGGCGAGCACCACGCCGGCGGCGGGCGGCGGCGGCGACGAGCCCGACGCGCCGGTGCAGACTTCGGAGCCGACGGCGGCGGGCAGCCGCGCGAGGAAGAAGAAGACCACGCGCGTCGGGCGGCAGAGCGTCGAGGCCGCGCCCGAGAATGACACCGTCCCGGGGCCGAGCGCCACGGCGACCGGCGACGCGACCTACACGACCGAGATTTCCGACAACGTCGGCTTCGCACTCTTCAACACGGCGAACCCCGCCAACTTCAACCTGAACACGCGGCTCGACGCCGCCGGCTCGACCAGCGAGGCCAACACGCTCTTCAAGGAGGGGGCGGGCTACCCCGCGCTCGGCGGTGCGTCATACCTCTCGGGCATCGAGTACAGCTTCTTCCGCGATTTGTGCGGCAAGGGCGGCTCAATCGTGACGCTCGGGCCCTGCACGCGCTCGACGCCGCGGGACACGGGCGACAACGCCGCCGACTTCGTCTTCGTGGACACGAGCGGCACGCCGGCCGGCGGCGGCCAGAGGCTCGGGGCGCCGGGGCCTGAGAACTCGACCTCGCCGATACAGCGCAACAGCCTGTTCCCGGGCAGCAGGATTTTCCCCTGCCTCGCGTCGTCGGCGGCGCCGAACCGCGCGCGCGACTTCACGTCCGACCCGGGGAACAACTCACCCTTCGGCACGCTCGCGATACGCATCAGGGTGACGAACAACACGGGCGCGAACGTCACGCGCCTGCGCTTCCGCCTCATCGACCAGACGACCTTCCCGGCTCCGGGGGAGTACGCAGACCTGAGGGCGCGCACCTCTTCGCTCGAAGTCGTCGCGGACCCGTGTAACGCCGACCTGCCGACGACCGTCTTCGGGACGACGCTTGAGCAGCCGCCCGCGCAGCCTAACGGCGGGGGCTTCAACTCGACGCTCTCGGCCGGGACGATTACGCTCGTCACGCCGCTCGCGCCGGGCGCCGACTACGACTTCCAACTGCTGTTCGGCATCCAGAAGACGGGCCGCTTCAAGGCGTACGTCAACGTCGAAGCGCTGCCGTAAGGCAGTAGTAGTCAGTAGACGGTAGACGGTAGAAAGAAGAGGCGGCGCGTCTTCGGCCATCAGCCGGGACGCGCCGCCTTCGGTTTGTTCTACTGACTACTGACTACCGTCTACTGTCTGCTGGCTTTTCAAAGGCGGGAAGCTGTAGGTGACTTTGTAGTCGGGCGGGGTCTTTTCGAGGAGCGGACGGCCTTCGGCTTCGAGCCACGCGTGGCCGCTCAGCGCGTCGCCGCCGCCCCCTCCGCGCCTGACGCCGAAGAGGACGCGCGTCTCGATGCCTTCGAGCGCGAGGTAGCGGTGGAGCACGGGCGCGCGCTTCCAGCAGGTCGGCGTGAAGACCCAGAAGTCCGCGGCGAGCACGGAGTCGAGCAGCCGCGCCAGCCGCGCCTGCGCCTCCGACGCGTCGGACGGCCCCCGCGCCCGCCGCCTTCGCGGTGAGACGAGGCGCATCGCGCGCGGCAGTGGCAACACCCTCATCACGAGCGAGACCGCGACGACCCACGCGCCCATCCGCGCGGCGAGCAGCGCCGCCCCTGGCTCGCTCAGGACGAGGCGCGCCGCGCGCCCCGGCAGCGCGGCGTAGTTCGACAGCTTGGATGTTGTTTCGGGCAAATTCGGACTTTTTCGGACTTCGGGGAAAAAGTCCCGCGTCTCTGCTAACATCGCGCGGGAGGTTCGAGCCTTGTTAATTTACCCCGACAGCCCCGAGGCGCGCGAGCGCGCCGCCGCACACGTCGCGCGCGGCGGCGTCGTGGCCTTCCGCACCGACACCTTCTACGGCCTGGGCGCCGACCCCTTCAACGCCGAAGCGCTCGAAAGAATCAACGCACTCAAAGGGCGCGACGGCAAGCCCATCCTCGTCCTGTTCAGTGACGTAGACGGCCTCATGCGGCTCGCCGCCGGATTCCAGACGCGCTGTAGTGAGGCGCTGGCAATAAGCCTCTGGCCGGGCCCGCTCACGCTGGTCATGGCCGCGCTCCCCGTGGCGCCGGAGCTTCTGACCGCTCACACGGGCACGGTCGGCGTCCGACTGCCGGACGACGAGGAGGTGCGCGGGTTCGTCCGCGCTTGCGGCGGCCTGCTCACCGCGACGAGCGCCAACCCCGCGGGCCGCCCACCCGCACGCACGGCCGAAGAGGCCGCGCGCTACTTCCCCGAAGGCTCCGTGCTCGTCATAGACGGCGGCCCCGCGCGCTCCGAGCTACCCTCGACCGTGGTTGACGTGACCCGCCCGACCCCCCGCCTCGTTCGAGAAGGTGTCGTGACGCGCGCCGTGCTTGAAGAGATTTTGAGCGAGGCTAACAGGGAGCTCGATTGAATTTCAGTAGGGCGCGGCCTCGCTTCTTGACGCTCTGGCGCAGTCGCGCCCAAAGGCGTGTGAGTGCGCCGGAGCCGCCGGCTCGGGCCCGTCGCCTACTGGCCGCCCTTGTAGCCTGCGTCGTCGAGAATCTGTTTGGCCTTCGCGGGGTCGAAGTTGTAGACCTGCCCGGGCGCGTAGGCCCAGGACTGTTCGGGCAGGATCGAGTTGGCGACGCGCGCCTGCCCGAGCAGAAGCTCTTTGACGATGGCCTGGCGGTCGATGGCGTAGGCGATGGCCTGGCGGACGCGCGCGTCCGAGAGCGGCTCGGCCGTCGTGTTGAAGAGCAGGTAGACGACGTTGACGCCGGGGAACTGCGCCACCTTCAGGTTCGGGTCCTGCTTGAGCGACTCGTAAGTGTCGGGCTGTAGGTTGGCGGCCTGCGCGATGTCAACGCCGCCGCTGCGCAGCTCGGCCTGGAGCGTGTTGGCGTCGAGGATGGTGCGGACGCGCAACTGCTTGACGGCGGGCGCGCCGCCCCAGTAGGCGTCGTGCGCGGCGAGGTCTACGATCTGCTGCGACTCGTCGAGGCGGACGAACTTGAAGGCGCCGGTGCCGACGGGCGCCTGCTTCTGCTGGTCGGTCGTGTAGCCCTGCGGCATCATGCCGACGGCGACGAGGCCGGAGAGGAACTTGTTCAGGGGCTTGTGGAGTCGCACGACGAGCGTGAGCGGGTCGGGCGTCTCGATGGCCCTGACGAGGGGGTTGCGCTGCCCGCCCGCGGTCTCGAAGAAGTCGTTGGCCTTGGCCGAGTCGGACGCCAGCAGCGTTTCGAGCGTGTACTTGGCGTCGGCCGAGGTGAACGCCTTCCCGTTGTGGAACTTCACGCCGTCGCGGAGCTTGAAGGTGTAGCCCAGCCCGTCGGGCGCGGTCTGGATGTCCGAGGCGAGGTCGCCGACGTAGTCGAAGGTCTCGTTCTTGCGCACCAGCGAGTTGAACATCAGTTGGCGGAGGCGCTCGGCCGAGGCGTCCGTGCTGCGTAGCTGGTCGAGCGTGGCGGGGTTCGATTCGAGCACGACGACGAAGGGGCCCTGCTTGCCGCCATCGACCGTCACGTCGCGGAGGAAGCGCCAGTCGCCGTCCGGCGGGACGTTGATGTTCTGCACGTTGCGGCGCGCGACGACCAACTGGTCTGCGTACCAGAGTGGGAACTGCGGCAGCTCGCGGCTGGTGATCTCCTGCGCCTGCACCCAGAGTTCTTTCGCGCGCCCGCGGTCGGCGGCGTTCATCGCCTCGTCGAGAATCTTGTCCAGCTCGGGGTTCGAGTAGCGCCCGCGGTTGCGGAACGAGCCGGTGCGGAAGAGGTCGAAGAGGTAGACGGGGTCCTGGTTGCCGCCGACCCAGCGCCCCGTGGTCAACTGGAACTGACCCTTGGTCTGCTGTTCGAGCAGCGTGTTGAACTCGACGGTCTCTATCTCGCAGGGGATGCCGACCTGCTTGAGCTGGTTCTGGATGATTCCGGCGTACTGGCGCGTCGGGGCGCTGGCGGCGTTGACCTTGAGCACGACGGGCGCGCGGAAGCGCGCCGTAGACACGCCCGTCAAGCCGCCCCCGCCGCCGCCGCAGGCGGCCAGAAGCGTCGCGGCGGCCGCGGTGACGGCGAAGAGGAGTCCGGCTTTTCGGTTACGCATTCAGAATTTCCCTCCGTACTTGTAGTTGAGCTTGCTGTTCAGCTCGGCGATCTCCATCGAAAGCTCCTGCAAGCGCTTCGGGTCGAAGTCGAGCGGCGGCTTGACCATAGACTTGAAGGCGGCGATGCGGCGCAGGGACGCCTGTATGCGGCCGCGCGAAAGCTCGCCGCGCCGCGCCGCCTCGACGAGCGCGTGGTAGGCGCGCCGGATGAGGTCGGGGCGCGCGCAGATGAGGAGCATGTCCTCGCCCGCGAGGATGGCGCGCAGCGCGGCGTCCTCGATCTCGCAGTGCTTGGCGATGGCGCCCATCTCAAGGTCGTCGGTGACGACGAGCCCGTCGAAGCCCAGCTCGTCGCGCAAAAGGTCGCGGACGATGGACGGGTTGATGGAGGCCGGGACGAGCCGGCCGCCGGCGATGCCCCGGTGGATGTCTATGTTGGGGAAGCCGCCGTGGCTGACCATGACGGCGCGCACCATGTTGTCTTCGCGCTGGAAGAGCTCGATGTAGGGCGCGAGGTCCTGCGCGATGAGGTCGTCGTGCGTGAGGTGTATGACGGCCATCTCGTCGTGCGTGTCCACCTCGCCCGCGCCGATGCCGGGGAAGTGCTTGGCGCACCCCAGAAGCCCCGTCCCCTGCAACCCGCGCAGGTAGACCATCGTGTAGCCGAGCACCTCGCCCGGCGAGCGCCCGAACGAGCGCGAGTAGAGGCCGTTCGAGAGCAGGTCGCGGTCCTCGGTCATGATGGACATGACGGGCGCGAAGTTCATGTTGAAGCCGAGGAGCCGCAAGACCTCGCCCGTGATGCGGCCGTGCGTGCGCGCGGCGGCGAGGTCGCCGTGCTGGCGTATGACGCGCGCGGCCGGCATCGGCGTGCAGATTTTGCGGAGCCGGTCGACGAGCCCGCCCTCCTGGTCGATGCCGACGAGCGGCTCGACGCGCATCATCGCGCGGACGCCGTCGAGCAGCGCGCGGAGCTGCTCGGGGCTCGCGACGTTGCGGCCGAAGACGATGACGCCGCCGGGCGAGACCTCCTCGACGAGCGCGCGCGCCTCGGCGTCGAGCCCCGTGCCCGGCAGGCCGATAAAGAGCAGTTGTCCGATTTGCTTTTCGAGCGGGAGCGTTAGAAGGGTTTGCGAGTCGGTCATTAGACGATTCTGTTCTTCAGCCCGAGTAGGAGGCGACGCGCCTCATCACCTGTGAGGGTTTCTACATCAAGGCCGCGAAGCTCGTCAAGGAGGCTCTGGTTGACCGAGTCGAAGAGCGTGACCTGCGCGGCGAGCGCGCGGCGCCCGGCGCGCGACGCGGCGCGCCCGAGCGCGTCGTGGCCGTTGGCCCCCACCTCCTTCGCGGCCGCGGCCGCGGGCGCGGCAGGCGGCACGGGCTGAAGCCCCGGCGCGCCCTCCCCCGCGAACACGTCAAGCTCGTAGCCCTCAAGCTTCGAGAGCACCTCGCGCGCGCGCGCGAGCACGGAGGGCGGGAGCCCCGCCAGTCGCGCGACCTCGATGCCGTAGGACTTCGACGCGCGGCCGCGCTCGATCTTGTAGAGGAAGATGACCTCGCCCTCGCGCTCGGCGACGCGGATCTGGTAGTTCTGCGCGCCGGGCAGGCGCTCGGCCAGCTCGGTCAGCTCGTGGTAGTGCGTGGCGAAGAGCGTCTTCGCGGAGTGCTCGGCGGAGTCGTGCAGGTGCTCGGCGACGGCCCAGGCGATGGAGAGCCCGTCGAAGGTCGCGGTGCCGCGCCCTATCTCGTCGAGGATGACGAGCGAGCGCGGCGTCGCGTTGTGGAGGATGGCCGCCGTCTCGGTCATCTCGACCATGAATGTCGAGCGGCCGCGCGAGAGGTCGTCGCTCGCCCCGACGCGCGTCCAGATGCGGTCGAGCACGGGCAGGCGCGCGCTCTCGGCCGGGACGAACGAGCCCATCTGCGCCAGGAGGCAGATGAGCGCCGTCTGACGGAGCAGGGTGGACTTGCCGCCCATGTTCGGCCCCGTGATGATGAGCAGACGCTCGTCCGAGCCGTTCATGTGGAGGTCGTTTGGGACGAAGGGCGCGTCGCCGATGGCCTCGATGACGGGGTGGCGGCCCGACTTAATCTCAAGCTCGTCGCCGTCGTGGAGTTCGGGGCGCTGGTAGCGCCGGCGCGCGGCGACTTCGGCGAGCGAGGCGAGCACGTCCAGGACGGAGAGGGCGCGCGCGGTCGCCTGTAGGCGGCGCGTCTCTGCGGCCACCGCCGCGCGCACCTCGCCGAAGATGCGCGCCTCGATTTCGAGTATGCGACCCTCTGCGCCCAGAACCTTCTGCTCCCACTCCCTCAGCTCGGGCGTCGTGTAGCGCTCGGCGTTGGCGAGCGTCTGCCGCCGCTCGTAGTCCGCGGGCACGCGCGCGGCGACCGACTTCGAGACCTCTATGAAGTAGCCGAAGACGTTGTTGAAGCGGACGCGCAGGCTGTTGATGCCGGAGCGCGTGCGCTCGCGCGACTCGATGGCGGCGATGGTCTGCTTGGCGTCGCGGCTGACCGAGCGCAGCTCGTCCAGCTCCGAGTCGAAGCCGTCGCGGACGACGCCGCCTTCCGAGAAGTTGACGGGCGGGTCGTCGGAGAGCGCGCGTCCGACGAGTTCGCGCACGTCGGGCAGCTCGTCCGCGTTCTCGACGACGACTTGGAGGAGCGACGCCTCGGCGTCCGATAAGGCCGAGCGGACGGCGGGGACTTGATTGAGTGAACGGCGGAGCGCGACGAGGTCGCGCGGCGTGGCCGTCCCCATGTTGATTCGGCCGACGAGGCGTTCGAGGTCGGAGACTTCTTTGAGGAGCGAGCGCGTGCGGTCGCGTCGCATCTGCGAGCGGTGGAGGTCTCCGACGGCCGAGAGCCGTGCCTCTATCTCGCCGCA
>DASWNR010000195.1:0-2935 GCA_036399155.1 Pyrinomonadaceae bacterium
GTCTGCGGCCTGCTTGTAAAAGAGCTTCCCGGAACCCTCGATGCCGCAGACGTACACGAACGCCGGGCCGCTCCCCATCTTGTGATACTCGACGCTCATCTCAAAGCAGTAGACGGTAGACGGTAGACAGTCGTCGGTAGAAAAACCTCCGCAATCGAATCGTCCGTGTGTCGGCGTCAACGCCCTCGACGCGGGGCGCTACCGGCTACTGACTACCGTCTACTTCCTCCCCCTCCCTCCATCTCTTCGACGACGGCGCGCGCGGCCTGCGCGGTGTCGGGCGAGTTGAGTATGGCGCGGCCGACGACGACGAAGTCCGCGCCCCTTTGAACCGCCTCGGCGGGCGAGGTGACGCGCTTCTGGTCGGCGTAGGCCGACGCCGACGGGTGGACGCCCGGCGTGACGACGAGGAAGTCGGCGCGGCCGACCGACTCGCGCACGGGGATGATCTCGTGGGGCGAGGCGACGACGCCGTCGAGCCCCGACGAGTCGGCGAGCCGCGCGAGCCGCCGGACGTGCCCCTCGACCGAGGGGGCGGCGACGCCCGTCTCCGTTAAAGTGTCCGCGTCCATGCTCGTCAGGACGGTGACGGCGATGAGGCTCGGCTTTTCAACCCCCAGCCGGGCGGCCTCTTCGGAAGTCGCTTCGGCCGCGCGGCGCATCATCTCTCCGCCGCCCGCGGCGTGGACGTTGAAGAGTTTGACGCCGAGCCGGACGGCCTCGCGCGCGGCCGCGGCGACGGTGTTCGGGATGTCGTGAAACTTGAGGTCGAGGAAGACGCGCGCGCCATCGCCCACGAGCCGGCGGACGAGTTCGGGGCCGGCGGCCGTGAAGAGCTGCGAGCCGACCTTGAACATGCCGGCCTCGCCGCGAAGCTCGCCGAAGAGTCTGAGCGCCTCCGCGGCCGTGTCCACGTCGAGCGCGACGATGAGCTTTTCCCTCGCCGAGACGGCCCCGGCCGTGCCTGTCGCCATCGGGCTTCCTCCCTTCAAAGTCGTTGATTTCAGACGGCGGCCCTCTCAAATTCAGGCGGCCGCAAGCTCCTCGGCGCGGCAGCCGACGGCCTCGTCCAGCGTGCGGAAGCCGTGGCGCTCGACGAGCGCCGCCAGCCCCTCGTTGATGCGCCGCGCGACGCCCAGCCCCTCGTAGACGAAGCCCGTGTAAAGCTGAACTAACCCGGCGCCCGCGCAGATTTTCTCCCAGGCGTCCTCTGCGCTGAAGACGCCGCCGACGCCGACTATCTCCAAGGCGCCGCGCGTCAAAAGCCTGAGCGCGGCGACCACATTCGTCGAACGCCGGCGGAGCGGGGCGCCGCTCAGTCCGCCTCCGCCGCACGCCGCGACGCGCGCCGCGTCCGTGCGGAGCCCCGCGCGCCCCGTCGTCGTATTCGTAGCGATGACGCCCGCCACTTCCGCGCCGAGCGCCGCCCCGACTATCGTCTCAAGCTCGCCCGCGCCGAGGTCGGGCGCGACCTTGACGAGCAGCGGAAGCGGCGCGCGACCCTCGGCGGCCGCGAGTTCTCGGTTGCGGCGTTGCAGCGCGCCGAGGAGCGATGCGAGCAGGTCGGCGCGCTGTAGCTCGCGCAAGCCGGGCGTGTTCGGCGAGCTGACGTTGACGGCGACGTAGTCGGCGTGCCGCCTGACCGTCTCGAAGCTGGCGAGGTAGTCTTCGTTCGCCTCCTCGACGGGGACGACGCGGCTCTTGCCGATATTGACGCCGAGCACGCAGTCGGGGCGCGAGCGCGCGAGTCTGTGGGCAAGCGCCTCGGCGCCCTCGTTGTTAAAGCCCTGCCGGTTGACGAGCGCGCAATCGAGGGGGAGGCGGAAGAGGCGCGGGCGCGGGTTGCCGGGCTGCGGGAGCCTCGTCACCGTCCCGACCTCCACGAAGCCGAAGCCGAGCCGCGCGAGCGGCCGCGCGACCAGCCCGTTCTTGTCAAAGCCCGCGGCCACGCCGACCGGGTTTCTGAAGCTCAGGCCGAAGCGTCTGAGCCCGGCGAACTCGGCCGCGCCCGCGCCGCGCACGGCCGCCGCCCCGAGGCCGAGCGAGAGCGCGTGAAGGGCGAACTCGTGGGCCGTCTCCGGCGGTAACTTGAAGAGCAGGGGTCGCAGCAGCGAGCGATAGAGCATCGAAGAGGCGCGTGTCCGGGGGAGTGCCAAAAGAGCGACCCGAGCGTAACAGAGCCGCCGAAAGGGTGTCAAAAGACAGTAGACGGTAGACAGTCGTCGGTAGAAAAACCTCCGCAATCGAATCTCCGTGTGTCGGCGTCAACGCCCTCGACGCGGGGCGCTACCGTCTACTGCCTACTGACTACCGTCTACTGTCTATCGCATTTCCCTCACCCTGCGCTCAAGGTCGGCCGCTATCTGCGCGGGGTCTTCGTCCGCCGGGTAGGTGACGGGCTCGCCGAGGCGGACGGTGACGTTGTGCGGGGAGGTGAAGCCGCGCCGGCCGGAGAGTTTCAACTCAAGCAGGCCGTCGATGCGTACGGGCACGACGGGGATGGCGAGCTTTGAGGCGAGCACGCCGATGCCGCCTCGGAAGGGGCTCATCCCGGGCGCGTCGGCGCGGATGCCTTCGGGGAAGACGAGCAGGTTGTAGCCTCTGTCCACCGACTCGCCCGCGTAGGCGAAGCTGCGCCGGAAGCCGCTCGCCTTCGGGAGCGAGAAGGTGTTAAAGACGGTGACGACCGAGAAGTACTGTGCGAGCCAGCGCAGACGCTTGGGCAAGGGCGTCCCCGTCGGCGGCCGGCGCCACCAGCGCAGACGCTCGCCCTCCTGCGCGATGGCGAGGCGGCGCCGGAAGCGGCCGGGCAGCGCCGACATGATGAGCGCGTGGTCGAAGTACGTGATGTGATTCGAGACGAAGAGCACGGGCCCGCGCACGCCCCGCAGGTTCTCGCGCCCGACGACGCGCGCCCAGCACAGAAGCGACGTGA
>DASWNR010000196.1:0-2529 GCA_036399155.1 Pyrinomonadaceae bacterium
CGGCCGACGAAGACTAGGCGCGGAGGCTTAAGAGAAAGAGATGTCAACCGCGGCCGACACCGCAAACGCCGAGATCATCTTCGTCGACGCCGACGCCCTGTCGCCCATCGAGCGCCGGCGGCACGAGCGCATCAACATCTACCTCAAGGCGCGATGGGAGGGTCTGCTCGGCTCCTACAAGGGGACGCTGAGCGACATCAGCGCCGGCGGCTGCTTCATCCTCTCCGAGAGCCCGACCGCTTTGCGCGAGCTGATCAGGCTTGAGATAGAGCTGCACACGGGCGAGTGCGTCAAGGTGTGGGGCGAGGTCACGAACCAGTTCGAGGGCGTCGGCTTCGGCGTCCGCTACACGGAGTTCGAGGAGGAGCAGGAGGACAGCTTCGCGCTCTCGCTCGAACAGACGAAGTCGGTCAAGGCGGGCGTCGAGGCTTTGAAGAACGTCGACGCCGCGTTCATCGACGCGGAGGCCGGCGTCGTCTGCGCGCCGCGGATTGAGAGGCACGAGTACAAGGCGCGGCTCATAGTCGCGCTCCCGACCGTGAACAAGACGCTGCTCGACCTGCCCGAGTGCCAGTCGAAGACCGCGTTCCGCCTCTCCGTCCAGGCTTACGCGGACGTACACCGCGTCTGGGGCGCGCTGGCGAGCGGGACGGCGGCCAACCCCAAAGGCTGGCTCGAAGCCTACAGGTGCCTCAAGGACAAGTACGAGGCCCCCACCGACATCACCGAGGCCATGCGGCGCGGCGACGCGGCCCCCGTCCTCGTCTTCCTCCGCCAGAAGGCGCGCATCTACCTCACCTTCGTTTCTTAAAACTCTCAGCACCTCCCGACCCGCAAACCTTCAAGTCCAGTAAGTCCGGTCGAGCGAGCGGAAGCCCACCGCCTCGGCGACGTGTTCGGGGCGTATGTCGTCCGAGCCCGCGAGGTCGGCGGCGGTGCGGCTGACTTTGAGTATGCGGTCGTAGGCGCGCGCCGAGAGACCCTGCCGCGTCATGGCCTGCTCCAGCAGGCGCCCGCCCTCGGGGTCGAGGCGGCAGTGGCGGCGGATGAGGCGCGGCGGCATCTGCGCGTTCGAGAAGACCCGGCTCCCGCGGAAGCGCTCGCGCTGCCGCCCGCGCGCGGCGACGACGCGCGCGCGCACCGCGGCCGAAGTCTCGCCCTCGGGCGCGGTGCGGTCGGAGAGTTCCTTGAAGCGGACGGCCGGCACGTCCACGTGGATGTCTATGCGGTCGAGCAAAGGCCCCGAGACGCGGCCGACGTAGCGCTGAATCTGCAAGGGCGTGCAGCGGCACTCGCGCGTCGGGTCGTTGAAGAAGCCGCATGCGCAGGGGTTCATCGCGGCGGCGAGCATGAAAGAGGCCGGGAAGGTCGTCGTCATCGACGCGCGGCTGATGGTCACGCGCCGGTCTTCGAGCGGCTGGCGGAGCACTTCCAAGACGGAGCGGTCGAACTCCGGCAGCTCGTCTAAGAAGAGGACGCCGTGGTGCGCGAGGCTCACCTCGCCGGGGCGCGGCACCGTCCCGCCGCCGATGAGCCCGGCGTCGCTGATGGTGTGGTGCGGCGAGCGGAACGGACGCCGCGTGACGAGCCCGGCGCGACCCGTCAGCCCCGCCACCGAATGAATCCTCGTCAGCTCAAGCGCCGCCTCGAACTCCAAAGGCGGCAGGATGGTCGGCAGGCGCTTCGCCAGCATCGTCTTCCCCGAGCCCGGCGGCCCGATGAGCAGAATGTTATGCGAGCCGGCCGACGCGACTTCGAGCGCGCGCTTGACGGCGTGCTGCCCGCGCACCTCTCGGAAGTCCACGTCGTAGGTCGCTTCGACTTCGAGCAGCGCCGCCTCGTCGAAGCGCAGCGGCGGCGGCGCAGCACCAGCGCGCAGCGCCGCGACCAGTTCGACCGCCGCGCGCAGGGAGGCGGCCGGATACACGTCCACGCCCGAGACGACCGCCGCCTCGGTCGCGTTCTCCTCGGGCAGGATGAGGCTGCGTATCCCGGCCTCGCGCGCGCGCAAGGCCACGGGCAGCGCGCCGCGCACGGGGCGCACGCGGCCGTCGAGCGACAACTCGCCGAGCGAGAGCACGTCGGTCAGACCTTGCGTTTCGCCGAGGTCGCCGTTGGCGCCGAGGATGCCGAGCGCGATGGGGAGGTCGAAGCTCGCGCCCTCCTTGCGCACGTCGGCCGGCGCGAGGTTGATCGTCGTCTTGTGGAAGGGGAAGAAGAAGGCGCTGTTGTTGACGGCCGCCCGGATGCGCTCGCGCGACTCTCGCACGGCGAGGTCAGGGAGTCCCACGATGATCACAGAAGATGATGTCTCAGCCTCGCCGCGTGCGGGCGTCAGGTCAACTTCGATGTCAACGAGGTGTGCTTCAATGCCGTGGACGGCGGCAGACTGAGTGCGGAAGAGCATAGGCATACCAGCGTGTACGTGCATGTGAGGCGCTGGCGGTACGCCATTGTCTGTTAATACTGCGGAGGCTCCCTGCTTATCTAGATGGCGGCTCCAATCATATCGGAATCAAGGACTATTGG
>DASWNR010000197.1:0-7061 GCA_036399155.1 Pyrinomonadaceae bacterium
CTCTCAGCGGGGCGAGAATTAAAACCGGCCCGTCTCAAAATTTGAACTAAGGCTTTTTCAGGTTGCCGCTGTTGACCCAGCCCTCGTCGGACGAGTCGGGGTCGGTCTTCGGGCGGCCGTGCTCGACGACCTGCACCTGAAACCACTTGCCGCTCACCTGCAAGACCTTCACGCGCGAGCCGGCCTCGGCCAGCCCGACCTTCGTGTAACTCGAATCCGGCCCCTTGCGCAAGTTAACGTCCGTCGTCGTCACGAACTCGTTGCCGGCCGCCACGTTCCTCCCGGCCGCCGCGCCGGGCTGCTGCTGCTGCTGGCCCTGACGCTGTTCGCCGCCGCGCGCTTTCTGCACGTAGCGGAACGTGGCGTAGAGCATACCGGAGAAGGCCAGAAGGAGAAGCAGCGCGACGCCCCACCTGCGCAGCCGCGACGGCGGGCGCGGCGCGGGCGGCTCTACGCGGCCGCGCCGGTCTGGGTAAGTCCCGGGCTGCGGGTCAACGCCGGGGCGCGGCGAGGGGAACGGCCCGCTCGAAGCGTCGGGGACGAGCGGCGCCTCCGCGCCCGCCGCCTCCGCGATGGGGACGACGAAGCGGTGGCGCTGCGAGCCGCCGCCGCCGTTGGCGGGGCGCGACATGCGGTCGAAGGTCGGCGCGGGCGGCGGCGCGGCCGAGAAGTTGCGCCCGCCGTCACTACTGCCGCCGCCGTCATTTTTGAACCCGCGCTCGTCGGGCTCGCCCGAGCCGGCGACGCCGCCGTCGGGCCGCCGGAGCGGGCGCGTCTGCGCCATCGTCGCGTCGCGTATGTCGCGCCAGAACTCCTCGACCGTCTGGTGCCGCTTCTCGGGGTTAATCTGCGTCGCGCGCTCGAGCACCTTGAGGACGTAGCCGGCCCACAGCTCGGCGGCGAAATCCTGCGGGAGCTGCGTGATGGGCTTCTGCGAGAAGCGACGCGGCGCCTCGCCCGTCAGCAGCATGTAGGTGGTCTTGGCCAGCGAGTAGATGTCGGCGGCGGGCGTCAACTGTATGACGCGGCGCGGGAACGAGGTCGTGTCGAGCGGGCCGGTGACGGCGAGCGGGTGGTGCTCGGGCGCGGCGTAAACGTCGGTGCCGACGCGCGTGATGGCGCCCTCGGCCGCTTCAATCTTGGCGACGCCGAAGTCCGCGATCTTGATGGTGTGCTGGTCGGCTGTGAGCAGAAGGTTCTGCGGCTTGATGTCGCGGTGGATGACGTCGTTCTTGTGCGCGTGCGCGAGCCCCTTGCAGACCTGTTCGAGGTAGAAGAGCGCGCCGTCGAGCGGCAGCGGCCGCCGCAGCACCAGCGCCTGTAGGTCGCCTCCCGGCAGGTACTCGACGACGAGGTAGTGGAACGTGCGGTTCGTGAGGTCGATGGCCGTGCCGTGGCCGAGGCGGCTGATGATGTTCGGGTGGCGCACGCGGTCGAGCGCGATGGCCTCGTTGCGGAAGTTCTCGACGAGCGTGCGCTCAAGCTCCGGGTCGGGCATCCCCTGTAGGTGCGTGTTGAGCGCCTTGATGACGACCATGCGCGGCGCGCCCGGCTGCGCCGCCGTGTCCTCAGCCACGTAGACTTCGGAGTAGCTGCCGCGCCCGAGGCAGTCGAGCACGTTGTAGCGCCCGTCGAGTCTACACTGTTGAAGCTTCAGCTCGCTCATCTCAAAGCAGTAGTCAGTAGACAGTAGGCAGTAGACAGTAGACAGTAGTCAGTAGAAAAGCTCTCGCCGGTCTATTCGTCATTATTCCGTTATCGGCGTCAGCGGAGCGGAGCCTGCTGGCTACTGTCTGCTGACTACTGTCTACTCAAGGCGTAGGCTCGCCGCCGGCCGGGGCCGGCTGCGGCTGGCGCACGAACTCCGAAAGCGCCTCGGCGGACTCGCGCGCGGCCGCCTCGTTGCGCGCGCGCAGGTGCGCGGCGACCTCGGCGAGCCGCGCGTCTATCTTCAGCTCGCCGTTGGCGGGCGTCGTGTTCTCGCCCGCCCTCTGTATCGCGCGCTCGAAGGCGGCGGCGGCCTCGGGCTGGCGGTCGGTCAGAAGCAGCGCGCGGCCGTAGAGGTACAGGAACTCGGGGTCTGTGGACTCAAGCGGGCGCCCCTGCGCGTCGGACGCCATCCGCGCGGCCTCGGACGCGGGCGAGAGGTCGACGGCGCGGCGCATGCGCTCGAACCTGTCGGCCGTGCTCTCGGCGGGCGCCGGCGCGGCGGGCGCGGCGGTCGTCGCGTCCGCGGGCGTGGGCGACGCGGCGGCCGGCCCGAGCCCGACGCGGCTCGACATCCCGCGGCGCTCGAAGACCATCCCGACGTAGAAGGCGAGCGCCACCGCGCCGAGCGTGAGCAGCAGCGCGCCGGCCGCGAGCAGCCCGCGCCCCGTGCCGCGCTCGGGCGCGCGGACTTTGGACGAGCCGTTGTCGCCCTGTGATGTCTCCTCCGACTCGTGCGCGGCGTCGGCCGTGCGGGTCTTCGCGCCGGGCGCGGGCACGGCGGGTGCGGCGGTGACCACGGCCGCACCGGCGGCGGCGCCCGCGTTGTCGAAGGGCCTCCGCAGGAGCGGCGGCGAGGCGTCCGAGAGCGTGGTCGCGCGGCCGATGTCGGGGCGCTCGCGCACCAGCGTCTGCTCGTCGTCGGCGTCGTAGGCGGCGTCGGTATCCACCGGCGAGCGGCCGTCACCGCCGTCGCCCCCGACGCGGATGAGGACGGCCGTCAGGTTGTCTTCCGCGCCGCGCTCGTAGCAGCGTCGCTTCATCTCCTCGCAGGCCGCGTCGAGCGTCCGCGCGTTGCGCAGGACGGTGGAGAGCTCTTCGTCGGGGATGTGGCGCGTGAAGCCGTCCGAGCAGATGAGGAAGACGGTGCCGCTCTCGACATCGAAGGTGCGCGTGTCCACCTCGACCGAGGCTTCCGCGCCGAGCGCGCGGCTGATGACGTTGCGGTTCGGGTGGTGCGCGGCCTGCTCGGGGGTGAGCCGGCCGGCGCGCATCTCCTCTTCGACGAGCGAGTGGTCGTCGGTCTCGCGCGAGAGGCGGCCGTCCGCCGAGAAGCGGTAGAGGCGCGAGTCGCCGACGTGGCCGACCGTCGCGCGCAGCCCGTCGAGGTGGAGCGCGACGATGGTCGTGGCCATCATCGCGAAGCGCGGCTGCTCGCGCGACATCCGGTAGATGGAGTCGTTGGCCCGCTGGATGGCGATCTCCATCAGGTCTTCCACGTCCTCGCCCGGTCGCTGGTTAACGAACGCTTCGCGGAGGACTTCGACGGCGGTCTGCGACGCGACCTCGCCGGCCTGCGCGCCGCCCACGCCGTCGGCGACGGCGAAGACGCCGAGCGCGGGCTCGCTGAGCATCGAGTCCTCGTTCTCCGGGCGCTTATCGCTCAGGCCGCGGTCGGTGACGGCCGCCACCTCGTACTGTACGCCCACGGGGTCATCTGTCATTGAACCGCCTCCGGGACTCTGTAGTCTTCCTCCTCGCGCGGGAGCGCAGCGGCGGCCGCGGGCCGGCCCAGCGGCGACTCTGCGTCGCTCGCGTTGCGGTGCGAGAAGGCCAAAAGCATGCCGAGCATGGCAAAGCTCGTGATAAGGCTGAAGCCGCCGTGGCTGACGAAGGGGAGCGTGATGCCCGTCATCGGCAGAGCGCGCGTCGTCCCGCCGATGTTGACGAGCGCCTGGAAGCCGATGAAGGCCGTCAGCCCCGCCGAGCAGAGCTTGGTGAACATGTCTCGCGCCTCGATGGAGGTGCGCACGCCCGCGTTGACGAAGACTATCAGGGCGAGGATGACGACGGCGCCGCCGAACAGCCCGAACTCCTCGGCGATGGCCGCGTAGATGTAGTCCGAGTCGGCGACGGGGATGACCTCCGCGAACCCGAGCCCCAGCCCGCGCCCCGTCACGCGCCCGGCGGCCATCCCGAAGGTCGCCTGCGAGGGCTGGAACGCGACGCGGTCGAACCACACGTCCACGTTGACGGTGCGCTGCATCGCGGGGCTCGACTCGGCCAGCTCGCGCATCCTCTGGTCGCGCCCGAGCGCGTCCTCGTAGTCCTTCTTCCACCAGGCGGTGTCGGGCGATGGCGGGTCGAAGCCGTCGAGCCAGAGGTGGAATCGCTGCTTGATGCGGTCCGGGAGCACGGCGCGGACGGGCGCGGCGATGGTCGCGAGCGTCGGCACGCGCTCCTGCACGTTGGGCGGGAGCGCGCCGACGACTAAGACGGCGACGACGAGCACCAGCGAGCCGACGAAGAGAAGGAGTTGCGGCCAGCGGCGGACGGCGACGAGGTAGAGCGTCGCGTAGGCGCCGGTGAATACGAGCATCTGCCCGAAGTCCTTGAGCGCGAAGAACGGGATGAAGGGGATGACGCCCATCGCGAGCAGCGGGAGGACGTTGCGCGCGCGCGGCATGCCCCAGTAGGTGCGCGCGAGCTCCCTGTAGTGGACGGTCAGGATGCCGGCGAAGCCGAGCAGGAAGGGGATTTTCGACGGCTCCCACGGCGTCATGTTCCCCTGAAACTTGCCCGCGCTCGACCAGACGATTGCGCCGAAGAGCGGGACGAGCGTGCAGACGACGATGACGAAGCTGTGTCGCTGCATCCAGTCGAGGTACCTGTCCTGCACGCAGACCCAGTAGGCCGCGGCCAGCGCGAAGAGGGCGAAGAGCGGCACCCACGTGAAGGAGGAGAAGAGCGCGCGGCCGACCGTCACCTCCGAGCGGCGCACGACCTCGGGCGTCGCCTCGGGCTGCGCGGCGGTCGGGTCCATCCCCATCGCCTGCTTCTTGTCGGGGCCGTAGAACTGGTTGATGTATCGCAGACGCTGCACCTGCGTCTTCTCGGCGCGCGCCTGCGCCTTGTTGCCCGAACCGTACTCGGGGTCGCTGTAGAGCCTGTACTGGACGAGCAGCCCGACCGAGAAGAGCAGCACGGCCGTCATGTAGAGCGTCCAACTGCCCTTGAAGCGCATGACGCGCGAGAGCCAGAAGAGTATGACGACGAGCGGCAGGTACAGCAGCAGGTCGCGCACCGCGCCGACCGTCGAGGGCTCGTAGCCGCGCAGCAGCGCCGACTGGTAGACGGCGACGTAGCCGACGACCTCAAGGCCGGCGATGAGCAGCAGCAGCAGCAGGTGTGTCGAAGCGCGATTCCTCATTTACCGTCCCCCGTGAGCTTCACTGGTTGGCCTGGTTCGCCGCGCCTGCGCGCGGCCGTGCGGCCGGCGTCGCACGCGCCGCGGGCGTCGAGCGCGCGGCCGGCGTCGAGCGCGGCTGCGGCTGCTGCGTCTGCCCCGCGGGCGCCGGCTGTGGCTGACCCTGCGGCGGCCTCTGCCCCTGCCCCTGCGCCTGCGGCGGCGGCACCGCGCCGGCCGTGGCGAGCAGCCCGAGGTCGCGCGCCTTCAGGACGAGCGCGGCCGCGATGGGCGCGGCGGCCTTCGCGCCGTAGCCGCCGCCCTCGACGATGACGGCGATGGCGAGCTGCGGCCGGTCGAGCGGCGCGATGCAGAGGTACCAACTGTCGATGCGGAACTCCGGGTCGAGCATCGTCTCCCAGTATTCGCGTATGGGGTTGCCGCGCCGGTCGCGCTCCACCTTCTTAACCTTGCGCTCCTCGCCGGTCTTCGGGTCGTAGAGCGGAATCTGCTTCTCGGCCGTCCCGGTCTTTCCGCCCGTGATGATGCCCTGCGCGTGGACGGGCGCGAGCACGCTGGTCGCCGTGCCCTGCGAGCCGCCGGCGACGAGCCCCATGATGCGGCGCATCTCGGCCGCGTGCTGCGGCGCGGTGGCCTGCGCCCAGACCTCGGGCGCGCGGTCGTACTCGATCTTCGGCTTCATCAGCTTGCCTTCGAGGTTGCCGACGGCCGACGCGACGAGCGCCATCTGGAACGGCGTCATCTGCCCGGCGTAGCCCTGCCCGAAGCCGATGAGCCCGAGGTCGTAAGGCCGCTCGCGCGGGTAGAGCGCGACGGTCGCGTCCACGGGCGCGAGGGCGCGCGCAACCGCCGGCCGCCCGACGTTCCAGATTTCGGGCTGACGGCCGCCGCCCAAAGCCTCCTGCGGGCTGCCGACCGGCGTCATCCCGAGCTTGGCGAGTTCGGCGGCCAGCTTCTCCGGCCCGAGCTTGATGGCCATCTGCGCGAAGTACTGGTTGCACGAAACTTCGAGCGCCACGTCGATGCCGATGTTGCCGTGAACCTCGCCCGTGCCGCCCGAGTCGAAGATGGGACGCGCGCCGCGCTCGGCGTAGAAGCCCGCGCCCGAGCAGTTGAACTTCTGACCCTGAAGGCCGTGGTTGAAGGCCGCGAGCATGACGGCGGTCTTGAAAGTCGAGCCGGGGATGTAGCGCCCGCGCAGCGCGCGGTTGACGAGCGGCCGGTCGCGGTCGTTCGCGTTCATCCGAATCCACCCCTCCTCGTCAGCCACGTCGCGCAAGCTGTACGAGGGGTTGCTGTACATCGCCAGCAGCTCGCCCGTCTGCGGGTTGAGCACGACGACAGCGCCGTTGCGCCCCTTGAGCAGCGCGACGGCCTCCTTCTGTAGCTCTGTGTCGATGGTCAGGCGCACGTCCATGTTGGCCTGCTGCTTGATGTCGCGCCCCATCAGAATGTCCCACGCCTCGGGCGCGGCCGAGCTCTGGATGCCGAAGAGCGCGCGCTCAAGCCCGGGGTCTCCGCGGTCCGAGCCGAGCAGTTGCGACATCTCGGAGTCGAGCGTGTAGTCGCGCACGATCTGGCCGTTGGGCGCGCGGCGGTAGAGCGCGAGCGCGCGGTCGAGGCTCCCGGAGCGGTCGAGAATCCAGCCGCGCAGGGTGCTCTCGGCCAGCCGCCGGTTGCGCAGGTCTTTGTAGCTCAACTCCTGGAAACGCTCGTTCGACTCGGCCGCGTACTGCGCCCAGTAGACGTGGAAGCCGAAGACGGCGAGCGCGAGCAGCACGAAGATGAAGCGCAGCCCGCGCAGGCCGCGGTTGGTCGAGGTCGCGCCGAGCCTGTGCCTGACCTCGGCCGGCAGGTCTTCGGGCGCGACGGCGTCGAGCGCCGTCCGCCGGCGCCTCCTCATCAGGAGCAGCGAGACGAAGAGCAC
>DASWNR010000198.1:0-7509 GCA_036399155.1 Pyrinomonadaceae bacterium
TCGACGAAGATGAAGTCGGCCGCGTTGTTGTTCGTGTCCTTCGGCGTCGAGATGGGGCACGGCCCGAAGGTCGTGATCGAGCCCGACTTGCCGCAGTCGTCGCGGTAGAAAGAGTAGTCGATGGAGAAGGGCGTCAGCGCAGGGTAGCCCGTCCCCTCCTTGTAGAGCGTGTTCGCCTCGGAGGTCGAGCCGACCGCGTCGAGCCGGTTGGCGAGGATGAAATTGCCCGCCACCGAAGTGTTGAAGATGGCGATGCCCGCGTTGTCGGGGATGTCCGTCGTGTAGGTGGCGTCGCCGGTGGCGGTCGTGCCGTTGCCGGCCGGGTAGCTCGCCAGAGAGTAGCCGACCGAGTTGACGCACAGGTAGTGTCCGCGGTTCGGAATCACCGTCCCGTTCGGGACGACGCAGCGCGCCACGCCGTTCGAGGCCGCGACCGCGTAGCCGGTGCCGCCGCCCGCCACGGTGTGGTCGGCGCCGCTGTTGTTGTAAAGCTCGATGAACTCGTCGTTCGCCCCGTTGGGCCCGCGCACGCGGAACTCAGAGATGATGAGCTGGGCGGAGACTTCCGCCGCGCTCGCGCAGACGAAGACCGCCAGCATCAGCGCGGAAAAAAGTAGGGATGGACTTCTTAGGGAGTTACGCATCTTTAAAGACTCTCCTGTCATGCACCGCTGTGCAGTTAAAGTTTTCGGCCGGCCGAACTGCGGGGGTGCCGGGGCTCGTGTCGGGCCCGCGCACGACTTTGCGCGGGAGTGATTTAGTCACGGAATCTCGCATCACCGCACACACAGACCCGCTACTCTCGGGTCATTCGGAGCGGACGCGAGGGGCAAAAATTAACGGTTAGAGCTTAGTACCCGGTGAGATGAAACGTCGGACGAAAAGCTAACACGAGTCCCGCGAGGCGGTCAACGACTTTCAACCATTTTTGGTGCGGACGCGTACCGTCGCCGCTTCGAGCGCCGTCTTGAGCAGTTCGACGCGCGGGCCGCCGCCCTGCGCCAAATCGGACCGCCCGCCGCCGCGCCCTTCGAGCGTCTGGCAGGCGGCGCGCATGAGCGCGTTCATGTCGCCCGGCGCGTCCGACCCGCGGGCGAAGACGAGTCGCGCCGCGCCGCCCTCGCCCCCCTCAACCGCCCCGAGCAGCGCCACGGCGCGCGCGTGCGCGGCGACGGCGGTCGCCAGCCTGCGCAAGCCCTCGGCGTCGAGCCCCTCGAACAGCCGCGCGACGACGACGGGCTCGCCTTCGGCGGTCGCGCGCGCCTCGTCTTCGTAAAGCTCGCGGGCCTCGGCGCGGGCCGCCGTCTCCTCCGCGGCGCGCAGGCGGCGGAGCAGTTGCCTGTGCTCCTCCTGGAGCCGCGCGGCGGCCCCGGCCGCCTCGTCGCGCGCGACGCTGAAGAGCGCGGCCGCCGCGCGCGCGGAGCGGTTGGCGCGGCGGTAGTCCGCGAGCGCGCGCCCGCCCGCCGCGAAGGTCACGCGGATGAGCCCCTTCGCGCGCTCCCACTGGCGCGCGGCGATGACGCCGACCTCGCCCGTCGAGCGCGCGTGCGTCCCGCCGCACGGGCTGTAGTCGAAGCCCTCTATCTCGATGACGCGCAGGACGCCTTCGCGCTCTGAGTCTTTCCTCAGGGGCATGCGCGCGGCCTCGCCGTGCGTGACTTGGTGGACGCGCACGGGGCGGTCGCCCCAGACGATCTCGTTGGCGCGGTCGACGGCGCGCTCGACGCGCCCGTCCGAGGGGTCGTTCAACTCCACGTCTATCTCGCAGACCTCCTCCATCATGCGGAAGCTGCGCGTCTGCGCGCCGTAGAGTTCGACGAACGCCTGCGAGAGGATGTGCTGCCCCGTGTGCTGCTGTATGTGGTCGAGCCGGCGCGGCCAGTCCACGCTCCCGCGCACGCCCGCGCCGGGCCGCGGCACGTCGCCCTCGCAGACGTGTAGCAGGCGTCCGCCTTCCGCCTCGACGCACTCGACGACGCGCGCCGCGCCGAGCGCGCCCGTGTCCGTGGGCTGGCCGCCGCCCGTCGGGTAGAAGGCCGTGCGGTCGAGCGTGACGGCCGCGCGCCCTTCGCCCGCGTCGGAGACTTCGACGACGCGCGCGTCGAACTCGACGAGGTGCGAGTCCGCGTAGTAGAGCCGTTCGGTGTTGTTCGTCATCGTGTGAGAGTTGATAGCCGACGCCCGGCGCCCGCGTCAAGCGGCTCTTTTGACAGCCCGGCGGCGCGCGCCGATAATCGCGCGGCGGTCTCCCGTACAGCTACGTTCTCAAATTACGACGGAGTCGAAAAGACGAATGAAAGCCCCCGCACGCGCCACGCGCGCCCTCTGGCTTCTCGCGCTTTTGGCGCTCGCGCCCGTCTGCGCCCGCGCGCAGGACACCGCCGCGCCCGCCTACAAAATCGCTTACACGATCTCGATGCCCGACCCGGCCTCGCACGCCTTTCACGTGGCGGTTGACGTGGAAGGTCTGAAGGGCGACGGCCACGTCGATTTCCAGATGCCGCGCTGGTCGCCGGGGCGTTACGCCGTCTACGACTTCGCCAAGAACGTTTACGGCGCTAAAGCGTCGGGCCCTTGCCGGCGCGGGGAGCGCTGCGGGTTCGCGGACTACCCCGTCGAGCGGGTGGACACGCAGACGTGGCGCGTCTCGGCGCTCGACCTGCCGAAGATTTCCTTCTCCTACATGGTCTACGCCAACGACCTCTCGGGCACCTTCTCGCAGCTCGACGAGCGCCACGCCAACTTCAACGGCGCGTCGGTCTTCGTCTACGTCGCCGGCCACAAGCACGACCCGGTCACGCTGAAGGTGAACGCGCCCGGCGGGTGGAAGGTCTTCAACGGCCAGTCGAAGGGCGAGGGGCAGACCGAGTTCAGCTTCCCGAACTACGACCTGCTCATCGACACGCCGACCGAGGTCGGGCCCGACTTCAACGTCCAGACCTTCGAGGTCGGCGGCAAGACTTACCGCGTCCTCGTCCACTCGTTCGGCGACGAGGGCGGGCGGCGCGGCGATTTGACGAAGGTGGTCGAGCGCGTGGTGCGCGCCGAGGTGGCCTCGATGCCCGAGCCCGACTTCGAGCAGTACACCTTCATCTTCCACTTCGCCGCGGGGGGGCTGTCCGGCGACGGCATGGAGCACCTCAACTCGACGCAGATAATCGAGACCGGCGAGCTGGGCGACCCCGGCGGCTTAGGCAGCGCGGTCGACACGGCCGCGCACGAGTTCTATCACGTCTGGAACGTCAAGCGGCTCCGCCCCGAAGGGCTGGGGCCGTGGGACTTCACGCGCCCGGTCGTGACGCGCGGGCTCTGGATAGCCGAGGGGTTCACGAACTACTTCGGCAAGCTCGCGCAGCGGCGCGCGGGGCTCTGGAACGACGAGCAGTTGTTCCGCTCCTACGCCCGGAATATCGAAGTCGTAGAAAACAAGTCGGGCAACCGGCTGACGAGCGCCGTCGAGGCGAGCATCCTCGCGCCTTTCATCGACCGCGCTTCGACATCGCAGCTCACCAACATCGACAACACGGTCGTCAGCTACTATGCGAAGGGCGAGACGCTGGCCGTCGCGCTCGACCTCCTCATACGCGGCCGCTCGAAGGGGCGCGCCTCGCTCGAAACCGTGATGCGCCGCGCCTACGAGGAGTTCTACCTGAAGGCCCCGCGCGACAGCTACTACTTGAAGGGTCGCGCCTACACCGTCGAGGAGTTCGAGCGACTGGCCTCGGAGGCGACGGGGCTCGACCTCTCGGACTTCTTCCGCCGCCACGCGCACGACGTGCAGCCGCCGCCCTACGACGAGGCGTTCGGCTACGTCGGCCTGCGCGTCGTGCGCACGCCCGCCGGCGCGCGCACGAACTACCGCGTCGAGAACGACGACAAGGCTTCCCCCGAGGCGCGTGCGCTGCGCGAAGCGTGGGTGAAAGGGAAGTAGACAGTAAAGAGTAGACGGTAGTCAGTAGTCAGTAGAAACACAGAGGCGGCGCATCTCGGCCTTCGGGCCGGGCGCGCCGCTTTGTACTTCTACTGGTTACTGACTACTGTCTACCGGCTACTGCTCGGAACCTTTCCCTCCGCGCCGTGTCTAACGTGACGGCACCGGAGAAAGAAGGGTCTTCGATAAAATGTACGGAACGATCAAGAAGCTTTTCGTCGCGTCCGCCTTCCTGACGCTCTGCTCTATCACGAGTCTCTACGTCGGCTCGCGCGCGGCCGCCGCGGCTCCGCCGACGCAGGCCGTCAACGCGCTCGCCGCACAGTTCGGCGGCGACCACGGCGACGGCTGGATGCTCACGGGCGGCCTGCTGATGGTCGTCGCGCTCGCGATGTGCGCGGCGGCCGCGATGCTCTGGTTCCGCGAGAGGCAGGGCGGCTAATCTCGCAGCAAAAAGCGGCGCGCCCGGGTTATGACTCGGGCGCGCCGCCTCTGTTTTCTACCGACTTCGGTCTACTCCTTACGCTCAGGGGATGATGACTTCAAGACCTTCCCGCACGACCTCGAAGGTCATGGGCAGCTCGCCGATGAGTTCGCCGTCGGCCTGCACGTAGACGCCGTCGCCTTCGCAGCGCAGGCGCGCGGCGCGGCGGAAGGCGAGGCCGGGAGCGCCCCCCTCGGGCGCGCCGCCGCGCATCGCGTGTGCGAGCAGGCGCAGGTAGCGCAGGCGGCTCCGCGTGTCGATGACGCAGACCTCGAACTCGTCGGAGTCGAGGCGCGCGCGCGGCGTGATGGCGAGGCCGCCGCCGTACCACGGGGCCTTGCCGACCGCCGCGTAGGTCGCGCTCAGGCGCTCGCCCCCGACCTCGACCGTGAACTCGCGCGGCACCCAGTGCGCGAGGTGCCCGAGCCCCGCGTACCAGAAGGCCGCCTCGCCCACGCGCCGCTTCAGACGCGGCCGCACGCTCCGCACGACCGACGCGTCCAGACCGACGCCCGCCATCATGAAGAAGTAACGGCGCTCGCCCGTCCGCTCGCCCGTCGCCACGCCCAGCGTGATGCGCCGCGTGCGTCCGCGCGCGAAGACCTCGGCCGCCTCCGACGCGCCGCGCGGCAGTTCCAACTGCCGCGCAAGGACGTTCGCCGTCCCCGCCGGCCACACCATCACGCGCGCGCGCGTCCCGGCCAAGCCCTGTATCGCCTCGTGAACCGTCCCGTCGCCGCCGCGCACGACCACGTCGGTCGCGCCCCCGTCCGCGGCCTCGCGCGCGAGCCGCGCGGCGTCGTCCGGCCCCTTCGTCGGCGCGACCGAGACCTCGACGCCCCCCGCGCTCGCGCGCGCGCGGAACGTCTCGACCGGCCGTGCGGGGTCGGCGTGGCGCCCCGCCTTCGGGTTGTAAATTAAGACCGCCTTGCGCTCGTCCATCGGTTTCGGCCGTTACGCGCGCCTGTCGTTTAAGTGGAGGGAGTATTCATCGGTCGACCTCGCCCGCCGCGCGCCCGCCCACTTCGCGTAGGCCAGCGCGCCGAGCAAGGGCAGCGAGCAGAAGGCGGCGACGTACATCAGCAGCTCGAACAACTGCCCGAGCAAAAATAAGGGGTCGAGACACAGGGCGAAGAACATCGCGTTGAATCTCCTCAGTCAGCCGAGCCGGCGGCGGCTTAAAAACACCGGCCGCCTGACGACCTGCAAGCACGGTGCCGGCGCGCGCCGCCTTACTATAACCCAAAAAAACGCCGCGCCGGCCTCCACAAGAGGGAAGCCGGCGCGGACAACTGTCGGGAGTTCGCTGCGCGCGGGCTCCGTCTACTCCAGACGGTAGTTCGGGGCCTCCTTGGTGATGATAACGTCGTGGACGTGCGACTCTTTGAGGCCGGCACTTTGGTTCAAAGTCTCCCACATTTAAAACCGTTCTGATAAAGTGTAAGTAATATTGCGGCCCAGGGCGGTAACGCGAGGATTAATACTATGAGTACCAGTATCCTTGAGCAATCTATGACGGGCCCCGTCGTGCGAGGGGCTATTCCTACTCCTCTACCCTTACCCGGGCCGGAGTCTAGCCTTTCCTTGCTTATTAGTGCTCCCGGAATTCATTACAGGTTGGAAGCCCCTCTTGCGGACAGCCCGCTTGTAGAAGATAGCAAGATTTCAGCTCGGTTCATCTTAGACGGTGGTGTTTATCTTGACCTAAATCTCACAGGTCAGATCATCAAGCAGGAGAATGAATTTGAGGTCAGCCAGTTTTCTATTTTCTACAATATCGAAGAGCGACGGCCGCGCACCCACTTCGTTGCTGACACGGTTATGGCTGTAATGGGGTTAGCCGGGAGGCTGGATTTGAACATCGCTGAGCCGAATGTCAGCACCCCTTTGAACTTGGAACTGTCTCTTTTAGAAATAAGTAAGATGCTGCACAGAAGGCAGACCGCGTACAGGTTAATGTTTATCGAGGAGGTAACGGGCAAGCGGTTTGTGCTCCCCTCCGCCATATGGGATAAAGATATTGGAGACATTGCCTTCGTCTATCACGCCCTAGTTGACCGCTCATTCACATGGTCGGCGCGGAACTTCCACGCTTCAGTTCCTGCAACGTCAGAGGACGCTTCCTTAGTAGCCAAACCTGCGCAATCTCCAAGATGGCAGATACCTGTGGAGCCCTTGAGCGTGTCAATATTTGACGAACCTATTAACCTCGGCCGCGCTATTGTCACAATTGAAGATGCGGTAATTTCAAACGGTGAAGAGTTACAGGAGCAGCTAAGCGCAGGAGATGGCCGTCAAGTTGCTTTAGAGATTCGCTCTAACAGTGGTCAGGACAAATACGAATTTATAGAAACCCCTTATTCATCTAACGTATCGTGGGAGACAAAAATTCAGGCTTTAATCAACCTAGAGCCATATCTAGACGCGGCTATTACCGAACGTTACCACGCTCTGGCTGCTTCAACGTTGGCTGATTTGACGGAAGACGAGAAAGAAGAAGTGACTAACTTCCCTGATCTTGATGAATCTTTTATTGTTGATACCGATGGGGAGTAAGCTCAATGCCTGTGGGTGCCGCCCTCACTGAGACCCAACTTGTCTTAGATAACGATATTTTTAACGTATGGAGATACGGGAGAGATGGGCGGGTGTTGGCAGCGATTGCCGATTACCAATCAAGGATTAAGCTCTTTCCATTCCTGACCTCAATGACAGTCTATCAGGCGCTCTTCGGGTTTGAAAACAAATCCATAAAGCCAGGAGAGCCAAGCGAACAGACCAGACAATCTCGCATTAGGACAGAGCAGTTCATCGAATCCTGCGACGTGCTGCCATTTAATCAACGCTCCGCCGAAATTGCAGCTTACATCATGCCCCGCCTTTCAAAGAACATACCGAAAGGAACTTTGATTGATGCGTTTATCGCAGCGACCGCATTAGCTCACGGATGCGGAGTCGCAACGCGAAACCGAAAAGACTTCGAGCTTATAGCCAGCCTCACTCCCAATCACTTAACTCTGCGGCTCGCTGTTTGGTAGGCGAAACACAAACTTCATAAAGGCCGATTTTACCAATCCCCTTATTAACCCTATTC
>DASWNR010000199.1:0-12491 GCA_036399155.1 Pyrinomonadaceae bacterium
GCGGCCGGCGCGTCGGCCGAGGTCGAGCTGTCGTTCAAGGGCGCCGTCCCCGAGATAGACGCCGACGAGACTTCCCTCCCCGCGCACGTCGTCCAGCAGGTCGGCGCGGCCATGCGCGACACGCGCGAGATACGGCGCGCGCGCGACACCAACTTCGTCTCGCGCGGCGTGATGCTCCTCGGCGCCTTCTACCCCGTGCTCGCCGCGCGCCCCGACGGCGACTGGCGGCGCAGGGTCGAGCCGAGCGTCGGCGACATCTTCTTCGCGGACGTGGCCGACTACGAGGTCGAGATCGCGACGACCTCGGACGCGAGCTTCTTCACCGCCGGCGAGCTGAAGTCGGACGCCCCCGCCGGGCGCGGCCGGCGGCTGGTCTTCGCGGCCGAGCGGCTGCGCGGCTTCCCCGTCATCGCCGGCCGTAGCTTGCGCTCGGAGGAGCGCGAGGTCGGGAACTTGCGCGTGCGCTCGGTCTTCACGCCCGAGCACGAGAAGGCCGGCCGGCGCGTGCTCGCGGTCGCGGCCGACGCGGCGCGCACCTTCCAGACGCGCATCGGCGCGCTCCCCTTAAAGACCGTCACCGTCACCGAGGCGCCGCTCGTCGCGGGCTTCGGCAGCGCAGAGTTCTCCGGCCTCGCCGTCATCGCCAGCGCCTTCTACGTCGACTTCGACTCGCCCGCGATGCGCACGCTGCCCGAGCTGGTGCGCGAGCAGCGCGCGAGCGTCGAGGAGAGCGTGGACTTCGCCGCCGCGCAAGGGGTGGCGCGACAGTGGTGGGGCGAGGCGGTGGGGAGCGACCCCGCCCGCCAGCCCGTGCTCCACGAGGCGCTCGCGCAGTTCTCCGCGCTGCTCTACGTGCAGGACGTGCGCGGCGCCGAGAGCGCGCGTCAGGTGCAGGAGGATCAGCTCCGGGGCGTCTACCAGGTCTACCGAACCTTCGGCGGCGAAGACGTGAGTGCCGACCGCCCCGCGCGCGAGTACCGCAACACGTTCCAGTACGCGGCGGTCGTCGCCAGCAAGGGCGCGCTGATGTTCGTCGAGCTGCGGCAGCTCCTCGGCGAAGAGCGATTCTTCAAGGCGCTGCGCGGCTACTACGAGGCGAACCGCCTTGAGGTGGCCGAGACCGAAGACCTGCGCGCGGCCTTCGCGGGCGTGGCCGAGATTCAGCAGCGGCGTGCGCTCACGCGCACCTTCAACCGCTGGCTCTCCGAGCGCCACGGCGACGAAGACATCGCCCCGCCCAACCCCCAACTGCTCGCCGCCATCGGCATCACCCCCGAACAGCAACAGTCCGCCCGCGACCGCAACGCCTTCTCCCGCCTCGGCCGCTTCTTCTGGCGGCAGATGACCCGCATCCGCTGACCGAAGTCACGCCACGCCGCGCCCCACAGCGCGGGAGCGTTGACACCTTAATCCGCCGGTAATATCTTTTCCCACGCCTTACCCCGCGCCGGCCGACGGCTGGATGGGACGCTAAAGCGAGGGCGGCCGAAGCCTGAGAGGCGGGAAGAGGAGTGAACAGCAGGCGCGTAAGGAGCACTCTTAATGCCATAGAGATCTTCCGGGCTCACTGACACTCAACTCACAATGCTTAAATCTCAAAAGAATGCTTTCTTAGACGAGATAAAAAAATCCGGCCTCAGCCCCTCGCTCTTTGAAGCCGAAGAGGCCAGCCCGCCTCAAAGCACGCCGGGTGAGCCGTCTTTATTGCAAAAGCTATTAATGTTCATCTCCCCCGAGTTGGAAGCTTCTTATAAAAGTACTTGCGAAGTAAGAGAAGAGCCGCCTTCGTTCACCATCGTGCTGCGGGGCAGTCGCCTTCGTTTTAGCGTCATGCAGAACCCGGCCGACTTCGACCTCTACAGTTACCGGTACAGGATATTTCAGCCGGAGTACCCCACGCGCCACTCCAGATCGGAGAAGACGTTCGACGAAACGCGGAGAGCTTTTAAGGCGTGGCTCGACAACACCGTCCAGCGGTATCTGACCGAGAAGCAAACGCCTGACCTCTGGCTTCAGATTAAGACCTACAAGTCTTTCGACGGTGAGACGCCGGGGGGCGCGAGAGACACGTCGAATTTCACCGAGGAGGAGAAAGAGGTCGTCAGGCGCTCCGTGAATAATTTCAAGCAGCTCATAGCAAAAAATTTCGAGCCGACTCAAGAGCAGGCTGAATTTATTGACGACCGGCTGGACTATTTGTGCCAGGCGGTCGACAGACTGAACCGCTACGACTGGCGCGCGGTGGCCGTCTCTACTGTCATAGGCATCTTCATAAACTTAAGCGTGGACACGGGCGGGGGGCGTCTGCTGTTCAGCCTGTTCGAGCAGGCGTTCCAATCAACGTTCAAATTACTAAGATGACCTGCACCTGTCCGTTGACACCCATACCAAGCCGGCATATCTTTTCCTCATAAGCGTCTGTTTCAGCCGCCGAGCTTTCGTCTGCCCCATGTCTCTACTCAAGTCAAAGCTATAAGGGGTCGGCTCAATGTTGAGAGAGGGATTACACAGGCTCCACATCAGCGGGCGCTCCTCCGCCAAATTCCTGTTCGCCCTGACACTCGTTTGCGCGTTATCGGCTTGCACCACCAACGAAGCCGAGTTACAGAAAAAATATAATGAAGGTTTCGAGGCGGGTAAGCAGGAGGGTACTCAGGAGGGCTATCAACAGGGATATGATGACGGGCTCAATAAAAGACCCAAGAAGATTGGCGGCCCGCCCCAGAACCCACACGTCAACACAATCGTCTATGCCTGTGCCGCGCTCAGCATCGTCGTCTTCCTCTACTGGCTCCTCTTTATTTATGGTTATTACACCGACCCCAGAGAGCTACTGAAACAATCCGCGAACGACGAGTTTTACGAAGGCATCTTGTTCAAACTGCTAATCTCGCTTGCCGCCATCAGCCTGGCGCTGCTCTTACTCCCGGCTAATTACATCGTACGTTTGAACGTATATCTTAATGACCAGGCGGCGAGCCAGTACGCGATTATCTTTTGCGGCATAGTTCTTTCGTTCATCACCGTCTTCGTCATCACGAAAACCACGGCCAACAGACGGCCTTCGACCAGGCTCGTGTTCCAGTGGCTCTGGGCGATAATTTTCCCGGTCATCATTTATGAAATGGTCGGCTCGTTCCTCGTGGTTCAGGGTTGGGAGTTCGAGCATGCGAACTACAACCTCCTGCTTCAAGCCGGCATGTTGATAGGCCCTCTAACCTTTCTCTCCATCCAGAGACTTATAATGCGCGTATACGACTTTGCTTGAGAAGCATATACGCGCGTTTTAGATGACGCGCATCCGTTAAGAGCGTGCGGGGTTGACTTTCAAGTCGGGCGGCATATGATTCGGCCGTTGAGCCTATGCCCGTCATCTACACAATCGACAGGAGCGAGCGCGTCGTCTACCTGAGCACGGTGGGCGCCCCGTCTTTCGACGAGTGGCGGGACGCGCTCCTCGGCCTCTTCTCCGACCCCGCGTTCGAGACCGGCTTCCACTTCATCAGCGACCGCCGCCGGGCGGAGCCGCCGAGCGCCGAGTTCGTGGAACGGGAAATCGTCTTCGTCCGCGAGCACGAGCGGGAGATCGGCCGCTGCCGCTGGGCGGCCGTCGTCCCAGACCCTTTAACCGACGAGGTGGCGCGCATGGTGACGAGCCGGGCGGGCATGGCGGAGGTCGAGGTCGAGTTCTTTTACGACCTTGCGGCGGCGCGGCGTTGGGTCTTCAGGCGGGACTGAGGGGGCGGGCGCGGCTCCGGGAGAAAAAATAGTGGGCGGGTCTCTCCCGAGACCCGCCCACTATTTTTACGCGCGCGGAGGGCGCGACTACTGCTGACCCTTGTCGTGCGTGTCCGCGCCGATGGCCACCACGGCGCTCGACCCGGCGTTACCGGCGAAGCGGTTGTTGCCGTAAGAGTTCACAGTCCCCGACGTGCCGTTGGCGGTGTTGAAGACGATGTCGGAGTTGGCGACGCGCATCGTGCCGCCGGCGTCCTGCCGGATGCCGGTGGCGTTGCTCGCGACGCGGCAGTTGGTGACGTGCATCTCGGCCGCGCCGCTCGGCCCCTCGACGCCGAGGCCGTGGTTGGTGTTGTGCGTGATGACCGAGTTGCTCACGGACATGCGCGCGCCGCTGCTGGCGACGATGCCGAAGCCGCAGTTATGCACCCGCACGTTGTCGATGGTGGCGTCGATGCGCGTAGAGCCGCTCGCGGGGATGACGACGATGCCGGTGCCCAGCATGTTCCTGACGGTCGTGTTCGTCACGACGAGGCGGCCGCCGCCCGAGCGCACGTCCTCGATGCCGCGGCCGGGATCCCTCTGAGAGCCGTCGAGCACGCAGTCCTCGACGAAGACCTCGCTGCCGGCCGAGGCCGCGCCGCCGACGATGCGGATGGCGCGGAAGCCCGACGAGGCGTTGCCGGCCTGGCCGCCGGAGCCGTTGATGTTGAGGTTGCGCAGGCGCACCGTCTTATTCGCCTCGGGGGGGTTGTTCGCGCTGAAGCCGTCGAAGTTGATGGTCACGCCGGCCTGGTTGGCGTTGAGGATGGAGCCGTAGCCCTGACCCGCCGTGCCCTCGATGGTGATCGACTTGGTGATGGTCACCGCGCCGTAGCCGCCCGGGTCGAGCGTGCTGATCTCGCCGTTGGTCGCGGTCTTCGAGATGGCGCCCGCGTAGGTCTTGCACGGCGCGGTGCGGCTGCACGGGTTGAGGTCGTCGCCGACGCCCGAGACCCACGTACGGGTCGCCTGCGCCCGGGCGAAAGATGAGAGCGTCAGGATGAAGAGCGCGCACGTCAGAGCTTTGATGATGTTGGCGGAAATGGTTTTCATGACAGTTCTCCTTAACAAGTATTTAGGTTTGGCGTTGGGGCGACGCCCGTGGGACGTGCCGGTTTCGTTGTCGCGCGCGCCCGGCCTCACGGCCGGACGACGATGTCGCCGGCGCCGTCCTCGGCGTCAACGAAGACGAAGGCCGAGAGCATGAAGGTCTGCGTGTCTACGCGGCGCTCCCCGGGCATGGTGACGGGGCGGTCGTCCTCGCGCTCGGCGTCGGTCGCCTCCCAGCGCAGGCCGACGCCGGGGTCTCTCTCCAACTCGGCGTCGGACGCCTCCCAGGTGCCGGCCGGGCGGTAGACGCCCCACGTCAGCCTGTCGGGCTCGCGCGAGTGGTCGCCGTTGTCCTCGACCGTGAGCAGCACGCGCCGGCCGATGAGGTCGGGGATGTTAGAGTCGCGCACGTCGCCGCTCATCACGGCCTGGTTGCCGACGACCGTCAGGCCGTCGAGGCTGGCGCTGACGTAGAAGCCCTCGTACGTCTCCTCGCGCGAGCCTTCGCCGTCGGTGTCCTGGTAAGTGATGGGAGACTCGTCGCTCAGGAAGAACGACCCCGTGGCCCCGCCGCGCTCAAGAGCCTGCGCGTCGAACTCCACGTACTTCGTGTAGCGGTCGCCGAGCGAGAACCGGTAACTGCCCCGCGCGACGGGGTCGCCCACGCGCGCGCGGGCCGCGTGCGGCGCGACCAGCGCCAGCAGCGACAGAGCCAACATCGAGGCGAGTGCCATGCGTTTCATTGCGGTACTCCTTTACGTCAAATAAAAAGTTATTAGCGGCGCCGAATCTTATGAAGGCGCGCTACTGAAACTGCTGGACGGGTCTGCCGCTCGGCAGACCGTCGGGGATGAGCTTGCGCAGCCTCGCGGGCGTCGCGCGCGGGTCGCGCAGGCCGTCGCGCACGAAGGCGAGGAGCTGCCGGAACTCCTCTTCGGTGAGCGCGACCGGCGTCCGGAGCAGGGGGTCGAGGCGGTCGAGCACCGGCTGTGTGGGCCCGAGCGGCCCGCGCAGGTCTTCGTCCACGCCGGCCCCGGCCGGGTCGTAGCGGGCAGCGCCCGAGGCGGCGTCGAGGTGGAAGCGCAGCGCGTCTTCGAGCCGCGTGAACGCGCCGTTGTGGAAGAAGGCCGGCTGCAACGCGACGTTCCGAAGCGGCGACGTGCGGAAGGCGTAGCGGTCGGCCGGGTTGCCCGTCACCTGTTCGAGCCCGAAGTCCTCGTTCCCGCCGGGGCCGTCGAACGCGACGTTGGCCGAGGCCGGCGCGAGCTGCGGCACGCCCGCGACGTGCTGCCCGAAGTCGCTGAACATCTCGTTCGACACGCCGGAGACCGCGTGACACTGGACGCAGCCGGCCGGGCCGAAGAAGAGGAGAGCGCCGCGCTTCTCGTCCTCGCTCATGGCGCCGCGCCGGCCGCGCGCGAAGCGGTCGACGGGCGCGTCGGCGAAGGCGAGCGTGAACTCGAACTCCGCGACGGCGCGCGCGAGCATCTCGTAGGTGACGGGCGCGCCGGTCTTCACCTCGGGGAAGACGCGGCCGAAGAGCGCGCGGTACTCCGCACTCGCGTTCAGGCGCGCGACCACGTCGGCGCGGATGCCGTCGCCGGTCGCGGGCACCGACGCGGCGAAGCCGGCCATCTCGGGCCGCTCGGTCGGCGGGATGAACGCCTGCGCCGTGAGCAGGTGCGGGAGCCCCGAGAGCGAGAAGCCTTCGGGCGCGGGGAACTGGAAGCCGGCCGAGTTGTCGAACGGGTCGCCCGAGACGGCGGCGAAGCGCGAGTTCCACATCAGGCGCGGGTAGAAGACGTTGTTGAGGATCATCGGCGTGCGCCGCTGGTTGCGCGGCCCCGCGCGGTCTGGGCCGACGACGCCGTTGTTCGAGACGCCGATGGCGATGGACTGCGAGTCGCCGAAGCCGAGCGGCGCGGAGTGACAGCCCGCGCAGGAGTTGTCGTCGGAGAGCGCGAGCAGGCTGTCGTGGAAGGCGAGCCGGCCGAGGTCTGCGAGCCTGCCGTCAACCTTGCGCCCGAGCCTCGCTTCGACCGACTGGCCGACGCGCCCCGTGAACCCGTGCTGCGCGAGCACGGCGCCGAGCGCAGCGTCCAGACCCGAGTTGCCGTTGCCCGCACGCGCCGCCGCGCCGCGCGCCAGGAACGTCGCGCCGCACGCGGCCAGCGCGACGAGCACGACCGCCAGCTTGAGTCCGTGCGTGTGGCCGCTCGCGCGGTGGATGTCGGTCGGGTGTGTCATGACTTTGGGCTCCTTGCTGCCGAGGGGGTTTTTAATCTTTCAGGAGGCGCAATCGACGGCGACGACGGGGCTGCCGTGGATGCCGAACTTGACGTTGATGGTCGCGCCGGGGGCGAACCTGTCGCGCGAGGCGTCGGAGACGGCGCAGTGAGTCTGGGCGCGGAAGGCGGCCCGGCCCGACGGCAGCACTTCGAGCCCGAAACGGAGCATCGAGGCGCCGTCGCCGATGCGTATGCCCGTGTCCGACAGGTCGAGTATCCGCGCGGGCGCGCCCTCGCCCGTCCGGCGGAGCCTGTCGAAGGAGACCTCGCGCGTGAGCAGCTCTTCCTGCGCGCGGCGCGCGACGGTGCCGAGCGGGGGCGCGCCCGCCGTGTCGAACGTCTCGGCCGCTCCGCCGCACGTCTCGGAGAATATTTTCGGCTCGCGGCCCGTCGACTCGACCGCGGCGCCGCTCTCGGCCGAAGCCCTGAACAGCCAGACGACGATGCAGACGGCGGCCGCCACGAAGGGCGCCGCGGCGAGCAGCGGCAGGACGACGGCGAACGTGGCCCGGAGGCCGGAGTCGAGAGACATTGTCTTGACCTTTCTCCTTGTGTGTACACGCGCCCCGGCGCTTAGAACTGGCAGCCGTAGGAGGACATCGCCTGCCGCGCGGCGTCGCGCGCAGACTTGCAGGCCGTGGCGAGGCCGGCGCGGCCTTCGGGCGTGGCGGCCGCCTGACGCCACGAGGCGCGCGTCGTCTCGAAGGAGGTCTTCATCATCTCGCGCGCGGCCGCCGGCACCTTGTCCTTGAGGCACGACTCGTAGGCCGTGAGGTACTGGTCGCACTCCGCGACGCCGATTGAGTCGCCCGAGGCGGCGGCGGTCTGCGCGGGCGCGTCCTTCGACTGAGCGCCGGCCGCCGGGTCGCCCGACGAGCAGGCGGCGGTGGCGAGCGAGCCGCACACGAGGCTTGCGGCGAGCACGAATGCGAGCTTGTAGTTGGTCATCTGTCTCATCCCCTTCAGCTTTTCAAGGCCGGCGCGGTGCGCCGCGAAGTTATTATTTCGATTTAAAGGCGGCGGGGAGTGCCACGCCCTGAAACTCCCCGCCGCTCGCCGGTGCCGCCCGCGCGGCCCCGACGCCACGCACTCTACGCGAAGCCCCGCGAGCGGTCATGATGGTTTGGTGTGGGTTTGGTAAAGGTTAGGTAAGGGCGTTTTTTCCGGGGAAAAGTAGCAAATAGACAGTAGACAGTAGACAGCAGCCAGTAGGAAAACCAGAGGCGGCGCGTCCCGGCTGATGGCCGAAGACGCGCCGCCTGTCTTTCTACTGGCTACTGACTACTGTCTACTTCTTCCGTCTACTTGCCTTCAGCGAATCTGGCGGGCGCGCGACATCTCTTCGCGGCGGCGCGTGTCCTGGGGCGGGAGCTGGTCGCGTATCTCGCGCAGCAGCGTGTCCGCGCGCCCGTGCGCGGCGCGCGTGCGCTCCGAGTCGCCGCCCACGGCTTCGAGCGCGAGGGCGAGCGCGCGGTGGCCCCGCCAGCGCTCGCCCGAGCCCGTGTCTTCCAGAAGCCCGACGGCGACCTCGGCCGAGCTGACCGAGCGGCCCGACTCGCCGAGTCCGCGCTCCGCGTGCGACTGCTCGACGAGCGCGAAGCCGAGCCCGTCGCGGCAGTTCAGCTCGGCGGCTATCTTCGCGGCCTCGCCCGCCTTCGAGAGCGCCTCGCGGAAGTCTGCGCGCGCGACCGCCGCGCGCGCCTGATCGACGAGGATGCGGAACTCGTCGTCGCGGTCGCCGATGTTTCGGATCATGTCGAGCGCGCGCCCGAGCGCCGCCTCCGCCTCGGCCAGCCGCCCCGCCTCGCAGTGCGCGCGCCCGAGGAGCCAGAGCGTCTCGGCCTCGCAATGCGCGTCGCCGTTGGTCTTCAGACTTTCGAGCGTGCGGCGCAGGTAGCCGATGCCCTCCTCGTAGAGCCCCTGCGCGATGCGCGCCTGCCCGATGCCCATGTAGGTCTTGGCCTCGCCGAAGAGGTTGCCGATGGCCTGAAAGTCCTTCTGCGCGCGCTGCGCGAGCGCTACCGCCGACTCGTACTGCCCGCGGCTCAGGTCGGCCCAGTGGAGTCGGCGCAAGACCTGCGCGCGCAGCCGGACGTTGCCGCAGCGCGCGTGGTAGTGGAGACACTTCTTCATCAGCTCGACGCCCTCGTCGTAGCGCCCCTGGAGCGCGCGCGCCCAACCGAGCATCCCGGCCGCGTCGGCCGCCGTCTCCTCGTCCACGCCCGCCTCGTCGAGCACGGCCTGGATGAGGAGACCCGCCTGCTCGTAGTCGCCCATGCTCGTGCGTATGCGCCCGAGCTGCACGACGGCCAGGCGCGCGCGCGCCGCGTCCCCCAGGCGGCGGTAGATTTCGAGCGCGCGCTCGACCGACGCGTGCGCCTCTCGGTACTGGCTGAGCGCCGAATGCACCAAACCTTCCTGAAACATCACGTCCGCCTCGGCCGACTCGTCGCCGAGCGTGCGCGCGAGGTGGAGCGCTTCGGGGAGCACCGGCTCCAACTCCCTGTTGCGCCCGACCGCGTGCAGGCTCTCGCACAGCGCGAGGAGCAGCGAGAGCTTTTCCGAGAGCGGGAGCGCGCCCGCCTCGCCGTAGGGGGAGCCGGACGTGTCGCGCGGCCTGAAGAAGTTGGCCGTGTTGTCGCCTTCTTCGTAGGCGGCGTCGCGTCGGAATTCGAGCCTTGCGGCCGCGCGCCGCGCCCGCTCGGCGCACGAGACGGCCTCGGCCCAGTGCCAGCGCGCGCTCGCCGCCGCCCACGCGCGCATCGACCAGCGGAAGGCGCGTCGCGCGTCGCCGGCCGCCTCGTAGTGCGCGCTGAGGGCCTCCGCGAGTCGCTCGTGCTGTCGCGCGTGCACCGCCTCGATGGCTGAGGCGGCGAGCAGGTGAAGGCGTCGGCGTCGGCGCGGCGGCAGGCTCTCGTAGAGCACGCGGCGCAGGATGTTGTGATAGAAGCGGTAGTCCTCGCCGAGCGAGAGACCGCGCTCCGCGAGCACGCCGAGCTGTAAGCCTTCGCGCAGGCTCTCGTCCAACTCGTCCTCGCCGCGCCCGGACATGCGCGCCAGCGTCTCGACGCGGAACTCGTCGCCGATGACCGCCGCGTGTTCAAGCAGCTCGCGCAGCTCCGAAGGCGTCCGTTCGAGCTTGCCGAGGGCGGCCATCACGAGCGAGTCGGGCAGCGGCACGTTCTCGATGCCGTTCCACTGCCAGCGGCTCCGGTCTTCCCCGCCGCCGCTGATGGCTCCCTCCGCGACGAGCAGCCTGAGCGTCTCGACGAGGAAGTAAGGGTTGCCGCCCGTGACGCGGAAGACCGTCGAGGAGTCGGTCTGCGGGATGAGCGGCGCGCGGAAGGCTCCGCCGAAAGCCTCCTCGACCGCCTCGCGTACGGCCTGCTCGCCGAGCGGCGCGAGGCGGAGCGAGGTGAAGCTGCGGTAGCCTGCCTGCCGCTTGAGCCACTGCGCGAGCTTGTGCCGCGCGTCCGCGGCCTCCTCCGCGCGCGCGAGCAGGACGAGCAGCAGCGGCTCCGAGGCGCGCACGCGCATCAGGTAGCCGAGGCAGTCGAGACTCACCTCGTCGGCCCACTGCAAGTCGTCGACGACCATCACGAGCGGGCGCTCGCGGCTGAGGCTCAGGAAGGCGCGGCCCAGCGGCGCGACGATGCGGAAGTGGTCGCCCGAGCCGACGCGCGCGGGCGTCGCGCTCGACTCGTCCACGCCGAACAGCTCGTCGGGCAGCGTCTCGCCGCAGCGAGACGCGACCGCCTCGCGCAGCTCGCGGGCGGAGTGCGCGCGCGAGCCGCCCGCCTCCGCCCGCCGCTCGGGCGCGAGCGCCGCGCTCAGAAGGTCGACGAAGGTTTCGTAAGGGGCGAGGCGGCTCCCCTCGTAGTCGAAGAAGCGCGCGTAGATGAAGGCGCCGCCCTCGGAGCGCGCCCAGCGGCCGAAGTGTCTGGCGAGCTGTGTCTTGCCGATGCCGGGCTCGCCGCGCACGACGACGGGCTGCCCGCTCCCCCCGAGCACGCGCGCGTACTCGACGCGCAGCAGCGACAGCTCCTTCTCGCGCCCGACGAGCAGGTCGTAGTTGGGCGCCGCCTCCGCGCGCGCCGACGCGGACGCGTGCGACTCCCCCGCGCGGGCGCCCGACGCCCCGCCGCCCGCGTCTGCGGCCTTCGCGGTCTCGGCGTGAGCGACGGCGTCGGCTTCGCCTTCACCCGACCCGACCGTGACGGGCGCGATGAACTGGTAGCCGCGCCCGTGGAAGGTGCGTATGTAGCGCGGCGCGTCGGCCGAGTCGCCCAGGGCGCGACGCACCTGCGAGACGGCCTGCTTGAGCACGGCGTCGGTCGTGAACACGTCGGCCCAGACTTGGTCGAGCAGCTCCTCCTTCGGAACCACGCGCCCGCGCGAGCGTATGAGGTAGGCCAGCACCTTGACCGCGCGCGGCTCAAGCTGCACGGGCACGCCTTCGCGGTAGAGCAGGCCGACTCCCGTGTTCAGGCTATAAGGTTGGAAGTGGAACGTCTCGTTGGGCATCATCGTACGGCGACGCGGGGCTGCATTGACCGACGACTGGGAACCGGCGACAAGTTTATAACACCGGCCGCCCGCGAGCCACGTAATTCTAAGAGGACGCCGACGCCCGTAAATGACGCCCGTAAATATTGCGCGCCCGGCGGCGCGAACGCGCGCGGCGCGGCGGACGTTTTTTTCGTACTATCGTGGGGTTAGGGCGCGCATCTAATTTGCCGCCCGCGGGCGCCGCGCGTGTTCGCGCCGCCCGGGTAGTTTGAAAGAGGAGGAGTTGCCGATGGCGATGAGCAAGGGACTGGCCGCCCGCGGGGCCGAAGTTTTGCCGGCGGGGCAGCGTTCGCGCGCCGACGTGGAGCGCGGCCTCGACCAGTTGAGCCGCCTGATGGACGGGCTGTTCCGCATCCCCGGCACGGGCTGGCGCGTCGGGCTGGACGCGCTCGTCGGCCTCGTCCCCGGCGTCGGCGACATCGCGACGACGGCCGTCTCGTTCTACATCCTCGCGGCGGGCGTGCGCTACCGCGTGCCCAAGGCGACGCTTTTGCGGATGGCCGCGAACGTCGGCGTCGATTACCTGCTGGGCGCGGTGCCGGTCGTCGGCGACCTCTTCGACATGGCGTGGAAGTCGAACCAGATGAACGTCGAGCTGCTGCGCCGCCGCGCCTCGGTCACGGCCGAGGAGGCGAAGAGCGGGCGGGCGAGCGACTGGCTATTCCTCGGCGTCATCCTCACAGCGCTGCTCCTGCTCCTCGTCGGCTCGCTCGTGGTCAGCTTCTGGCTGCTCGCGCAGCTCGTCGGCGCGCTCACGTAAAAAACTTAACCGCGCAGGGACGGGGCACGGCTTAAATAACTTTA
>DASWNR010000200.1:0-30334 GCA_036399155.1 Pyrinomonadaceae bacterium
TAGCTAACGGCCAACGGCTAACGGCTCCTCTTATCACTTATCACTCATCACCCTGAGAATTCTCGCCGGGTTGCCGGCGACGACGGCGCCCGCGGGGACGCTCCTCGTCACGACCGCGCCCGCGCCGACCACCGCGCCCGCGCCGATCTCGACGCCGCAGAGGATGGTGGCGTTGCTGCCGATGGAGGCGCCGCGCCGGACGACCGTCGCTTCGAGCTTCCAGTCGGCCTCGGTCTGCGGCGTGCCGTCCTCGCGCGTGGCGCGCGGCAGGCGGTCGTTGATGAACATCACGCCGTGGCCGACGAAGACCTCGTCCTCTATCTCGACGCCCTCGCAGATGAAGGTGTGGCTCGAAATCTTGCAGCGCGCGCCGACCGAGGCTCCCCTCTGTATCTCGACGAAGGTGCCGATGCGCGTCTCGTCGCCGACGCGGCAGCCGTAGAGGTTGACGAAGGCGTAAATCTTAACGTCGCGCCCGAGCGCTACGTCGGGCGCGACGACCGAGAACTGCCCCGCCATCAGCGCCCGCGGCCGCCGCCGCCGCCACCCGCCGCCTCGGCCCCCTCGGGCGCGGCGTCCTCGTCAGAAGAGTAGTAGCCCGAGTAGTAGCCCGAGTAGTAGTAGTAGTCCGTCCCCTCCATCTTCACGTTGTTGAGGACGATGCCGAAGATGTGCGCGCCCACGTCCTGCAACTGCTGCTTGGCGCGGCGCACGACCGAGCGCGACGAGCGCCCGCCGTGGACGACGAGCATCACGCCGTCGACCATCGTCGAGAGGATCGAGGCGTCGGTGAACGAGATGGCCGGCGGCGAGTCGATGACGATGTGCGTGAAGTTCTCCGCGAGCACGTAGAGGAGCTTGCGCATCTCGTCCGAGCCCAGCAGCTCGGCCGCGTTGGGCGGGACGGGGCCCGACGAGATGACCTTGAGGTTGGGCAGCTTGTCGTAGGTCTGCACCAGCTCCGAGACATTCGAGTCTCCGGAGAGGTAGTTGGTCACGCCGCGCGCGTTCCCCAGCCCGAAGTGCGCGTGGACGCGGGGCCGCCGCAGGTCGCAGTCGAGCACGAGCACGTCCGCGCCCGTCTGCGCCAGCATCGTCGCGATGTTGACGACGGTCGTCGTCTTGCCTTCGGACGGCTGGCTCGAAGTGACGAGGATGGTCTTGGGCGGCTGCCCGGCCGACGAGAGCAGGAGCGAGGTGCGCAGGTGGCGGTAAGCCTCCGCGACGGGCGAGCGCACGTCGTCGATGAGCGCGAGCGCGGTGTTCGCGCCCGGCTCGGGCTCGGGCGCCGCCCCGCGGCCGAGGAAGCGGCGCGCCTCGCGCGGCGCGGGGATGAGCGCGAGCGTCGGCAGGTGCAGGTGGCGGTCAACGTCCTCGACCGACTTCAGCGTGTCGTCGAGGTAGTCGAGCAGGAAGGCGAGGCCGACGCCGACGCCCAGGGAGAGCAGGAGGGCGATGAAGATGTTGCGCATGCGCGGCGGCCCGATGGGCTCGCGCGGCGTGCGCGCCTCCTCGACCGTCGAGACGTTCCCGCCCGCGCGGTCGAACGCCGTGATCTTCAGCTCGTTGGCGCGCTGCATGTAGAGGTTGAGGTTCTGGCGGTCGGTCTCGATGGCCTGGTCGAGGTCGCCGAGGCTGGTCTCGGCGATGCTCTGGACGTTGGCCTTGCCGCGCGCGCCGAAGTAGGACGACTTCGCCGACGCCTCCTCCTTCTGCGCCGACTCGTAGCGGTTCTTGAGCCCGGCGATGATCTCGGCCGGGGCGAGCTTCATCTCCTCGTTGAGCTGCGCGAGCGCCTTGTTGATCTTCTGAACCTCGGGCCACTCCTCGGTGTAGGTGACGAGCAGCGTCTTCTTCTTCTCCTCAAGGTCGCTGATCTTCTCGCGCAGGCGCTGGACGTTCTTGTCGGACTGCACCTGCGGGATCGACCAGATGCTGGCCGAGTTCTGGGTTTCGAGCGCGGCCTTGTAGTCGGCCTCGGCCTGCTTGCGCTTCTGCTCGGCGCCCTGCATCTGCCCGAGGTAGGTCTGGAGCTGCGCGGCGGTTAAGTCCTGCCCCTCCTTCTTGCCGAGCGGGAGGTCGTTCTGCTTGCGGTAGTTGATGCGCTTGGCCTCGTTGGCCTGGATGCGCGCCTGTAGCTCGATGATCTGGTTGGCCAGGATGTCCTCGGCGCGCTGCGAGCCGGAAGTCTCCTGCCGGATGTCGTTCTCGCGGAAGATGGTGGCCAGCGTGTTGACGACGTTGGAGGCGATCTGCGGGTCGGTGTGCGTGAAGCGGATGTTGACGAGGTTGGTGCGCTCGACGGGGTCGACCGCCAGGTTCTCGCGCAGCGTGTCCTCGAAGGGTTCGAGCTTCATCGCGAGCTGGGGCGTGACCTGGTCGGCGCTCAGCTCCGCCTCGTCGAGGACGGGGACGGCCGCCGCGTCCTTCGCGTCCTTCTGCTGTGCGGCGGCGTCCTTCGGCTTCGCGCCGGTGACGACGCGGCGCAGGCCGGCGATGATGCCGGTGCCGCGGTTGGCGCCGAGGAAGGCCCCGTTGTTGTGCAGGTCGAGCCGCATGATGACCTGCCGCGCGAGCTGCTGCGTCTTGAGCTTGGCGAGCTGCGTGTTCCAGTAGTTCGGGTCGTTGGCGCGGATGACGAGGTCGCCGCTGCGCGCGGTCGAGAGGACGTTGCGCGGCCTCTGCTCGATCTGAATCTGCGTTGAAGCCTCGTAGACCGAGGGGAGCCGGTACATCTGGATGGCGACGAGGCTGGTGACGACCACCATCAGGCTCAGGATGAGCCACTTGCGCTTGAGCACGACGGCGAGGTACTCGCGCAGGTGCGCGGGCTCGGCCGAGACCGAGACGACGGGCGGCGCGACGACGGAGGGCGGCGACGCGAGGTCGCGCAGCGGGCGGTCGAGCGTCTCGGACGAGAGCGGCAGGAGGCGGTTATCTTGCGACATCATAATTCTTAATTCTCTTCCTGAGTCGGGGGGTGGAGAAACACTAACCCCATCGGAAAGGGCTGTTTCCGAACGCGTCATAATAGCAGAGACACGCGCCGAGGCAAACCGCGAGGAAGTAGGCGGAAGTCGGTAGACAGTAGACGGTAGGGCTCCGCTCGACGTGCGCGGCGGCCGGAACTCGGGCGGTGCGATTGCGGCGGGTTTTCTGCCGACTTCTGTCTACTTGCTCATCCCGGCGAACTCGCCGAGCGCCTCGCGCCAGTCGCGCATGGGGCGCAGGCCGATGGCCTCGGAGAGCAGGCAGCGCAGGCGCGAGTTGCGCGGGCGCGGGGCGGGGCGCTTGAGCGAGTCCATCAGGACGGGCTCGATTTCGGCGTTCGTCGCGCCCGCCGACTCGGCGGCCGCGCGCGCGAAGCCCTCGTAGGACGTGCCCTCGCCGGAGTTGACGACGTGGTAGACGCCGGGCAAATCCAGCTCGGCCAGCTCGCGCAGGCGCGCCGCGAGGTCGGGCGCGTAGGTCGGCGTGCCGTAGGAGTCCGAGATGGCCTTCAGGCGCTCGCCGCGCCGCGCGCGCTCGACCGCCGTCGAGAGGAAGTTGCGACCGGCGGGGCCGAAGACCAGCCCCGTCCGCACGACCGACGTGCGCGCCGAGGCCATCTGCGCGCGCCGCTCGCCTTCGAGCTTGGCCGCGCCGTAGGCGCTCGCCGGGTGCGGGTCGTCGCGCTGCGTGTAGAAGCCTTCCGCCTTCAGCCCGTCGAAGACGTAGTCGGTCGAGACGGTGACGAAAGAAGCGCCCGCGAGCCGCGCGGCCGTCGCCAGCGTCTCGACGCCCTGCGAGTTGACGAGGAAGGCGCGCTGCGGGTCAAGCTCGCACCCGTCCACGTCCGTCCACGCCGCGCAGTTGATGACCGTCTCGGGGCGCAGACGCCCGAACGCCTCGCGCGTCACGCGCTCGTCCGTGATGTCCAGCCCCTCGCGGTCGAACGCCAGAACGTCGTCGCCCAGATTCCGGCAGTGTTCCGCCAGCACCCCGCCGACCATCCCGCCCGCCCCGGTGATTAAGACTTTCATAAAATCAAACGCCTGCCGCCCCCTCAGTTCGTCCCGTACTGCTTCGCGTAATAGTCCCTGTAGGCGCCGCTGCGGGTGCGGGCGACCCAGTCCGTGTTCTCGCGGTACCAGCGGATGGTCTTGGCGAGCCCCGTCTCCCACGTCTCGCGCGGCCGCCAGCCCAGCTCGGTCTCTATCTTCGCCGGGTCGATGGCGTAGCGGCGGTCGTGGCCGGGGCGATCCTTGACGAACTTGAGCAGCGTGCGCGGCTTGGCCAGAGCGTCGAGGACGGACTCGGCCACTTCGAGGTTGCGACGCTCGTTGCGCGCGCCGACGTTGTAGACCTCGCCCGAACGCCCTCTCGTCATCACGTCGAAGATGGCGCGGCAGTGGTCTTCGACGTAAATCCAGTCGCGGACGTTGCGGCCGTCGCCGTAGACGGGTATCGGCTCGTCTGCGGAGGCGTTCGAGAGCATCAGCGGCAGGAACTTTTCCGGGAACTGGCGCGGGCCGTAGTTGTTGCCGCAGCGCGTCGTGACCACGTCGAGCCCGTGCGTGTGGTGCGCGGCGCGGCAGAGGTGCTCGGCCGCGGCCTTCGACGCCGAGTAGGGGCTGTTCGGCTCGAACGGCGAGTCTTCGGTGAAGAAGGCGTCGTCGCGGTCGGGCAGGCTCCCCATCACCTCGTCGGTCGAGACCTGCACGAAGCGCCGGACGCCGCGCTCGCGCGCCGCGTCGAGGAGCACCTGCGTCCCCATGACGTTGGTGCGTATGAACTCGCCGGCCGAGTGGATGCTGCGGTCTACGTGCGACTCGGCGGCGAAGTTGACGATGACATCCGTCCCCGCGTCGAGCGCGGCGAGCACGGCCTCGCGCTCGCAGATGTCCCCGCGCACGAAGCGGTGGCGGTCGTCCGCGATGTCTTTAAGGTTGTCGGGGTTACCCGCGTAGGTGAGCGCGTCGAAGTTGACCACGCGGCCGTCCGGCAGCTCTTCGAGCAGGAGCCGGACGAAGGCCGAGCCGATGAAGCCCGCGCCGCCGGTCACGAAGATGTTTTTCAAGTTGTCCATTTGAGAAGTCCGAAAGTATTGGAAGTCAGAAAATCCGATTATAACCACACGGACGCGCGGCGCGCCCGGTTCGCCTCAACTCTTCCCGCTCGAATCCTTCTCCGCCACGAGCAGGACGTTCTTGCCGAGCGGCGGCGGAACCATCGCCTCGACGCGCCGGACGACGGGCACGCAGACGCGGTCGTAGAACGCGACGGCCGCCGGCTCCATCTTCTCCGAGCGCAGCACGCGGTACTTCAGCCACCACGGCAGGACGCCCGCCGCGTCGAAGTAGACCGACCGCACGACGCGAAAGCCGGCGCGCGCGCACTTCGCCGCAAGCTCGGCGCGCGTGTAGCGGCGCTGGTGGCCGACCTGCCGGTCGAAGCTGCCGTAGAGCCACTGGAACGCGGGCACGAACAGGAAGACGCGCCCGCCCTCCGGCAGCGCCCCGGCCGCGAGCCGCAGCTCGGCCTCGTCTTCGCGGACGTGTTCGAGCACGTTGACGTAGACGATTGAGTCGGGGTGCTCCTCCTCGGCGACGCGGCGGGCGACGCCGGCGAACGTGTCGTTAAAAACACGGACGCGCGCCCGCGTCCGCCATGAGCCGACCCGCTCGACGAGCAGGCGGTGCATCGACTCGGAAGGCTCGACGAGCGTGAGCGAGTCGGGCCCGCGCCCGAGCAGCAGCTCGGAGAAGGAGCCGGTGCCCGCGCCGACCTCGACGACGCGGCGGCCGAGGTGCGGCGCGAAGAGGTCGAGTATCCAGCGGTGGTAGTTGCGCGCCAGCGACATCGACTCAAGGTCGCGCCCGGCGTAGGCGAGGGCTTCAGCCATAGGTCTGCCCGTCGAGCGCGGAGGGGAAGCGGTGGCGCTCGACCTGCCTCAGCTCCGGCAGGCGCGTGAACGAGGAGCGCAAAGAGCAGAAGAGGTTGAAGCGGATGATGAGCCAGAGCGCCTGGAACCCGTCGCGCGTCCCTATCTTTTTGCCCTCGCCGTAGGTGCGGCCGTAGTAGCTGATGGGCACCTCGTAGACGGCGCACCCGAGCTTGGCCACCTTCGCCGTCACCTCGACCTCGAAGCCGAACCCCTCCGACGTGATCCGCATGTTGCGGATTATCTCGCCGCGGAACGCCTTGTAGCCCGTCTCCATGTCGGTCATGTTGAGGTTCGTCAGCACGTTCGAGAGGAAGGTCAGAAACTTGTTGCCGAGGTAGTGGTAGAAGTAGAGCACGCGCGTCGCACGCCGCACGAGGAAGCGCGAGCCGTAGACCACGTCCGCCTGCTGGTTGAGTATCGGCAGGATGACCAGCGGTATCTCGGCCGGGTCGTATTCGAGGTCGGCGTCCTGCACGATGACGACCTCGCCGCGCGTCAGGGCGAACCCCGTCCGCAGCGCGGCGGTCTTCCCCCCGTTGCGCCCGTGACGCGCGACCCTCACGCGCGGGTCGCGTTCGGCGAGCAGGCGCGTGACCTCCGGCGTCGAGTCCGTCGAACAGTCGTCGACGACGACGACTTCGAGCAGGCGCGGGAGTTGGAGCAGCTTCTCGACCACCGACTCAAGCGTCGCGCCCTCGTTGTAGGCGGGGACGACGACGGAGAGGCAGGGGGTCTGGTTCTGTGGCTCGGGTGTCATTCGACGGTAGCGCGCGGGCGGCGGCAGCGGCGGCGGCCGAAAATAATTTCGGGTTAAGTCAGATTGGCCGTTGACAACTCGGCGAATTTAGCATAAAACCTCTCTCCGCTTCTAACGGTAGGGAGTGGTACCAACAAAACCGCGCTCGCGAGCACTCGCCAGACCGGCTTTCCGAATCAGACTTTCCATCGTTCCATCCCAACAAGGTGTTCGGCCTGCCCCGCCGACGCCCGACCACCCAGGTTTCTCCAACGAACAAGGAAAACATTATTTAGATGGTCAACATACGAGCCCCCTTCTTCAAGATTTTTGCCATCCTCACGTTCCTCCTCACAATCTCAGCCGCCGCAAACGCACAGGCGACCCGCACGTGGGTGTCCGGCGTCGGCGACGACGTTAACCCGTGCAGCCGCACCGCGCCGTGCAAGACCTACGCGGGCGCCATCTCGAAGACCGCCGTCCACGGCGAGATCAGCACGCTCGACCCGGGCGGGTTCGGCACGGTGACCGTCACGAAGTCGATCACCATCGAGGGGACGCAGGGGCAGGGCTACGGCTCCATCCTCAGCTCGCTCAGCAGCGGCGTGACCATCAACTACGACAACTTCACCGCCGTCGGCGAGGTGCATAAGACGGTGCGCCTGCGCAACCTCAACATCAACGGCTCGGGCGGGTCGGGCGGCAACGCCGCTTCGGGGCTGCGCGGCGTCCGCATCATCGGCGGCGCGGCCTCGGCCGGCAGCGAGGTCTTCGTCGAGGACTGCGTCATCGAGGGCAACTTCGCCAGCCCGGGGCGCGGCATCGAGGACGTGCGCAGCGGCGGCGGCAAGCTCGTCGTGACGAACACGACCGTCCGCAACATGTCGGGCACCGGCATCGTCGTCATCCCCACGAGCGGCTCTACGCGCATCGACGCCACCATCGACAACGTCCGCGTCCACAACTGCGGCTTCGGCATCGTCGCCAGCAGCGGCGCGCGGATGATGGTCAGCAACTCGGTCATCTCGAACAACACCAACCACGGCCTCGGCGTCGAAAGCCCGGTCGGGGCGTCCGAGATGCACGTCACCAACTGCCGCGTCTCGGGCAACGGCACCGGGCTGCTACAGGCCGCGGGCGGCACGATGCGCGTCGCCAACTCCGACATCGTCTTCAACACAGCGAACGGCACGTCGGGGACTGTGAACTCTTACGGCAACAACCGCTTCGCCGGCAACGGCGGCGTCAGCACCGTCACGGCCATCGGCGTGATGTCCAACGAATTCGGGCAACAGTAGTGCTGCCCGCGCCCGGCGCGAGGCACCGCGCGGTGCCCCGCGCCCGGACTCCCTATCTGACCTTGAAACGCCCTTTTAAACAGGTGCCACAGGTTCGGACGACCTTCGACCTCACGGCGGCCCCCGCGCTGGCTTCGGCCACGCGCGGCGCCGGACGAGCGCGCCCGAGCCTGATGTAGGTCGGAAAGCCTCCGAGCGGCCTTCGCTCCGTCTTTACACATTAGATCGCAGGTGCCACGGCGGACGCCGCCCGCGCCGCCGCCCGCGGGCCTCCGCGCCCGGGCCGCAACAGGACACGGCAATCCCCGAACAGTCGGAAGGAGATAAGGTATGACCCCCGCTCAAAGACGAACTTCGACACGCCCCCTTTGTCACCCCGCGCCGGGCTCCGCCGGTCGCGGGAAGCGCCTCAACGCGGGGCTCGCACGCCTCTGCGCCTTCGCCGTCATGTTCGGGCTGCTCGCCGCCGGCGTCTACTCGGCCGCGTCCGCCTCTTCGTCGCGCCTGTTCGCGGGCGCGCGCCGCGCCGCCGTCGCCGAGACGGAGGCCGGGGCGAAGTCCGCGCCGAACGGTGAGGCCCGCGCGCGCAGGCGAACCGCCGCCGCGCCGGTCGCGGGGCTGATGCCGGCCGTGCTTCTTCAGGCGCAGGCCGGCGAAGCGATTACGACCTACGAGTCCGACTGCGTCACGCCGAACAACATGTTCGACCTGGGCGAGACGGTCTGCGCGAGGGTTTCGGGTGCGCGCCTCGGCGCGGGGGCCGGCTTCGCGCCGCGCCGCGTCAACTGGGTCGCGCGCACCGGCTCGGTAGTCCAGTCGGGCGACGTGACGGCCGACCCGCAGACCTTCTCCTTCACGCTGCCTTCGAGCGAGACGACGCTCGTCACCGACGAGGGCGGCGGCACCATCACCGTGGACAACCGCGGCGTCTGGAAGGTCTACATCTCCGACGCGTCCGAGCACTCCTTCCGCACCGGCGCGGCCTTCACGGTCGTCGCCCCGACGCCCTACGCCGACCTACAGCTCAGCCAGTCGGCGACCGTCCAAGGGTCGGGGGTCAGCGCGGGCTCAAGCAGCATCTTTGAAATCTTCCTGACCAACGCCGGGCCGAACGCGGCCGCCAACGTCAAAGTCTCCGACACCCTGCCGGCAGACGCGTCCTATATTTCCCTGAGCGAGAGCACGGGGCTCGGCTTCGCCTGCGCGGCGACGGCCGGCGCGGGCGGCACGCCCGGCTGCACGCTCGCGAGCATGCCCGCCGGCGCGAGAGCGCGCATCGTCCTCGCCTACTCGGTGGGCGGCGGGACGGCGGCCGGCACCGTGCTCACCAACAGCGTGAGCGTCACGAGCGACACGCCCGAGCTTGAGCCCGGCGACAACAGCGCGAGTTCCGACGCGGCCGTCCCGACCACCGCCGGCGCGCAGACCTGCACGCTCACCTGCCGCGAGGACATGATCGTCACGGCCAACGCCACACAGGGCGGCACGGCCGGCGCGTTCGTCACCTTCGGCGCGGCGAGCCAGATCGGCAACTGCGGCACCATCGGCGCGACGCCCGCCTCCGGCTCGTTCTTCCCCGTCGGCGCGACCGTCGTCAGCGTCACGTCCTCGGAGGGCGGCGGCTCTTGCAGCTTCACCGTCACGGTCGTAGACACGCCGGCCCCGACCGTCTCGTGCCCGGCCGACAAGACCGCGCCGGCCGACGAAAACGGCACGGCCACGGTTGACCCCGGCACGCCGGCGACCAGCCCCGCGTCGGGCGTCAGCGTCGCGGGCGTCCGCAGCGACGGCGAGGCGTTGAGCGCGCCGTACCCGACCGGGCTGACGCTCATCACCTGGACGGTCACGGACTCCTCCGGCCGCACCGCCTCGTGCAACCAGCGTATCAACGTGGTGGACAGCGCCTGCGCGGGCGACACCACCGCGCCCACGATTACGGCCCCGGCCAACATCACGGTCGGGACGGGCGCGGACGGCACCGGCTGCTCCGTGGGGCTCGGCGAGGGCGAGCTCGGACAGGCGACCGCGACCGACGACTGCCCGGCCGCCGTCACCGTCTCGCACACCAACCCGCCCAACGGCGCTTTCCCCGTGGGCACGACGACCGTGACGTGGACGGCGACCGACGCGGCCGGCAACTCGGCCACGGCCACGCAGACCGTGACGGTCATCGACGACACCAAGCCCGTCATCGTCGCCCCGGCCGACGCCGCCTACACCTGCCAGAGCGAAGTCCCTGCGGCGCACCCGTCGCAGGCGACGCGCGGCGTGGTGCTCGACGAGAACGGCGACCCGCTGCCGCCGGGGCCGCCCTTCGACAACTGCGGCTTGCCCGCGGTCACGGTCACCGAGACGAGCACGGGCGCGGGCTCGGCCGCGGACCCGCGCATCATCACGCGCACCTTCAAGGCGACGGACGCGGCCGGTAACTCCTCGACCGCCGTCCAGACCATCACCGTCGCCGACCCGACCGCGCCGACCGTCAGCGCGCCGGCCGACCTGACGTTCCAGTGCGCCTCGGACGTGCCGGCCGCGAACGCGTCGCAGGCGACCGCCTCGGACAACTGCGGCGCGCCCGCGCTGACGGTGAGCGAGACGAACAACGGCGGGGCCGGCTCGGCCGCGAGCCCGCTCGTCATCACGCGCACTTACACCGCGACCGACGCCGCGGGCAACACGGCCGGCGACACGCAGACCATCACGGTCTCGGACACGACCGCGCCGACGTTGAACGTCCCGGCCGACATCGTCGTCCCGAACGACGCCGGCTCCTGCTCGGCGCTCGTCAACTTCTCGGTGACGGCCACGGACAACTGCGGCCCCGCCGGCGTCCAGCTCAGTCACGCCTCGGGCTCCGTCTTCCCGAAGGGCACGACGCAGGTGACGGCCACCGCCACCGACGCGTTCGGCAACGCCACGACGAAGACCTTCAACGTGACGGTCAACGACACGGAGGCGCCGACCATCGGCTACCCGTCTGGCGGCGTCACGGTTCAGTTGCCGCTCAACTCGCCGGCCACGTCGATGGCCGTGAGCTACGCGGTGACGGCCGCCGACAACTGCCCCGGCGTGACGCTGAATGTGAGCCCGGCGTCCGGCTCGGTCTTCGGCGTCGGCACGACGACCGTGACGGCGACGGCCACCGACGCGTCGGGCAACACGACCGTCAGGACGTTCACGGTGACCGTGCTCTACAACTTCACCGGCTTCTTCTCGCCGGTATCGAACATCCCCACGCTCAACAAGGCGAACGGCGGGCAGAACATCCCGCTCAAGTTCTCCCTGAGCGGGAACAAGGGGCTGGCGATCTTCGCCGCGGGCTACCCGGCGTCCCAGCAGGTGAGCTGCTCGGACAACGCTCCGGTTAACGACCTCGAAGAGGCGGAGTCGCCCGGCAGCAACACGCTGACATACAGCCCCGACCAGTACCACTACAACTGGAAGACCGAGAAGTCGTGGGGCGGCACCTGCCGCATGCTGGTCGTCAAGCTGAACGACGGGTCGACGCACACGGCCCTCTTCAAGTTCAAGTAACAGGCGCGGCGGCCGCCCGCGCGCGACGGACAAACGTCCCGTTCGCGCGCGGGCGCGCCCCGAGGCCGCCGAACCTGGCACGTGATGTTATCTAGGCATCCGGCTATTACATGAAACTCTTTGAGTTCTGAAAAGGAGAGACCCAATGACTAAGTTCCGCTTCGCCCTGACCGCCTTCGCCGTAACAGCCTTCATCGCCCTGGCCTCCTCCAGCGCCAGCGCACAGGCGACCCGCACGTGGGTGTCGGGCGTCGGCGACGACGTTAACCCGTGCAGCCGCACCGCCCCCTGCAAGACTTTCGCCGGCGCCATCTCGAAGACCGCCGCCGGCGGCGAGATCGACGCGCTCGACCCGGGCGGCTTCGGCGGGATAACCATCACCAAGTCCATCACGATTGACGGCACCACGGGTCAGGGCTTCGGGTCGATCCTCGCCGTCGGCACCAACGGCGTCAGCGTCAACGACGCGAACACGGGCTCGCCGGGCTCGATCATCGTCAGGTTGCGCAACCTCTCGATCAACGGCGCGGGCAACGCCACGGGCTCCGGCGGCTTCGTCGGCATCGCCATCTTCTCGGCCAAGATAGTCCACGTCGAGGGCTGCACCATCTCGGGCTTCAAGGCCGGCACGGCGCGCGGCATCAACGACACCCGCACGGTCAACGGCGGCCACCTCTTCGTCAAGGACACCAACATCCACAACAACGGCGGCGCCGGCATCGCGGTCATCCCCGGCGCGTCGAACCCCGGGGCGACCCTGACCTCGACGCTCAACAACGTCCGCCTTGAGCAGAACGGCGAGAGCGGCGTCGGCACCGGCTACGTGCTCATCGGCTCCGGCCTCAAGGGCAGCGTCAGCGACTCGGTCGTCTCGAAGAACGCCACCCACGGCATCGGGGCCGAGTCCGGGGCGAAGATAAGTGTTGACGGCTGCAAGGTGGTCTTCAACGGCTCGAACGGCGTGGACGCCAACGGCGCGGCCACCGTCATACGCATCTCCGACTCGGTGGTCTTCGGCAACACCGGCGCGGGGCTCGGGCTCTCGGGCGGCGCCGTCCGCTCGTTCGGCAACAACCGCCTGCTCGGCAACGGCACGGACACCGCCCCGAGCGGCACCGACCTCCAGCAGTAACCGCGCGGCCCGGCCGCTCCCCCTTTCTCCCCGCGCCGTCCCTCCCCAGAAGAGCGACGGCGCGGGGAGTTCTCTTTGCGCCCCCGACCCGCGCCGCGCGTGCGACGCGCCGGGGGGGCTACTTGACCCGCGTATGACCCGCGGTTAGACTTGGCGGTCTTTGGAGAGGGACGCGAATTTCTAACAGGGAATTGATAGATTTGACGACCAGCGGAAGCGCAAGCGTACTGAAGCCGGCCGCCGCGCTGACCGACTCGGAGGGGGGGGCGGCCGCGCCCGGCCAAGGCCCGGCGCCCGCGCTGCCCGAGCACCCTCTGGTCACCATCGAGCCGGGGCGCTCGGCCGGGGTCAGCGCGCTCCGAGACCTCTGGCACTTCCGCGAGCTGCTCTACTTCCTCGTCTGGCGCGACATCAAGGTGCGCTACAAGCAGACGGCGCTCGGCGTCGCCTGGGTCGTCATGCAGCCGCTCCTGACGACGGTCGTCTTCTCGGTCTTCCTCGGACTTCTGGCGAAGGTGCCGTCGGACGGGCCCTACCCGGTCTTCGTCTTCGCGGCGATGCTGCCGTGGACTTTCTTCGCGGGCGCGGTCGCCACGAGCGGCAACAGCCTCGTCGGAAGCTCGCACCTCATCACGAAGGTCTACTTCCCGCGCGTCATCATCCCGATGGCGGCCGTCGGCGGACGGCTCGTGGACTTCCTCGTCTCGTTCGTCGTGCTGGCGCTGCTGCTGGCCTTCTACCGCGTGCCGCCCACCTGGAACATGCTGATGCTCCCGCCGCTGATCGTCCTCCTGACGCTGCTGGCGCTGGCGGTCGGGATGTGGGCTTCGGCGGCGAACGTGCGTTACAGGGACGTGGCGGCCATCCTGCCGGTGCTCGTGCAGCTCTGGATGTTCGCCTCGCCGGTCGTCTACCCCGTCCGCATCGTGCCGGAGGAGTGGCGCGCCGTCTACTCGCTCAACCCCCTGGTGGGCGTCATCGCGGGCTTCCGCTCGGCGGTCTTGGGTCAGCCGTTCGACTGGGGCGCGCTCGCCTTCTCGGCCGGCGTCACGGCCGCGCTCCTCGTCTTCGCCGCGCTCACCTTCCGGCGGATGGAGAAACACTTCGCCGACCTCGTCTAGGAATCCGATGAAGCCGATTGTCAGGGTCGAGGGCCTGAGCAAGCGTTACACGCTCGGCGCGCGCGCGAGTCACGACACGCTGCGCGACTCTTTGATGAGCGCGCTGCGCTCGCCGTTCGGGCGCGCGCGCCGCGAGGGCGAGACGCTGTGGGCGCTCGAAGACGTTTCGTTCGAGGTCGCGCCGGGCGAGGTCGTCGGCGTCGTCGGCCGCAACGGCGCGGGCAAGTCCACGCTGCTCAAAATCCTCTCGCGCATCACCGAGCCCACCTCCGGGCGCGTCGAGCTTTACGGCCGCATCGGCTCGCTCCTCGAAGTCGGCACGGGCTTCCACCCCGAGCTCACAGGGCGCGAGAACATTTCACTCAACGGCGCGATTCTCGGGATGCGCCGGCGCGAGATACAGGCGAAGTTCGACGAGATAGTCGCCTTCGCGGAGGTCGAGCGGTTCATCGACACGCCGGTCAAGCGTTACTCATCCGGCATGTACATGCGTCTCGCCTTCGCGGTCGCCGCGCACCTCGAACCCGAGATCCTTCTGGTGGACGAGGTGCTGGCCGTGGGCGACGCGGCCTTCCAGAAGAAGTGTCTGGGGAAGATGGGCGAGGTCGCGCGCGAGGGGCGCACCGTGCTCTTCGTCTCGCACAACATGACGGCCGTCAACCAGCTCTGCACGCGCGCCGTGCTGCTCTCGGGCGGCCGGCTCGCGCTCGAAGGCCGTACGCAGGAAGTCGTCGCAGAGTACTTCCGCGCCGGGAGCGACGGCGGCGGCGAGCGCGTCTGGTCCGAGCAGGAGAGGGCGCCGGGCAACCGCCGGATGCGGCTGCGCGCCGTGCGGCTCGTCTCGGACGGGCGCGTCAACAACGAGCCCGACATCGACAAGGAGCTGTCCGTCGAGGTCGAGTTCTGGAACTTCGTCCCCGGCGGGCGCAACCAGGCCGTCAACATCTACCTACAGGACGCGGCCGGCAACGTCGTCCTGAGCACGGCCAACACGGCCGCCGCCAACGCGCACGACGACGACTGGTTCCGGCTGAAGCACGAGCCAGGGCTCTACCGCTCGGTCTGCACCTTCCCGGCCAACTTCCTCAACGAGGGCACGTACTACGTCACCGTCTACCTCGTCACGCTCGGCCCCATCTCGCTCGAAGCGGAGGCGACGCAGGTGCTCTGCTTCAACGTCTTCGACACGGGCGTGATGCGCGAGGCCGGCGCGGGCGGGCGCTGGGAGGGCGTCGTCCGCGTGCGCCTGCCGTGGCGCACCGAGGCGCTCGCCGCGACGGACGCGGCTCAAAGATGAAGACCGACGACTACAAGAAGTTCGCAGACCTTTCGTTCGACGACTTCCGTCGGATGGCCGGCGACGACTCGCTCAGCCAGTACGAGCGCATAGGCTTCCCCGACTCCTACCGCGCGGGCAGGGAGGAGGCCATCTTCGAGGACATCACGTCGAAGCTCCCGGCGCTCGCGGGGCGGGGCAAGGTCGTTTTGGACGTGGGCCCCGGTTGCAGCGGGCTGCCCTTCATGCTCGCCGAGCTGTGCCGGCGTCAGGGTCACACGCTCCTGCTCGTAGACTCCGCCGAGATGCTCGCGCGGCTGCCCGCGGAGCCTTTCGTCAGGAAGTTCCCGGCCTACTACCCGCGCTGCGAAGAGCTGTTCGCCGAGTACGCCGGCCGCGTGGACGTGCTGCTCTGCTACAGCGTGCTCCACTACGTCTTCGCCGAGTCGAACCTGTGGGACTTCCTCGACGCGTCGCTCGGGCTTCTGGCCGGCGGCGGGCAGATGCTTCTGGGCGACGTGCCGAACGTCTCGAAGCGCCGCCGCTTCTTTTCGAGCGCGGCCGGCGTCGAGTTCCACAGGGAGTTCACCGGGACGGAGACCAGCCCCGAGGTCGTCTTCAACCGCGTCGAGCGCGGGCAGATAGACGACGCGGTCGTCCTCTCGCTCGTCGCGCGCGCCCGCGCCGAGGGGTGCGACGCCTACGTCGTCCCGCAGCGCGAAGACCTGCCGATGGCGAACCGGCGCGAGGACATCCTGGTCAGAAAGCCCTGAGGAGGAGCATGGAGAAGAGCCGCAAGCTGGTCGTCGTCGGCGACACCGCCTTCGCCGAGATCGCCTACGAGTATTTCACGCACGACTCCGACTACGAGGTCGTCGCCTTCAGCGTCGAGCGCGAGTACCTGAAGCGCGAGGAGTTGTTCGGGCTCCCCGTCGTCCCCTTCGAGACGCTGGAGGAGACGCACGCGCCCGCCGACCACAGCGTCTACTGCGCGAACGTCTACACGAAGCTCAACCGCCTGCGGACGCGGCTGGCGGCCGAGGCCAAGCGCAAAGGCTTCGCGCTCGCGAGCTACGTCAGCAGCCGCGCCTTCGTCTGGCGCAACGTCGAGTTGGGCGAGCACTGCTTCATCTTCGAGGACAACACCGTCCAGCCGTTCGTCCGCGTGGGCGACAACGTCGTCATGTGGAGCGGCAACCACATCGGGCACCACTCGATTGTCGGCGACAACTGCTTCGTCTCGTCGCACGTCGTCATCTCGGGCTACGTCGAGGTGGGCGAGAACTGCTTCCTCGGCGTCAACGCGACCGTCGCCAACAACCTCAAGATCGGGCGCGACTGCTGGCTCGCGCCCAACACCGTCGTCTTCAAAGACCTCCCGCCCGAGACTTTTCTCAAGCCGCCGAAGAGCGAGGCCGGGAGCGCGAGCACGCTCGACTTCTTCAAGGTGAGGGAGTAGCCGCGTTGCGCTGGGAGAAGCTGGGCCGCGTCTACGCGCCGGCGGGCGAGTACGCGTGGGCGCAGGCGCACGCCTTCATCCCGACATCTTTAGTGCTCGACGACGAACGCGTGCGCGTCTACGCGGCCTTCCGCGACGCCGGACAAATCGGCCGCGTCGGCTTCGTAGACGTGGACGCGCGCGACCCGACGAAGGTCTTGCGCGTCTCGGAGCGCCCGGCGCTCGACGTGGGCGAGGCCGGCACGTTCGACGACAGCGGCGTCTCCCCCGTCTCCCTGGTCGAGCACGGGGGGCGTCTGCTGCTCTACTACATCGGCTGGCAGCTCGGCGTGAAGGTGCGCTACGCGCTGCTGATGGGTCTGGCGGAGAGCACCGACGGCGGCGAGACGTTCCGCCGCACGTCGCGCGTCCCCGTCCTTGAGAGGAGCGACGGCGAGCTGTTCGTCCGCTCGGCCGGCTTCGTGCTGAAGGACGAGGGCCGCTTCAGGATGTGGTACGTCGCGGGCGACCGCTGGGTCGAGGTCGCGGGCAAACAGGTGCCGACCTACAACGTCCGACACCTCGCGTCCGACGACCCCGCGCGCTGGGGCGCGAGCGGCCGCGTCTGCGTCGAGCTCGCGCCGGGCGGCGACGAGTACGGCTTCGGCCGCCCCTTCGTCATGCGGGACGGCGGCACTTTTAAGATGTGGTACTCGGTGCGGACGGTGAGCAGGGGCTATCGCATCGGCTACGCCGAGTCGGCCGACGGGCTCTCGTGGGAGCGCAGGGACACCGAGGCCGGCATCGACGTGTCGGCCGAAGGGTGGGACAGCGAGATGGTCTGCTTCTCGTGCGTCCAGCCGACGCGCCACGGCACCTACATGTTCTACAACGGCAACGGCTACGGCGAGACCGGCTTCGGCGTCGCGGTGCTGAGGACTTAAATTTCAAATCTCAAATTTGAAATTTCAAATTCCGTATTAGATGCACATCACCCCTTACGCCGACAGCCACGCCGCACGCTGGGACGAGTTCGTCGCGGGCGCGTTCAACGCCACGTTCCTGCACACGCGCCGCTTCCTCTCCTACCACGGCGAGCGCTTCCGCGACCTCTCCCTGATGTTCGAGGACGAGCGGGGCGCGCTCGTCGGCGTGTTGCCGGCGGCGGAGGACAGGGGGGACGCGCGGCGCGTGGTCAGCCACCCCGGCATCACATACGGCGGCCTGCTCCACGGCGGCGGGCTGCTCGGCGAGGCCGCGATTGAAGCTTTCGAGGCCGCCCGAGCGCACTACCGCGCGCTCGGCTACGAGACGTTGAGGTACAAGGCCGTGCCGCACGTCTACCAGCGGCAGCCGGCGGCCGACGACCTCTACGCGCTCTTCCGCCTCGGCGCGTCGCGCTACCGCTGCGACCTCTCGTGCGCCATCGACTTGGCCGACCGCCCCGCGGCCAGCCAGCGCCGGCGGCGCGGCGCGAAGAAGGCCGCGCAGCGCGGCGTCCGCATCGAGGAGGGCTCGGGGCTCGTCCCCGCCATCTGGGAGGTCATCGAAGACAACCTCGGGCGCAAGTACGACCTGCGACCCGTCCACGGCGCCGGCGAGATCGCGCTGCTGCACGAACGCTTCCCCGGCGAGATAGAGTTCGTCGCCGGCGTGTTGGACGAAAAGGTCGTGGCGGGCGTCGTGCTCTTCAACACGCACCGGGTCACGCACGCGCAGTACACGGCGGCGAGCCAGGCGGGTTATGATACGTCGGCGCTCGACGCCGTCTTCGAGCACTGCATCGCGAAGGCGGCCGGGCGCGGCGCGCGCTTCTTCGACTTCGGCAACAGCAACGAGCAGGAGGGGCGCTACCTGAACCCCGGCCTCTACCGCTTCAAGACCGAGTTCGGGGCCGGCGGCGTCGTCCACGAGTTCTACGAGATTCCACTCGCACACGCGTCCGACACATGAGCCTCGAACTCTGCCGCATCGTCGAACTCCCACGCATCACCGACCCGCGCGGCAACCTGACCTTCATCGAGGGCGGCCGACACGTCCCGTTCGACGTGCGGCGCGTCTACTACCTCTACGACGTGCCCGGCGGCGCGACGCGCGCCGGCCACGGGCACCGCAGGCTCCACCAGTTGATGATAGCCATGTCGGGCAGCTTCGACGTGACGCTCGACGACGGCGGGGGGAAGCGCAAGTACCACCTCAACCGCTCCTACTACGGCCTCTACATCTGCCCGATGATCTGGCGCGACATAGACAACTTCTCCTCGGGCTCGGTCTGCATGGTGCTGGCCTCCGATTACTTCGACGAGTCGGACTACTACCGCGAGTACGCGGACTTCCTTGACGCCGTGAAGGCTTAGGCGATGAAGATACCTTTTCTGGATTTGAAGGCCCCGCACGCCGAGCTGCGCGAGGAGCTTGAGGCGGCCTCGCGCCGCGTGATGGAGTCGGGCTGGTTCATCATGGGGCCGGAGTGCGAGGCGTTCGAGGCCGAGTTCGCCGCCTACTGCGGCGCGCGCCACTGCGTCGGCGTCGGCAACGGACTCGAAGCGCTGCACCTCATCCTGCGCGCGATGGACATCGGCCCCGGCGACGAGGTCATCGTCCCGTCGAACACCTACATCGCCACGTGGCTCGCCGTCTCGTACGCGGGCGCGACGCCCGTCCCCGTCGAGCCCGACGGGCGGACGCACAACCTCGACCCGGCGCGCGTCGAGGAGGCCGTCACGCCGCGCACGAAGGCGATCATGCCCGTCCACCTCTACGGCCAGCCGGCCGACGTGGGCGCGGTTAACGAGATAGCCGCGCGCAGGGGCCTGCGCGTCGTCGAGGACGCGGCGCAGGCGCACGGCGCTTTGTACAAGGGGCGGCGCGCGGGCTCGCTCGCGGACGCCGCCGGCTTCAGCTTCTACCCGGGCAAGAACCTCGGCGCGCTCGGCGACGCGGGCGCGGTCGTCACCGACGACCCGGGGCTGGCCGACCGCGTGCGCGTGCTCCGCAACTACGGCTCGCGCGTGAAGTACGAGCACGAGTCGCGCGGCTACAACTCGCGCCTCGACGAGTTGCAGGCGGCGCTCCTGCGCGCCAAGCTCCCCGTGCTCGACGAGTGGAACGCGCGGCGGCAGCGCGTGGCGGAAAGTTACTTGCAGCAGCTCGAAGGCGTCGCCGGCCTCGTCCTGCCCGTCGTGCCGGAGTGGGCGGAGCCTGTGTGGCACCTCTTCGTCGTCCGCACGCGGGAGCGCGCGCGCCTGCAAGCGCATCTCGCGGAGGCGGGCGTCGGCACGCTCATACACTACCCGAAGCCGCCGCACGCCCAGACGGCCTACGCGGACGCGGGGCACCGCGCGGGCGACTTCCCGCTGGCCGAGCGCCTGTCGGAAGAAGTCCTGAGCCTGCCGATGGGGCCGCACCTTTCGGACGAGGCCGTCGGGTACGTCGTCTCGAAGCTATCCTCGTTCGCATGATTGACGGCTCCGTGTCCGCCTCGCTCATGAAGAGGGTGAAGGGCGGCCGAGGCGTTCGACGACAAAGGGGCCGCCCCCGTCCCTCACGCGCGAGTCGAAGCGGGGGCGCGGCTGAAACCTCTGGAGGGCGAATGGGCGATTCGGAGACGGCGGCGGGCGCGGGCAGGCTGGCGCTCGGCGTGGTCACTTTCAACAACGACGCGGCGCAGCTCGCGCAGTTGCTGCGCTCGGTCGAGCTTGCGGCGCGCGAAGTCGGCGCGCGCTCGGCCGTCGAGCTTTACGTCATCGACAACGGCGCGGAGTCGGTCTGGCCCGCGTCGGGAGTCGCGCTCCGGAGACTTCAGCCTGTCGGGAACGTCGGCTTCGGCCATGCGATGAACCTTCTGATGGCGGCGGCCTTCGCGGACGACTCGACCGGCCGGTTCCTCTGCGTCAACCCGGACGGCGTGATGCACCCGCGTTGTCTCGACGAGCTGCTGCGCGCGAGCGAGCTGAGCCCCGGCGCGCTCATAGAGGCGCGGCAGTTCCCCGAAGAGCACATGAAGAGTTACGACGAAGCGACGCTCGAAACGCCGTGGGCGTCGGGCGCGTGCCTGCTGATACCGCGCGCGCTCTACGAGGCGGTCGGCGGGTTCGACGTGAACTTCTTCATGTACCTCGAAGACATAGACCTCTCGTGGCGCGCGCGCTCGGCCGGCTTCAAGGTGCTCGTCGCGCCCGGCGCCCTCTTCGGCCACCCGGTGCTCGGGCGCGCTCCCAGCCCGGCGGTCGAGAGGTTCACGCTCACGTCGGGGCGCTACCTCGCCTTCAAGTGGAAGGGCGAGCGGTTCCGCGAATGGGTCGAGGGGCTTCTAATCGAGCGCGGGCTGTTCGCGTCGCGCGCCGAGCTGCCCGCGCTGCCCGAGCCCGGCGCGGGGCGCTTCGACCCGTCGGTCGCGGACTTTGAACACGGCTTCGACTTCGCCCCCGTCAGGTGGTGACGCGGAGGGACACGGCTCTGCGCGACAACAAGACTCTGAGCGTGGTCGTCCGCGTCGGCGCGTCCGCGCCGGCGCTCGACGAGACGTTCTTCTCGCTGGCGATACAGGACTGGCGCGACGTGGAACTCGTCGTCGTCCTCGAAGCAGGGGGCGAAGAGTTCGCGCGCGGGGTCGCCCGGGCGGTCGAGGCCCAGCCGTGGCCGGACGCCCCGCGTTACAGGCTGCTCCGTCCCGAAGAGGCGGAGGGCGGAGGGCGGCGGGGCGCGCTCCTCGGCCGCGCCGTCGCGGAGGCCGCCGGGAGATTTTTGACCGTCCTCGACGCGGGGCGCGTGGTCGTCTACCAGCACGGCTACGCGGCGCTCGTCGGGCAGCTTTTGGAGTCCGGGCGCGCCGTCGCGGTCGGCGGCTGCCGCAGCGCGCACGTTCGGGGCGGGCCCGGGCGTGGGTTCGTCGTCACCAAAGACGACTTTACGTTGTGGGGCTCGCCGCTCGAACTCCTGGGCAAAAGGCTCGCGCCGGTCTGCGCGCACGTCATCGACCGCACGCGGCTCGGCGGGTTCGAGTTGAGCTTCGGCGAGTCGGCGCGCGCCGAACGCGACTTTCTCGCGCGGCTGTACGCGGCTTCGGAGCCGGACTTCTCGACGCGCGGCGTCTTCGTCTGCGAGCGCAGGCTGCGCGCGGGCGTCGCGGGCGGTATCCTCTACGCCGCGGCGCGCGGCGGCTACCGCCTGAAGGCGCGACTCCGGCGCGTGGGGGCAGGGCTGCGGGGGGCGTAGTCTCGACGGGGGAGAAATAGAATAGTAAGGTTTCGCGGATGACAGTTTCCGAACCCCGGCCGCTCGTCAGCGTTATTGTCCCGACATACAATTACGGGCGGTTCATCGGCCAGACGCTCGACAGCCTGCGCGCGCAGACCTACACGGCGTGGGAGTGCATCGTCGTCGACGACGGCTCGACCGACGACACCGGGGAGGTCGTCGCGCGCGTCTCGGCCGCGGACGCGCGCGTGCGCTACCTGCGGCAGGCGAACCAGCGGCAGGCGGTCGCCAAGAACACGGGGCTCGGGGCCGGGCGCGGCAAATACGTCCAGTTCCTCGACGCGGACGATTTACTTGAGCCGGCGAAGCTGGAGCGGCAGGTCGAGTTCCTTGAGGCGAACCCGGGGGCGGACATCGTCTACGGCGGCGCGCGCTACTTCCACACCGAGCGGCCCGGCGAGCGGCTCTACGGCATGTTCGGCGAGGACGCGCCCTGGATGCCCGAGCTTTCGGGGACGGGGAAGACGATACTGCTCCCGCTCATCCAGATGAACATCATGGCCATCAACGCGGCGCTCGTCCGCCGCGAATGTGTGGACGACGTGGGGCCGTTCGACCCCGCCCTGCCGCCCGTCGAGGACTGGGACTACTGGCTGCGTTGCGCGCTCGCGGGCAGGCGCTTCGAGTTCCGCGACTTCGACGGCGCGCTCGCGCTCGTCCGCGCGCACGCGGCGAGCACCAGCCGGCAGCACGCCTCGGCGCTCGTCGCGTGGCGCGCGCTGCGGGCGAAGATCGACACGCTGACCGAAGACCCCGAGGTGCTGTTTCTGAATCAGGAGATGAAGTCGCAGCTCGAAGCGGCGCTCGGGATAGAGGCCGTGGCGGCGGGCAGCCGCCTGCGCGGCGCGCGCCAGTTCGCGCGCGCCGCGCGCATGTGCCCGCGCGCGAAGGGGAGTCTGAAGTGGCTGCTCTGCGCGCTGGGCTCGCCGCTTCTGAGCGAGCGGCAGGTGCGCGGGCTGATGAAGGCCACACTCTGAAAGGGAAGAAAACGGATGGTCAAAGAGACGAAGCTGAAGGGCGCTTACGTCGTCGAGCCGCGGCGCTTCGAGGACGCGCGCGGCTTCTTCGCGCGGAGCTGGTCGCTCAGGGAGATGCCCGGCTGGGAGGGCGTGGCCGTGGTCGAGAGCAACGTCTCGTTCAACCTGCGGCGCGGGACGCTGCGCGGCATGCACTACCAGGCCGCCCCGCACGGGCAGGCCAAGATCGTGCGCTGCACGCGCGGCAGCATCCTCGACGTGGTCATCGACCTGCGGCCCGAGTCGCCGACCTTCCGGCAGTGGGTCGGCGTCGAGCTGTCGGCCGCGAACCGGCTCACGCTCTGCGTCCCCGGCGACTTCGCGCACGGCTTCCAGACCCTCGAAGACGACACGGAGGTCTTCTACCTCGTCTCGAACTTCTACGCGCCCGACGCGCAGCGCGGCGTCCGCTGGAACGACCCCGCCTTCGGCATCGAGTGGCCGGAAGTCCCGGAGCGCGTGATGGCCGACAGGGACAGGGACTACCCGGACTTCGTGTCGGTCTGAGTCAGCATGAGAAGGGCGCTCATCACGGGCATCACGGGGCAGGACGGCAGCTACCTCGCCGAACACCTGCTCGGCCTCGGCTACGAGGTGCACGGCATCGTCCGCCGCGTCGCGCTCGAAGACCCGGGGCGGCGCTCTGGCCGCATCGCGCAGATACTCGGGCGCCTCACCATCCACGCCGCGAGCCTCGAATCCTACGCCTCGCTCTTCAGCATCTTCAGCCGCAACGAGTTCGACGAGTGCTACCACCTCGCCGCGCAGTCGTTCGTCGCCGAGAGCTTCGCCGACGGCTTCTCGACGCTCAACGCGAACATCAACGGGACGCACTTCGTCCTCGCCGCGCTCCGCGAGCTTCAGCCCGGCTGCCGCTTCTACTTCGCCGGCTCGTCCGAGATGTTCGGCAAGGTGGCGGAGGTGCCGCAGCGCGAGACGACGCGCTTCCACCCGCGCTCGCCCTACGGCATCAGCAAGGTCGCCGGCTTCGACCTCACGCGCAACTACCGCGAGGCTTACGGCATGTTCTGCGCCTCGGGGATACTCTTCAACCACGAGTCGCCGAGACGCGGCTTCGAGTTCGTGACGCGCAAAATCACCTCGACGGTGGCGAGGATTAAGGCGGGGGCGGCCGAAGAGCTGCGGCTCGGCAACCTCGACGCGCGGCGCGACTGGGGGCACGCGGCCGACTACGTGCGCGCGATGCACTCGATGCTCGCGCGCGACGAGCCGGACGACTACGTCGTGGCGACCGGCGAGACGCACACGGTGCGCGAGTTCTGCGAGCGCGCCTTCGCGCGCGCCGGCCTCGACTGGGAGCGGTACGTCCGCGTGGACGAGCGACTCTACCGCCCGGCCGAGGTGGACATGCTCGTCGGCGACTCCGCGAAGGCGCGGCGCGAGCTTGGCTGGGAGCCGCGCTACAACTTCGAGCGGCTCGTGGACGAGATGGTGGACGCTGACCTGCGAGGAGTGACGAGTGATAAGTGATGAGTGATAGGTGATAAGAGAAGACAAGGGCACATCTTTTCTTTCTTACCAGTCATCAGTCGTCACTCATCAGCCCTCTTTTCTTTCTTATCACTTATCACCCGTCACTCGTCACTTCCCGAGAGCCATGCCCGAGACGTTTTCCGTAGCGATGTGTACTTACGCGGGCGCGCGGTTCGTGGGCGCGCAGCTCGAAAGCATCGCCGCGCAGACGCGCACGCCGGACGAGCTGGTCGTGTGCGACGACCGCTCGCCGGACGAGACGGCGCGGGTCGTCGAGGAGTTCGCCGCGCGCTCGACGTTCCCCGTCAGGCTTCACGTCAACGAGCGGAACCTCGGCTCGACCAAAAATTTCGAGCGCGCCGTCTCGCTCTGCGCGGGCGACCTCGTCGCGCTGTGCGACCAGGACGACGTGTGGCTCCCGTCAAAGCTCGCGCGGCTCGAAGAGGAGTTCCGCCGCCGGCCGCGCGCGGCGCTCGTCTTCTCCGACGCCGAGGTGGCCGACGAGTCGGGCCGCCCCACGGGGCGCGGGCTCTGGGAGAGCGTCGGCGTCCGTTCCGCGGAGCTGGAACGTCTGAGGGCGGGGAAGGGTTTGGGCGACCTGCTCTCGGGCGCGACGGTGACGGGCGCGACGGCCGCGCTGCGCGCCGACTTGAGACGGCTCGCGCTGCCCATCCCCGAGGGGCTGCCGCTCATACACGACGCGTGGATTGCGCTCATCGCCGCGTGCGCCGGCGAGGTCGTCCCGGTCGAGGAGCGGTTAGTCCTCTACCGACGCCACGCCGCGCAGCAGGTCGGGCCGCTCGGCAGGAAGAGTGCGGCGGGGGGGTTGGGCGCGCGGGCCTCGGGCGAGGCCGCGGGCGCGCTCGGGCGCGCGAACCCTTACAGCGAGACGCTCGCGGTCGCGCGCGCCGTGCGCGAAAGGCTCCTGGAGAGGCGCGGCGAGGGGCTCGGGGCTGAGTTCGAGGCTGGGTTTGATACGGCGCGCGCGCTGGCCGAGCTTGAGTCGAGAATCACGCACCTCGAAGCGCGGCGCGGCCTGCCGCGCGCGCGTCTGCTGAGGGCGTGGCCCGTTCTGCGGGAGCTTGCGACGCTGCGCTACCGGCGCTACTCGAACGGCGTGGCGAGCGCCGCCAAGGATTTGCTGACGCGCGGCCGCGCTTGACGGTACCGCGGCCGCGCGTGCGAGACTTCAATCTTAAACAGGCTTTAGCCGGCGTCGGAGTTCAGGCTATAAATTGAGCGCGGAGCTTTCCATCATCATCGTCAACTGGAACGGGGGCGACCTGCTGCGCCGCACGGTCGAGAGCGTCGTGGCCGCGCCCCCTTCGCTGACGCACGAGGTGGTCGTCGTCGATAACGCTTCGTCCGACGACAGCCTCGCGCTGCTGCGTTCGGGCGAGTCCGCCCGCGCTTTGGGCGCGCGCCTGCGCGTCCGCGAGAACGCCGACAACCTCGGCTTCGGACGCGCCAACAACCAGGCGTTCGCCGAGACGACTTCGCCGCTCCTCCTCCTGCTCAACCCGGACACCGAAGTCACGGCGGGAAGCATCGACCGTCTTATCGCGACGGTGCGCTCGGGCGAGAGAATCGGCGCGGCCGGGCCGAAGCTTTTGAACGCGGACGGCTCGGTGCAGGTGAGCGTGTGGCGCAACCCGCCCGCGACGTGGGAGCTTTTGATGACGGGCTTCCGGCTTCACAAGCTGCTGCCGCGCCGCGTGCGCGGCGGCCTGTTCCTGGCCGAGCACTTCGACTACGCGCGGCGGCGAGAGGTCGGGATGCTGAGCGGGGCGGCGATGCTCGTCCGGCGCGAGGTCGTCGAAGAGGTGGGCGGGTTCGACGAGCGCTTCCACATGTACGGCGAGGACAACGAGTGGTGCCTGCGCATCAAGCGCGCCGGGTGGCGTCTCGTCTTCGAGCCCGAGGCGGTCGTCATGCACCACGGCGGGGCCAGCTCGTTGAAGCGCTGGGAGTCGCTCGAAAAGCAGCGCGTGCAGGCCGAAGGCTACCTGCTCTTCCTGCGCCGCTGCCTGCCGCGCAGCCGCCGCGTGAGCCTTCTGGCGACGAGCTGCATGCTGCTCTCGCTCCAGAGCGCGGCGCGCGGCCTAAAGGGGTGCGAGCGCCGCGACGTGGAACAGACGCTCCGCCTCTTCGCCGCCGACCTCCGCCGCACGCTGCGCGAGGGGTGAGTGGAATCTCAAATCTCAAATCTCAAATTAAGAAGCACGTCGCGGGGACGACTTTGGAGAGCACGACACTAACCGGGGGGCTCGACGGCGGGGTGAGCGTCATCTTGCCGGCGCTCAACGAGGAGGCGTCCATCGTGCCGCTGCTCGAAGCGTTGGCCGGGCAGACGCTCGCGCCGGCCGAGATAGTCGTCGCCGACGGCGGCTCGACGGACCGCACGCGCGAGCTCGTGCGCGGGTTCGCGGCGCGCTCGGCCTTCCCCGTCGTGCTGGTCGAGACCGAGCGGGGGCTGCCCGGCCGCAACCGCAACCTCGCGATTGCGCGCGCGACGCGCGAGTGGGTCGCGTGCATCGACGCCGGGACGCTGCCGCGTGCCGACTGGCTGGAAAGACTCTGCGAGGCCGCGCGGCGCGAGCCCGAGGCGCGGGTCGTCTTCGGCCAGTTCGAGGCGCTGGCCGACACCTTCTTCACGCGCTCGGCGGCCGTCGTCTACGTGCCGCCGCCGGGCGAGCCCGTGCGCTCGACCGCCTCGTGCATGATTCACCGCGAGGCGTGGGAGCGCGCCGGCCCGTTCCGCGAAGACTTGCGCTCGGCCGAAGACCTGCTCTTCTTCCGCGCGCTCGACGCGGCGGGCGTCCCCTCGGCGCACGCGCCCCGCGCGCTCGTCGCGTGGGAGCTGCGGCCGACGCTCTCAAGCACGTTCGCCAAGTTCGTCGCCTACGCGCGCCACAACATGCGCGCGGGGCTCGGGCGCGAGTGGCAGTCGGGGCTGGCGCGCTTCTACGCCGTGCTGCTCGTGCCGCTCGTCGCGGGCCTCTTCTTCCGAACGTTGTGGCTGGGCGTGCCGGCGCTCCTGCTGCTGCGCGGGACGCGCCGCGTGTGGCAGTGGCACCGCCGCGCTCCCCGGTCGCGCCGCCTGGCCGCGCTGTTTAATGTGCCGCGTTTGTTGATGGTAACATGGCTCAACGTGGTCATAGACGTGGCGGCTTTCTGGGGCACGTTCCAGTGGTTCGTGCACGACCGAGTAGGCGTGCCGGAGGCGGAAGAGGGCGGGGGCTGAGAGTTCTATGAGCGTCGAAGTGTCTGAGTGCGTCGAGGTCGGCGCGACCGCCGCCGGGCACAGCCGCGCCGCCGGCTCCGAGGTCTTCGACGGCGAGCCGGCCGAGGCCGGCTTCCCCGAGGGGCGCTTCGACGTGGTCATCCTGGGCGAAGTGCTCGAACACGTCGCCGACCCGCGCGGGATGGAGAAGGCGGCCGCCCGGGGCTACGTTACCTGATGTCTGTCAGCACCCTCTACCTTTGTTACTTCGGGCTGCGCGAGCCGCTGGTGCAGACGCAGGTCTTGCCGTACCTGCGCGAGCTGGTGGCGGGCGGCGTCCGCGTGAGCCTGCTCACGTTCGAGACGAGGCCCTCCGAGAGCTGGACGCCCGCGGAGTTTGAGGCCGAGCGCGCGCGGCTCGAAGCGCAGGGCATACGCTGGCACTGGCGCGAGTACCACAAGAGCCCGACGCTCGCGGCGACGCTCTACGACGTGGCGGTCGGCGCGCGCTTCGCGTCGCGTCTGCGCAAGCGCGGCGAGGCCGACGTGCTCCACGCGCGCAGCCACGTCCCGGCGCTGATGGCGGCGCTCGCCAAGCGCAGGCGCGGCGGCCGGCTCCTCTTCGACATACGCGGCTTCATGCCCGAGGAGTACACCGACGCGGGCGTCTGGCCCAAAGGCGGCGCGCTCTACCGCGGCGTGAAGGTCGTCGAGCGCTCGCTCATGCGTTCGGCCGACGCCTTCGTCGTGCTCACCGAGAAGGCGCGCGAGATACTTTTCCAGGGCCGCGACGACGACGGGGGGCGTCCCGTCGAAGTCATCCCCTGCTGCGTTGACACCGAGCGCTTCCGCGCCGCGGAAGGCGTCACGCGCGAGGCGGTGCGCGAAGAGTTAGGGATAGAGGCCGGGCGGCGCGTCTTCGTCTACGTCGGCGGGCTCGGCGGCTGGTATCTGACGGGGGAGATGGCGGACCTGCTCGCGCGCGCGCACGCAGACGACCCGCGTACGTTCACGCTCGTGCTCACGCAGAGCCCGCCCGAGGTGATCGCCGCGCCTTTGCGCGCGCGCGGCGTGCGCGACGAAGACTTCCACGTCCGCCGCGTCGCGCCCGCGGACGTGCCGCGCTACCTCAAGGCCGCGGACGTGGCCGTCTCCTTCATCAAGCCCTGCTACTCGAAGCTCTCCTCTTCGCCGACGAAGCTGGCCGAGTACCTTGCCGCCGGGCTCCCCGTCGTCTGCAACGCGGGCGTCGGCGACGTGGACGCGGTGGTCGAGGGCGAGCGCGTCGGCGTCATCGTGCGCGGGCTGAACGCGGAAGCCTACGGCGCGGCGCTCGCCGAAGTCGCGGCGCTCGGGCGCGAGCCCGGGCTGGCCGACCGCTGCCGCGACGCCGCCCGGCGACGCTTCGACCTCAAGACGGTCGGCGGCCCGCGCTACCGGCGACTCTACCGGCGGCTGCTCGGGACGGAGGGGGCGGGCGAGCCCGTCGGCTCGGGCCGCGCCGCGCTCAGTCCGAGCGGCGAGCCGTGAGCGCCGAACCTTAACGTCGAGCCTAAACGCCGCGCGGCCCCGGCGGCGGCTGGCGGCGGTTAGCCCCCGCGCGCCGGCGCGTGTAAAATCGCGGCAGTGGAGAGCATGCCCGGCGAAGGGTCAGAGACTTTCAGAATGCGCCTGCTTGCCGTCGTCCCCAGCGTCTACGACAGGAACCCCAGCCAGCGTTACCGCATCGAGCAGTGGGAGCCGCTGCTGCGCGCGTCGGGCGTCGAGATAACTTACCGCCCCTTCGAGGACGCGGAGCTGAACGCCATCCTCTACCAGCGCGGTCGCCTGGCCGGCAAGCTCCGTCTGGTGGGCGGCGCCCTCGTCCGACGTTTCGCGGACGTGCTCGGCGCGCGCGACTTCGACGCGGTCTACGTCCTGCGCGAGGCGGCGCTTTTGGGCCCGCCCTTCTTCGAGCGGATGCTCGCGCGCTCCGGCACGCCTTACGTCTTCGACTTCGACGACGCGGTCTTCGAGCGCTACGTCAGCCCGGCCAACGGCTACCTGAGCTACCTGAAGTTCCCCGGCAAGACGCGCACCATCTGCCGGCTCGCCGCGCACGTCATGGCCGGCAACGACTACCTCGCCGACTACGCGCGCCGCGTCAACCCGAACGTGACCGTGGTGCCGACGACCGTGGACACCGCGAAGTACACGGTCGAAGGGCGGCCGCCGAACGACGTTCCGGTCATCGGGTGGACGGGGAGTTACAGCACCGCGCAGCACCTGCTGACGCTCGCGGGCGCGCTGCGCCGTCTGGCCGAGCGCGAGCGGTTCCGTTTGCGCGTCATCGGGGCCCCGGACATGAGCCTCGACGCGCTCGGGGGGCTTGAGGTCGAGACCCTGCCGTGGCGCTCGGAGACCGAGGTCGAAGACCTGCGACCCTTCGACGTGGGCGTGATGCCGCTCCCCGAAGACCGCTGGAGCCGCGGCAAGTGCGGGATGAAGGCTTTGCAGTACATGGGGCTCGCCATCCCGACCGTCTGCTCGCCCGTGGGCGTCAACTCCGAGATCATCCGCGACGGCGAGAACGGGCTGCTCGCGCGCGACGAGGGCGAGTGGGTCGAAAAACTCGGGCTGCTCCTGCGCTCGCCCGGGCTGCGCGCGCGGCTGGGGCGAGCGGGGCGCGCGACCGTCGAGGAGCGCTACTCGGCGCGCGCGCAGGCCCCGCGCGTCTTGCGCGTCTTCGAGTCGGTGGTCGCCGCGCGGCAGGGCGCGTCCGCCGGCCCGCGCGCCGCGCTTTGAAACGGCCCGCCGTTCGTCTAAAGTCTCACGCTTCGCATGTCACGACGCAGCAGCAAACTACGCCTGGCCGCGCTCGCAACCGTCGCGGTGCTCCCGG
>DASWNR010000201.1:0-31458 GCA_036399155.1 Pyrinomonadaceae bacterium
CCCCCCGCCCCCCCCCGCCGCCCTCCGACAACGATTCCTCGCCCCAACTCACGCCCGGTATCCGTCATGAAAAGTAGTGAGTTCAAACCCGTCGCGCTCGTCAGCATGCCGACGCTCTCGGCGCGCTTCCCCTCGTTCCAGCTCGGCCTCCTCAAGCCGGTGCTCGAAGCCGAAGGCATCCCCGCTCAAACCTTCTCGCTCTTCATGTACTTCGGCACGCACGTCGGCTGGCGGCTCAACGAAGTCATCTCCGACGTTTACCCGAGCATGGTCGGCGAGTGGATTTGGACGAAGGCGGCCTTCGGCGACTTCGCGGACGACGAAGAATACTTCCGCATCTACGGGCAGAATCTCGCGGGCATCTGCCGCCGCGCCGGCTGCACACTCGAAGACCTGCGCCGCGTCAGAGACGTGGCCGCGCCCGCCTTCATAGACTTCTGCGTCGAGGGCATCGACTGGACGCGCTTCGGCCTCATAGGCTTCTCCGTCGTCTTCCAGCAGACGCTCGCCAGCGTCGCGCTCGCGCGCGCGCTCAAAGCGCGACACCCCGACATCCCAATCGTCATGGGCGGCGCGAGCTTCGAGGACGACATCGGCGAAGAGATCATGCGCGGCTGCCCGCAGGTTGACTTCGTCCACTGCGGCGACGCCGAGGACTCCTTCCCCGAGATGATTCGGCGGCTCTACCGGGGCGAGTCGATGCGGGGACTGCGCGGCCTCATGTGGCGCGGCGAAAACGGAAAGGTCGAGTACGCAGGGCGCGCGCCCAACCTCGCCGACATGAACCGCACGCCCACGCCCGACTTCGACGAATATTTTTACGCGCGGCGCGAGGGCAAGTACGACGCGCACCCCGAGGCGAAGGGCGTTCTGCTCCCAATCGAGACCGCGCGCGGCTGCTGGTGGGGGGTGAAGAACCATTGCACCTTCTGCGGGCTGAACCGCTCCGGCATGGAGTTCCGCGCCAAGAGCGTAGATAACGTCGTCACGCAGCTCGAAACGCTTTCGCGCCGCTACGGCATCTTCGACTTCAACGCCATCGACAACATCATCGCGCCCGAGTACATCGACGCGCTCTTCGGCCGACTGACCGAGGCCAACGCCGACATACGCCTCCACTACGAGGTGCGCCCGAGCCTCACGCGCGAACAGCTCAAGCGGATGCGGCGCGGCGGCCTCTTCTCCATCCAGCCCGGCGTCGAAAGTCTCTCGACGCACGTCCTCAAGCTCATGCGCAAGCACACGACCGGGATGCGCAACCTTGAGCTGATCAAGTGGTGCACGTACTACGGCATCAACAACCTCTACAACATCCTCGTCCGCTTCCCCGGCGAAACCGCCGAGGACTACAAGCTCCACTGTGACATCATCCCGAAGATTCACCACTGGCAGCCGCCGTGGGCCGTGGCTCGCGCGCGCGCCGACCGCGGCTCGCCGATGTTTACGGAGCCCGAGACGCAGAGCATCACGAGCTTGCGCCCCGCGCCCTGCTACGACTTCCTGTTCCCCAAAGACCGCTTCGACCTGAAGCGCGTCTCCTACTACTTCGAGCACGACATGCGCGACGCACTGCCCGACGAAGGGCACGAAGAACTCTTCGACAGCGTCGCCGTCTGGCAGCAGCGCTGGAAGGAGACGCCGCGCCCGTACCTCAGGTACCGCAAGGCTCTGGCGACCATCCGCGTCGAGGACGCGCGCCGCCAACCCGCGCGCGTCCAGACCTTCTCGGACGAGCCCGCTTCGCTCTACGAGTTCTGCGCCGACGCGCGGACGCGCAAGGAGATAGACGCGCGCTTCGACGGCGCGGCGTGGACGGAAGAAGCGCTCGGCGAATTCGTCGAACGCGACCTGATGGTTCACCTCGACGGCCGCTACCTGAGCCTGGCCCTGCCCGAAAACTCGTACTTCTAACCCGTACTTCCCGAACGGTCTCGGAAACCTCTCGTCATGTCGCGCGAGCCGATGTCAGCCACGCTCTCGACGCTCCCCGCCGTCTTCCACGCGGAGCGCGAGGAGCTTTTGCAACTCCTGCTCGCGGGCGGCATCCTCCGCCGCTCGGAGACGCAGCCCGTGCTCTCACGTGACGGCACGTCGGCGCGCTGGATGCTCGACACGCTCTCGGTCACGCTCACCCCGCGCGGCGCTGTGCTGGCCGGCCGCTGCCTGCTCGAACTGCTGAAGAACTTCGACGGGCGACAGCTCGCCACCTACGGGCTGACCGCCGTCCCGATTCTACAGTCCTGCGTCATGCAGTCCGGCGGGCGCTACACGGGTCTGCTCGTGCGCAAGGAGCGCAAGGCGCACGGCTCGCTCAAGCTCATCGAAGGCCCCGTCGACCCGGACGAGCCGACGATTCTCATAGACGACTCGATCAGCTCGGGCACCTGCATGACCGAGGGCACCGAGCGGCTTGAGGAGGCGGGCTTGCGGGTCGAGGGCGGGGTGGCGCTCGTGCGCTTCGGCTGGTACGGCGGCTACGCCCTGATGCAGGAGCGCGGCTACCACGTCGAGTCTGTCTACGACATCTGGGACGACTTCATGGCCCGGATGGAGGACGAAAAGAAGCCCCTCAAAAATCCGTCCAAATACTTTCCGGAGTTTAAGTGGAGCGAGCGGCGCGCGCCCGAAGACCTGCACCCGGCGCGGCTGGCGCGCGTGGTGCTTGAGCACTACCTTTCGAGCGGCGAGCTGCTGGCCGCGCCCGAACGAATCGCCGGCGGCTACGACTCGTCCGGCGGCGTCTGGGTCAGCATACGCGACCGCCGGAACATACACCTGCGCCACGCGCGCGACGGCATGTGGAACTTTCCCGGCGAGGAAAGGGGGACGACCGCCCGAGACCTCGTCCTGGCTGTGCTCCGCACGGCCGAGCACCTGCCGAAGGGCGACGAAGGGCTCAAAGTTCTCTCGGAGAGCGCCGTCGCGGTGACGTTCTTTCCCGCGATGGAGCGTTGCGAAGTGGGCGGGCTCGACAACGACCGTTACGGCATCGTCGTCCGCAGCCGCGAGCGCGCGAACTGGATGGGCGGCGCGCTGCCGCGCATGCCGGGCATCGGCGGCGAGTGGGAACAGTTCCAACACGCGCGCCGGAAGAACGGGAAGCTCGTCTCGTTCGAGCCTTACGAAATCCTGCGTCACGAAGTCGTCAAGGCAATCGAGCCCGGCGAGGGCTGGCAGCCGACCGGCGTCCCTCTGGACGAGGAGGTGCCCTGGCAAAGGGACACGCGCGTCTGCGGCCGCGTCGCCGATTACGCGCGCCGCCTCGTGCTCTCGAACCTCTCGGGCGGGGCGTCCGAGCCCGAGCCGCTGCCCGCGGAAGTCGTCCCGGACAAGCTCGATTCCGTCTACCTGACGGTCTACACGGACGGGAGCCTGCGCGGCTGCATGGGCTCGGTCGTGCGCGACCTGGGCGCAGACTTGAAGACGCTGGCGCGCGCCGCGCTCGACGACAACAGGTTCGAGTCTTCGCAGGTCTCGGATTCTTCGCGCGTCGCCGTGACCGTCTCTTTCCTCTACAGCCCGCTCACCATCGGGCAGCTCACGCCCGAGGAGATAATCACGCGCGTGCGCCACGGCCAGCAGACGGTGCTGGCGTATCAGGGCGAGCGCCTCGGGCTGCTGCTGCCGTTCGTCGCCTCCATGCACAACCTCGACCGCCTGAGCTTCGCGCGCGCGATTCTCCAGAAGGCGCGCATCGAGGAGCCGCCTTACAACTGGCGTCGCTTCGACTGCGCGACGTGGCTGGCCGACTCCACCGGCGCGCGCCCTTTCGTCGGCGGCTTCCCGTACGAAGAAGAGACGTGCGAGTCAACGCCCGAGTTGTTAAAGCGTCTCGCCACGCTCCACTCGCAATACCTCGTCAGGCATCAGAAGCCGGACGGGAGTCTCTACCTGCGTTACGAGCCTTTCCAGAATCGTCTGTATCAAGGGCTCGACCCTGCGAGGATGGCGCACGCGGCGTGGGTTCTCTCGCGCGCGGCCGCGCGTCTGGGCGACCCAGAGCTTGCGTCGGCGGCCGACAGGGCGGTCGAGCATCTTCTGCCGAAGGTCTCGGATGACGGCGCGTGCGCGTGGCTCGAAACGGGCGACGGCGCGTCTTCGGTCGCGGAGGTCTCGTTCCTGCTCCTGGCCTTGCTTGAACTGAGAGCCGGCGACGCGCGCCGCCGACTCATAAAGCGCCTGGCGGCGACGCTCTGGGGCAGCATTGACCGTCACGGACGCGTCTCGACGCACCGCGCGCCCGCCGACTCGCCCGAAGCCTTTCAGGACTACTCTCCGGGTCAGGTACTACTCGCGCTGGGCGCGGCCGCCGAGGCGGGCGAGGTCGAAGTTGACGCGGAGAAGTGGCGAAAGGCTTTCCGCTTCTACCGGCACCGCTTCCGCTACCGTCGCAACTTCGGACAGGTCTCGTGGATGATGCAGGCGTGCGCGCGCTGGTGGCGCGTGACGGGCGAGGAAGAGACGGCGGCGCTCGCCTTCGAGATAGGCGACTGGATTCTTGAGTACCAGCAGGACAAGACGGGCGGCTTCATCAACGACCACCAGCCGGACGCCCCGGGCTACACGACCGCGCTTTACCTCGAAGGCGTCGGGGCCGCCGTCCCGCTCGCGTCGGCGCTCGGCGACTCCGCGCGACACGAGAGATACTCCGCGGCGGTCGCGCGCGGCTTCCGCTTCCTCGAACGACTCGTCATACAGCAGCGCGATGCCCCCGTGCTCCCCAACATTTCGATGGCCGCCGGCGGGCTGCGCCAGAGCATTCACCGGAGCGAAGTCCGCATCGACTTCGTTCAGCACGCGCTTTCGGCGCTGCTGGAAGTTTATCCCCCGCCCGTCGAAGGTCTGTAAGCCCCGCCAAAAAAATTTCCGCCGCGTGATCCCGTCTCCACTCCCTTTACGCGTTGTCGGGGTGAAGGCGCTTTGACCGTCTCGCCATTCGCCACTCGCGCGCCTTCGGCCCTTGCCTTAACGCTCTCTGAACAAGTCCGAAGCCTTACGGGAGGTGAAACGCAACCGTGTCTCACAAGCTTTCACGCAGAAACTTTCTCCGCGCCGGCGTCTACGGCGCCGCGGGCGCCGCGCTGCTCGGCCCCGGCATCCTGCGCCACGCGCGCGCCGCGCACAGCGAGCCAGTCGAGGCCGTCATCATCGGCAGCGGCTTCGGCGGCGCGGTCGCGGCGTTGAGGCTCGCGCGCGCGGGCGTCCGCACGGTGCTGCTTGAGCGCGGCCGGCGCTGGCCCGTCACGGCCTCGCAGGACACCTTCGCCACGCTGCGCGACCCGGACGGCCGCGCCGGCTGGCTCCGCACCGACGCGCCCATCGGCGCGCCCACGCCGATTGACCGCTACACCGGCGTCCTCGAACGCACGGACGAGGACGGCATCTCGGTCTTCGCGGCGGCGGGCGTCGGCGGCGGCTCGCTCGTCTACAACGGCGCCACGTACCAGCCCACGCGCCGGCTCTTCGACCGCGTCTTCGGGGGCGCGCTCGACTACGACGAGATGGCCGGCGTTTACTACCCGCGCGTGCGCGGCATACTCCGGCCGTCGCACATCCCGGCCGACATACTCGCTTCGGACTTCTACCTCGGCGCGCGCGTCTTTCTCGAAGAGGCGGCGCGCGCCGGGCTGCCCTCGCGCCTGCTCGACCTGAACGTCGACTGGAACGTCATACGCCAGGAGATACAGGGACTCCGCGTGCCCTCTGCCATCAACGGCGAGTTCTGGTACGGCAACAACAGCGGCTTTAAGAACAGCCTCGACAAGAACTATCTCGCAGACGCCGAGGCGACGGGGATGCTCGAAATCCTCCCGCTCCACGTCGTCACGGACATCGAGGACGCGCCCGGCCACCGCTACACCGTGAAGTGCCGGCAGATAGACGAGTCGGGCGCGACGCTGCGAGAGCTGGAGCTTAACTGCCGCCACCTCTTCCTCGCCGCCGGCTCGGTCGGAACCTCCAAGATGCTCGTGAAGGCGCGCGAGAAGCGGACGCTCAAAAAGCTCAACCGGCACGTCGGCGAAATCTGGGGCAACAACGGCGACTTCTTCGGGATGCAGGTCGGCCTTCCCGACACCAACCCCAACGTCGGCGGCCCGGCCGCGGGTGCCATCGAGCACCACGACAACCCTTACGGGCCGACCGTGCTCCTACAGTTCCCGCAGTGGGACGAGACGAGGCAGGGCGCTCTGCTCTCGCTCGGAATGGGCATCGCCCCGCCGAAGGGCTCGTTCCGCTACGACCCCGCGACCGACTCGGTCAAACTCTCCTGGCCCGGCTCGGACCCCGAGATAGCGGGCGTCAACGTGGCCGCCGCGCACACGTACGACGTGCTCAACCAGGCCAACACGGACGCTCAGTATCAGCCCTCTACGGCCTTCGTCGCGGGCGGCGCGACCGCGCACCCATTGGGCGGCGCTGTCATCGGTCGTGCCTGCGACTCGCGCGGCCGCGTCGCGGGGTACAAGAACCTCTACGTCGTTGACGGCGCGCTCATCCCCGGCGCGGCCGGCTGCGCCAACCCCTCCTTCACCATCGCCGCGCTCGCCGAACGCTGCATGGACGCGCTCGTCCCCGAAGTCATCGACGAACGGTCGAAAGTCCTGTCCGCCGTTTAATAGCGGTCGGAACCGCCTGCGGCAGCGGGCGGCCCTTTGCAACACGGCGCTGCCGAGTCACAAAGGGCCGCCCGCTACCGCAGGCGGTTCCGACATATCTTGTCGCGCCCCTTTCGCCTGAGGTAGAATCGGGTTCGAGAACGGTCTAAGCCCTCTCACGCCCCAAGCGCCCCCAACGCTGTACGGTAAAACGCCCCACAACTTGAATCGAGTCTGGAGGTCGGAAGATGTTCCGTCGGAACGTTGCGGCGCTTCTATGCCTTTTTCTGTGCGCGGGCGTCTGCCCCGCGCGCCTTGCTTTCGCACAGACACCGGGCGCGGCTCCCCTACTCATCGCGGGTGAGGGGACTGACAACGCCGTCGCCGTCGAGCCCGTGACGCGTGCGCGCGACCCATTCCCCTTCACGCAGTTGCTCGTGTTCGGCGCCGACGCGCGCACGCGAGTGATGCTCTTCGCGCAAAACGTCGAGCTGCTGCCCGGCGAGAGCACGGCCGCGCTGACGGCCACGGCCGAGGACGCGGCACACAACGTCTACCCCCTGACAGTCGAACGCGTGGATCGCGTGCCGGGCTTCGAGTGGATGAGTTCCGTCGTCGTCCGCTTGAGCGACCAGATGTCTGACTCGACGGGCGAGGTGCTAATCGGGATAACGCTCCGCGGCGTGGCGAGTAACCGCGTGCGCTTCCGCGTGGGGGCGCAGCGTCCCGACCTCGGCGCGGGCGCGAGCCTCAACGGCAAGCGCCTCTTTCCCGCCGACAACCCCTGGAATCAGGACATCTCGAACGAGCCCGTAGACCCGAACTCGGCCAACCTCATCGCGAGCATCGGGCTCAACACTTCGCTCCACCCGGACTTCGGCACGACCTAGAACGGCGCGCCCAACGGCATCCCTTACGTCGTCGTCTCCGGCTCACAAACGAAGGTGCCGATTACGTTCACCGACTACGGCGACGAGAGCGACCCCGGCCCTTACCCCGTCCCGCCGGACGCGCCCATCGAGGGCGGCCCTTCGGGGACGGGCGACCGCCACGTCATCGTCATCGACCGCGACAACTGGAAGCTCTACGAACTCTTCTCGGCATTCCCCAGCGGCGCCGGCTGGAGGGCGGCCAGCGGGGCCGTCTTCGACCTCAACTCGAACGCCGTGCGGCCCGCCGGTTGGACTTCGGCCGACGCGGCGGGGCTGCCCGTCTTCCCCGGACTCGTACGCTACGACGAGGTCTTCGGCCGGCGCGAGATTCCACACGCGCTGCGCTTCACGGCCGCGCGCACGCGCCGCGGCTACGTCCACCCGGCGCGCCACTTCGCCAGCAGCAACACGGACCCGAACCTACCGCCGATGGGGATGCGCGTGCGTCTGAAGGCGTCGTACGACATCTCCGGCTTCTCGCCCGCGATGCAGGTCGTCCTGCGCGCGCTCAAGAAGCACGGGATGATTCTGGCCGACAACGGGAGCAACTGGTACTTGAGCGGAGCCCCCGACCCGCGCTGGAACGACGACGAGCTGAGGACGCTGAAGACGCTCAGGGGCTCTGACTTCGAGGTGGTGAAGATGGGGACCGTCGTGACACAGTGAGGCCGCCGGCCGGCGAGCTTCGAGGGATTTGAACACGACCGCGACCCGACCGGACGCACATGCTTTCAACGCATCCGGTCGGGTCGCGCCGTCCTCAGAGCGCGTTGAGGAAGGCCAAGAGGTCGGCGCGCTCCTCGTCCGTAAAGCCGAAGCCGAGGAACGTCTCGTAGTGGCGGACTACGTCCTCAAGCGTCGCGGCGGTGCCGTTGTGGAAGTACGGCGCGCGCGCGGCCAGCGCACGCAAGCCGGGCGTCTTGAAGCGGCCGAGGTCGTTCCAGAGCCCCGTGACGTTGCCACGCCCCGCGTCGGTCAACTGGCGCGTCTCGCCCGTCGCGCGGTTGCGGAAGGTGTAGAGCGGCAGATCGGGCGTCCGCGCCTCAGGCGACGCGACGCGCACGTCGAAGAGGGCGTTGTTAAAGTTAGTGCCGTTGTTAACGGCGTTGTGGCAGGCATTGCAGGTGCGCCCGTTGGCGTTCTGTCTGTTGTTGAATAACTCCTGACCGCGCGCTATCTGCGCGCGACGCGGGTTGCCGTGACCGGCCCACGCGTCGAAGAGGTCGAACCGTCCCGCGGCCCTCGGCATAGACGCCAGAGCCTCGGGGCCGCCGCGCGCTCCGTCCGAGTCGAGACGCCCGACGCCCGGCACGATGAGCTGCGCCGTGAAGAGCGATTCCTCGAAGGCGACGATGTCTTCGACGACGGGCGTGGGTGCGGGCGTGGGCCCCTGCTGCGCGCCGGAAATATTGCGCCCCGCCTGGTTCATGAGCCCGGCGTGGATGTCCGTCCCGACGCTGTTGCCGCCGTCCCAGTTGACGTTCGCACTCCCGACGGGGAAGTTAATCGTCGGCATGATGCGCCGCCAGTGTACGAGCCGGTTGAGGTTCGCGTAGCCGTGCGGGTCTTCGACCGCGATCAAGTCCCACTCCCGCACGAGCGTGCCGTCCGGCTTCCTTGTGGCGAAAGGCGCGCCGCCCCTGCGGAAGACGCCGCGGCTGAGGAGCATGCTGTACGAGGCGAGCAACTGCTCCTCGGTGGCCTCGGCGGGCAGCGCTTCGGGGTTGTTGGCGTCGAGCTTGTTGAAGACGGGGTGCGTGCCGCCCGTCTCGCCGAACAGGCGTTGAAGCGTGCCGGGGTTGATGCCCCAAGCCTCTTCGGGGATGTGGCACGTCGCGCAGCTCCGGCCGTTCGTGCCCTGCGCCTGAAAGTATTCGCCGGCGAGATTGACGGAGCCCTGCGTGCTGAACGTCGCCGCCGCCCCGCCCGGGTTCGGCGCGGGGCGGTTGTTGTTGATTCGCTCAGACCCCGCGCCCGTCGCCGAGACCGGCGCGTCCCCCAGAACGTACGTGAGCCCCAGCGACAGGAGTCCCAGCGCCACCGCGGCGGCCGTCGCGCGTATGCGGCGGGCGTTACTCTCCGAGCTATGTCTCTTCATCTCAAAACTCCTCCTACGGTGTTACACGTTCGGGTGCGACCTCACCAGGGGAGCGCGGGCAGACTGTCCCGCGCTCCCCTGGTGGGTGCGCGCTCGGCCGGTTCCCGTCGTCAGTGCGCCGCGCGGTAGAAGTAGTACTCGGCCGTGTAAGGCACCCTCGTTTCCTGCCCGACCACCGTGCCGGGCGTCGTGGGGACCGTCCCGCCCGTCGTGTTCACGCGCTGGATGAAGGTCGCCGTGTTGAAGATGCCGGGGCCGTCGGTCGAGACCGCTTCGAGCAGCAGCCACGGGATGGCGTTCGCGCCCGGCGTGCAGCCGGTGTTCACGACGTGCCGGGCGACCACTTTGCTCCCGCTGTTGCTCTCCCAAGTGGGGCCGCCGTAGTGCGCGCCGACCTGCCCGCGAAAGCCCGCGTCGGCGTACAGGTTCGCCACAGGCCCCACGAATACCCACGCGTTGCCGTCCCACCTGTAGACCTGCACGCCGAGCGCGTAGGTGTGGAAGGCCACCTTATTGCCCTCCGGCGCCTCGATGCTCTGGCAGAGGGGCGAGGGCAAGTTCGGCGCGCGGCCGCCGCCGTCTTTGGCGTGCGCGGCCGGCGCGGACGGGAGCGCGAGCAGCGCGACGGCGAGGAGGACGAAAAGTCTGGTGATGAGATTTGATTTCAAGTAGCGCATGATTTCTCCTTGGTAACGGAATCGGTTGTTTTCTGTCCGGGTAAGACCGAGATGCGCGGCGGGATGAATGATGAAAGTGCCGCCGTCTCAACTTACCTTTCTTAGAACCGGCGGCCGGCTTCGACCGCCGAAAGAGGAAGTTGCCGAACTCCCCGCTGTATTACTGCCCGGCCGAAAAGTTTTTGAGGTCGCTCGCAAAAGACGCGCTACCCGCCCTGCCGACGCGGACGGGCAGTATCATCGGCACGCGCTGCTGGTAGCGCCTGTACTCGTCGCCGTGCAGGCGCACGAGGTCTCTCTCTTCGAGCCGTATCGCCGCAAGGATGTAGAGCGTCGTGGCGGTGGCGAAGAACAGATGCGCCGCCGTCATCGTCGGCGTCGCCCAGAACGCGAACAGCCAGCCGAGGTAGAGCGGGTGGCGTACGTGCCGGTAGAGGACGGGAGTCCCGAACGGCAGTTGCGTGTACTCCCTGCCGAGCAGAAAAAGATAGACCTGCCTGAGTCCGAACAGGTCGAAGTGGTTAATCAGGAACGTGCTGCCGAGAACCAGCAGCCAGCCCGACACGCACAGCGCGTGAAGGACGAAGCGGAGCGCCTGACCTTCCACGTCCCAGACCACCCCGCCCATCGGCCGCCACTGCCAGAACAGGACGAGCAGCGCCAGAGACGAGAAGAGCACGTAGGTGCTGCGCTCGACGGGCTGTGGGACGAGGCGCGTCCAGGCGCGCTTGAACCAGGCGCGCGCCATCAGGCTGTGCTGGATGGCGAAGAGCGCGAGCAGCCCCGCGTTTACAAACAGGGCCTCGCCGAGCGGGCCGGACGGCCCCGAATCAATCGACTTCGGAACGAACAGGTTGCCGATGAAGCCGACCGCGTAGAGGAACGTCCCGAAGAAGATGAAGTAAGACAGGATGCCGTAGACGAACGCCGCAATTCTATCGACCATGAAAAATTCTCCTTTCATCAAACGCCGAAAGGGGAAGTTGCCGAACCCGCGGCCGTATTACCGGCGGCCTTAAGTTTTTTTGGCGACAGATTTTTTTACCGCCCCGTGATCCCCTCCGCCGACGGTTTACGCGTTAGCGTGTGGGAGACCCGAGTCACGTTCTTCCGACCGCCCTCAACCTCGCCGAACCGTCTTGCCAAAAGGGGGTCGTCTTATGTCGCACACGTTCCGCGTCGCGTCGTGTCTGCTGGCCCTGAGTCTGAGCCTTAACAGTTCCGCCCGCGCACAGTCGCCGTCGAGCCCCAACCCGCCCGCCCCGTCGGAAGCGGGTGAGCTGGCCTCCGCGCTGGCGCGCGCTACGTCCGAGGAAGAACGCGAGCGTCTGTTGGCGCGCGGGGACGACTCGACGAACGGCGCGCTCCTCGCCGCGTTGAAGGAGCTTGCGCACCCGCTCGTCCAGAAAGGCGATTACCCGGAGGCTCTGAGAATCTCAAAGCTCGCCGTCCGCGTGGCGGAGCGGGGCGGCGACCGCGCGCGGCTCGGGAGCGCGTTGTGCGACCTCGGGGCAATCTACGGCCGCCGGAACCCGCCGACCGAGGCGTCGGATTATCTTCAGAAGTGCCTCGCCATCTTCGAGGAGGTCGGCGACAAGCGCGGGAAGGCGCGCGCGTTGCAGGCGTTGGGCGTCACATACGACACGCAGAGGCGTTTCGAGCTGGCGGTGGAGAGTTACGAGAAGAGTCTCGCGCTGAGCGTCGAGGCCGGCGACAGAAACCTGACGGCCCTCGTGCTCAACAGCCTCGGGCTGGCGCACTCTTCACTGGGGCATTACGAACTCGGCCTTGAGTTCTACCAGAAGAGCAGCGCGCTGAGCGAAGAGCTGAACGACAGGGGCACGCTCAACATGGCCCTTAACAACATCGCCACCTATCACACCGCGCGCGGGCGCTACGGCGAGGCGCTGGATTACCTGCACAGGAGCCTCAGGATTCTCGAAGAGATGGGCGACGCCGGCGACCGCCGGAGCCTCGCCTACAAGCTGCAAAACATCGGCCTCGTCTACAGACGGCAGGGCAGTTACGAACAGGCGCTCGCGTACGCGCGCAGGAGCTTGGCCATCCTCGAAGAGCTTGACGACAAGTTCGGCGTCGCCAACCTACAGAACAACATCGGGGTCATCTACAAATCGCAGGGACTCTACGAGCAGGCGCAGGAGTGGTTTCGGAAAAGCCTGCAACGCTACGAGGCGCTGCAACACAAGGGCGGCATCGCGCGGAGCCTGAACAACATCGGCGACGCTTACCGCCTGCGGGGGCGCTACGAGCTGGCAGAGGAGCACCTGCTGAAGGGGCTCCGTCTGCGCGAGGAGGGGCGCGACCGCGGGGCGGTCGCGCTGTCGCTGAATAACCTCGGGCGGCTGTATCAAGAGCAGGGCAGGCACGCGGAGATGCTCGAAGTCAGCCGCCGCGCCGCGGGACTGAGCGAAGGGCTCAACGATGCGGAGGAGCTTTGGAAGGCGCAGGAGCGGACGGGCAGGGCGCTCCGCGCGCAGGGTCAGCCGGCGGAAGCCCGGCAAAGCTTTCTCGCCTCCATCAACACGGTCGAAGCCCTGCGCCGCGAGGCCGCCGGTGGCGAACAGCAGCAGCAGAGCTTTCTCGAAAACAGGCTCTCTCCGTGGCTCGGGATGGTCGAGTTGCTCGTCTCGCGACAGGAGTACGCGGAGGCGCTGAGCTTCGCCGAAGCGTCGAAGGCGCGTGTGCTGCTCGACGCGCTTCAGGCGGGACGCGCCGACCTCCGCCAGACGCTTTCACAGCAGGAGCGAAAGGACGAGGAGGAGCGGCGGCTCCGGCTGGTCTCGCTCAACTCACAGCTCACGGACGAGGCGCGGCGTGACAAGCCCGACGCGGCGCGCGTGGCCGCGTTGCGGGCCGAGGTCGAGAAGGCGCGTCTGGAGTACGAGGACTTCGAGACACGGCTCTACGCGGCGCACCCGGAATTGAGAATTCAACGCGGCGAGGCCCCGCTCATCACGTCGGAAGAGATAACCGCCCTGTTGCCCGACTCCGCGAGCGCGCTGCTTGAGTACGTCGTGGACGACGACGCGACTTATCTGTTTGCAGTCACGAAGTCGCCGGGGAAGTCGCAGGCCGATGTCCGCGTCTACACGCTGCCCTTCAAGCGGGAGGAACTCGCAAGGCAGACCGAAGCCTTCCGGCTACAGCTCGCCGGACGCGACCTCGGCTTCCGGGCCTCCGCGTCCAGACTCTACGAGCTGCTGCTCAAACCGGCGGAGGCGCAACTGCGGGGCAAAACCAGCCTCGTCATCGTTCCGGATAACACTTTGTGGGATTTGCCGTTTCAGGCGTTGCTGAACGGCTCGAACCGCTTCCTGCTCGAAGACGCGGGCGTCGCATACGCGCCGTCGCTGACGGTTCTGCGCGAGATGACGAGGCGTCGTAAGGGGCGGGGCGCTGATGCCGCACCCGCGACCTTGCTGGCGCTCGGGAACCCGCTGCTCGGGAAGGGGACGAACTACGCGCCGACGGCTTTGCGTGACGGGAAGCTCGACTCGCTGCCGGAAGCCGAACAGGAGGTCAGGGCGCTCGGGCGTCTGTACGGCGCTGCGCGGAGCAAGGTCTACACGGGCGCCGAGGCGCGCGAAGACCGTTTCAAGAGCGAGGCGGGGAAGGCGAGAATCCTTCACTTCGCGGCGCACGGGCTGGTCAACAACGCCTCGCCCATGTATTCACACCTGGCGCTGGCCGGCGGCGGTGCGGGCGAAGACGGGCTCCTCGAAGCGTGGGAGCTGACGCGGCTCGACCTGCGGGCCGACCTGGCGGTGCTCTCAGCGTGCGAGACGGCGCGCGGACGCACGGCCGCGGGCGAAGGCATGATCGGGCTGTCGTGGGCGATGTTCGTTGCCGGCGTGCCTTCAATCGTCGTCAGCCAGTGGAAGGTCGAGTCCGCCGGCACGCGCGAGCTGATGGTGAGTTTCCACCGCGCGCTACTCTCGCCGCAGGCGGCCGGGAAGGCGAAGACGACGAAGAGCGAAGCCCTGCGGCAATCGGCCCTCAAGCTGTTGAAGAATCCCGAGACCAATCATCCGTTCTACTGGGCCGGCTTCGTGCTGATAGGCGAAGGGAACTAAGACGAATTTCAAATCTCAAATTCTTACAGAGTCGTCACTCGCCCCGTCGTCTTAGCGCCTGAACCTGACGGAGCAGGCTGCGCGCTAGTTCCGAGTCGGGGTTTGCTCTTTGCAGCAGACGCAGCTCCTCTTCCGCCTCCTTCAGCAACCCCGCCCGCGCGTACAGCAGCCCGAGCGTCAGGTGTGACGAAGGGTAAGCCCTCCGCGCCCGCGCCAGCTCGTCGGCCTTCGCGCGGTCGAGGATGCGAAATTTAGCCTGCGGCGCGGGCGGGCGCGGCGACTTAATCTCCCGCCCGTCTTTGAAGGCCGTCACCTGCCAGGAGTAGATCTTCCCGCGCGCGAGCGTCTGCGGCGCGCTCCACGTGCGTGCGTCGAGTCGCGGGCTGGAGGCCACGAGGTTGAAACCCGCGTCGTAAACCTCTACGACGTAACCCGTCGCGCCTTCCAACGCCGCCCAGCGGAAAGTCGGCCGGTCGGTCAACAGCACGCTCCCCGCCGGGTCGAGCACGGCGAACTCGGCACCACGCCCGTCGGAACTCATCAGCGAACTCCCCGGCCGCGAGAGTCCGTGAAGCTGTGGCGACCTTCCGACCCGACGGTCGGCGAGCGCCCCTTTCAACATCTCGCGGTAAGCCGGCGGCAGGGCGTCGGCGCCCGACAGCGTGCCTTCACGGTCGAGGGTCAAACGGCCCCCGCCGTCGTTGAGTTGTGCGACCGTCGCCGCCGTTTCAACCACGGCCTCGGGCCGCGGCGACGGCAAGGGCTCGGGCTGCGAAGGCGTTGGGGCAGCTTCCACGGGAGCGTGTTGCGACGTGGGGGCGGGCGCAACGACGACCTCGCGGCTCGGCTCTCTCTCCCGCGTCGCCCGCCAGACCAGCCAGCCCGTCAATGTCAACACGACGACCGCCAGCGCCGCGCCAAAGGCCGGCACCGGCGACACGCGGAAGAGCGACGACAGAGACGCGAACGCACGTCGCCAGCGGCCTTCGCTCGAAGCGGGGACGGTCGCCGGCTTGTACTCGCGTTCGAGCGAGGGCGCGACCTCGTCTCTGAAAGCGCGCAGGTCTTCGACCGACATGGCGCAGTGGTCGCAACCGCTCAGATGGTCGGAGGCCGTCTGAAACAGTTCGCCTGAGAGCGTCCCGTCAACATAGTCGGCCGTCTCTTCCGCCGTCAGGTGCGCGCGCGCCGCGTGCGTCGCGGAGCCTTCGGCCGCCTCGCCGAAGAGTTCGGAGCGCACGGCGTAGAAGGTCGCGTCGCCGTCCGTGGCGTCTTCGACACGCCGGCGGCACGCCTCGCACTCGCCGATGTGGTCAGACACCGACAGCAGCTCCGCCGCTTGCAGCCGTCGCGCACGGTAGTCTTCAAACTGTCTCTGGGTCAGATGTTCGACCAAGTCTCTCCCGATCTCTCGGCCGGTGCCCCGGCCGCCCCTCTTACCTGAATAAGTTGCCGAAGGCCGGCGTTTATTACCAAAGGCGTTCTAGATGAAACCTTTCAGCCGACGCGCAAGACGCTCGCGCCCCGATTTGCGCGCGTTGATGACCTGCTGCCGCGTCAGCCCGAGCAGCTCGGCGATGCGCGCGTCCTCCAAAGGCAGCTCGTTCCACAGACACGCGAAGTCGTCCGCGCTCATCTCAAGCGCGCCGGCCAGTTGACGCAGCGTCGCCACACCCGTCGCGGGGAAGAGTGTGATGCAGCCGCGCCCGCCGGCGTCTTTCAGGTTGAGCAGCAACGCCGCGCGCTGGTTGCGCGGAAGCTGTTGCAACTCCTCCCACAGCCTTTGCAGGAATATCCTTTTCTCGATGTGCCACGCCGGGTTCGACTCTCCGGCGGCGGCCGTGAACCCGGCGGCGTCTTCATTCTCGGGCAGCGACTCAAACGGCTGATCCCTGATTCCGAGCAGCGTGGCGATGGCGCGCACCAGTTCGTCGAACTCTACGGGGCCGCCGGCGTGATTGAAAATCGCGGCCAACGCATCGCCCAACCCCTGCCGTCCGCCGCCGCTGAACGTCTGGACGTTTGCCGGCAGCCCCCCGCCGTCGGACAGTTCTCCGAGCCGGGTCGCGCCCACGGCCTTCTTGCGCCCCCGCCACGCCGCAAAGCCGGCCAGGAGCTTGCCGTCCTCGCCCTGCCAGAGCGCCAGCCCGCGCTGACGCGTCAAAAGGTAGTGGAGACGATTCTTGAGCGCGTGCCGTTCGGGAAACTGTCGCCGCATCCAGCCCGAGCACGCGCGGTGCGCGATGACGGCCGCCATGCCGCGCAAGTCCGCGATGGGGTGCGCGCCGGGACGCTCGCGAAACTGCCGCAACTGGCCGAGCAGTTGGAGCAGCGCCTCCTGATAGAGGTCGTCGGCGTCGGCCCTCTGACTCGCGCGTTGTGAGTTGAGGTGGAGCTTGTAGCGTATGACGCCTTTGATGACCGGGTCGGCGTGGGCTTCGATGAGTCTTGAGAGGACTTCGTCGGCGCGCTCGTCGCCGGCCGCCAGCAGGAGGGGTTCGAGCAGCGCGTCGATCTTGGCCGGCGACTCTTTCATCGCTCACTCAGGGGTGTCGGGATGTTTAAATCGTCAGCTTCTTCGACTGCATCCTCTCACGCCGGCGCGCGATCTTCTGTAGGGTCAGCGTGATCTGGTCTAAGGCCGGCATGATCTCCGAGAGGTCGTCGTCCGTCACCTCCTCGGGGCCGATTTCGCGCAAGCCCCTTGAGATCATTCGCAGCTCCTCGAAGAAGAGGTGGCTGGCGTCCAGCGGGTCGGCCTCCAGCAGCTCGTCCGCCTTCCCGACCGCCAACACTTCTGTCTCGGTCGGGTCCGGCTCGCTCGACTCGCCCAGAACCTCTTTGACCCTCCGGCGCAGAAGCGTCCCGGACCCCTGCGCCAGCAGGTGAGCTTCGAGCAGTCGCTTTCTCAGAGAGCGCGCCTCCGCCTCGCTTCCGCCCAGCCTTTTCGACTTCAGCCGCGCGAGCTGATGCGCCTCGGCGAGGTTTATCTCGCCCCGCTCCAACGCCTCGCGTACGTCCGCGGGCAGGTCTAGAATGGGAAGGTACTGGCCGACAAAGCTCCTGACCGAGATGTTGGTTTCGCGCGAGAGGATGCCGCGCAGCGCCGCGTCCACGCCCAACAGATACTCGCGCGTGTAACGCGGCGGCCGCCCCCGTTTGCTATTCGACTCCGGGCGTACGTAGAGGCCGCGCACAGAGTTGAGCAGGGAGGACAAGTCCCTCCCCGAAAGGCGTGCGAGGTCGGGCAGACGCGCGCGCAAGTCCGCGAGCACGCGCCGCACGCCCTCGCCCGTAGCGAGTGGGTCAATTCTCCTGCCGCGCCGCCTGCTGGCTTTCAAACGGGACTCCTCCGGCCTGTGGGGTTACGGCCGGAGTTAAAGCCCCGGCCGCTCAACGGCAAAGCGTCAGTTTATTTACCATAAAAATGACGCGCGCGTTTCGATTCTTCCGCCTGATTCGGCCGCGGGGGCGAAAGCGACCTTCCAAAGAATGGTGTTAGACTACTGCCATGACGCCCGAAGACGATGTACGTCGGAACCCTGACGGCGGCGCGGAGCACTCGCGCGCGCTCTCGGCCCCGGACACGAACGCGGCGCTGCGCAACGCCGTCGGCCTCTGGGCCGAGCAGAACACGCGCCCCGAGACGATAGCCCGCGCCGAAAAGCTCCGCGACAAGGTCACGGCCGTCACCTCCTTCTTCGAGTTCGCCGCGAAGCATCCGGGCGAGGTCACGCCCGGGGACGTTTCGCGCTGGCGCATGCAGATGGAGGGGCGCGGGCTCAAGCCCGCGACCGTCTACGCGAGAATCTCGCGCGTCTCCGCCTTCTACCGCTGGCTGATGAGCGACCCGCAGCTCTCGCGGCTCATCGCGGGCAACCCGGCGGCGCAGGCGCGCCCGCGCCACCCGCGCCCGTACCAGTCGGAGCTGACCAAGGCGCTCTCCGACGAGGAGATGAACGCGCTGCTGGCCGTCGTCAGACGGCTGGCCGAGGGCGGCTCTGTGGTCGGAAAGCGAGACTACGCGCTGCTGCTCTTCTACTTCCTGACGGGGCTCCGCAGGAGCGAGGTCATCGGCCTCAGGGGCAAAGACCTTGAGACGAGGGGCAGCTCTCTCATCATCAAGTACCGGCGCAAAGGCGGGAAGTTCGTCGCGAGGGAAGTCGCCGACCCGTCCGCGGGCGCGGCCCTCAACGAATATCTTGAGGCTTCGGGGAGGCAGAACGTCTCCGGGTCGGAGCGCCCACTCTGGACGAGACACGACCGCGCCGGAAAGCCCGGCGCGCCGCTCACCGCCCGGGCCTTCATCGACAATTTGAAGGCTTACGCCAGGGAGGCGGGGCTCGCGCACATACACCTACACCAGACGCGCCACACCTACGCACGCATCGTCGCCGAAGAGACGGGCAGCTTCCTTGAGGCGCAGGAAGCTTTAGACCACGAGAACCAGGCGACAACACGCGTCTACGTCCAGCGCATCACCGTCAAGGCCGACAGGCACGGCAGCAAGGTCGCGGGCAGACTTAAGCTCGGGCAGACGAAAGAGGAGAGCGATTGACGAGGCGTCGAGCGCCGCAGCCGCAGCCGCAGCCCGCCCGGCGCGCCGTCCGACTCAACCCACGTCCGATAAGCTTGACATCAAAAGCGCGAGAGTTTAACCGAACAATAAAGATGGTAGAGTCGCGAACTCTTTCGGGCTTATCGGACTCAAACAACGAGTAAGGGGGTTTTGAAGGTTGAAGCAACTGAGGCAGGTGGTCTTCTGGTGCCACCTCATCGCCGGCGCGGTGGCCGGCATCGTTATCCTCATCATGTCGGTGACGGGAGTGCTGCTGGCCTACGAGCGGCAGATCGCGCGGTGGGCCGACACGCGCGGCTATGAAGTCTCGCGGCCTTCGCCGGACGCGGCGCGCATGCCCGTGGAGGCGCTCATCGCCAAAGCGCGCGAAACGCAGACGACGCCGCCCAACTCCGTCACTCTCTACAGCGACCCGGCCGCGCCCGCCGCGGTCTCCTTCCCCGGCGGGCGCACGCTGTTTCTAGACCCCTACACCGGCGAGGTCTTCGGCGATGGCTCGCCTCGCGTGCGCGCCTTCTTCCGCTCGGTGACCGACTGGCACCGCTGGCTCGGCGCCGGCGGCGAGAGTCGCGCTCTCGGGCGCGCGGTCACGGGCGCCGCCAACCTCGTCTTCCTCTTCATCGTGGCGAGCGGCTTCTACCTCTGGTGGCCGCGCAAGTGGACGCGCGGCTCCGTACGCGCCGTCGCATGGTTCAGGCGCGGCCAAAGCGGCAGGGCGAGAGACTTCAACTGGCACAACGTCATCGGCCTCTGGTCGGCCGTGCCGCTCTTCGTCGTCGTCCTCTCGGGCGTCGTCATCTCCTACACGTGGGCGTCGAACCTCGTCTTCAGGGTCGCGGGCGAACAGCCGCCGGCGCAGCTACAGCGCGGCGGAGCGCCGGCGGGCGGCGGGGCGGGTCAGCAGGGCGGCGCGGCGCCCGCGCCGCTCGACGGCCTCGACGCGCTGGCGAAGAGGGCCGAGCGGCAGGTCGAAGGCTGGCGCAGCATACAGTTGCAGGTGCCGCAGAGGCCCGACGCGCCGGTCGCGTTCTCGATAGACCGCGGCAACGGCGGGCAGCCGCAACTGCGCTCTCAGCTCGCGCTGGATAGGAAGACGGGCGAGGTCGTGCGCTGGGAGCCGTACTCGAACAACAGCGCGGGCCGGCGGCTGCGCTCGTGGCTGCGCTTCGCGCACACGGGCGAGGTCTACGGCCTCGTCGGGCAGACGGTCGCCGGCCTCGTCTCGCTGGGCGGCGCGTTCCTCGTCTACACGGGGCTGTCGCTCGCGTGGCGGCGCTTCTACTCGTGGCGCGGCCGGCGTAGCCGACAGCCGGACGCGCGCGACGGCGACGCCGCGTCGGAAGCCGCGGAAGCCGCCGGCGATTGATTGTCGAATTACCGTCCGGCTTGAGTGGAGAGCAGGCGCGAGAAATCGTCCGGGGTGTCAACGTCAATCTCGCCGCCGGGGAAAGATACGAAGTGGGCTCGTGAGATGTGCCGCTCGATGACCTGCTTCGCGCCCGCGTGACCTTCGAGTCGTCTCAGCTCGTCGAAGAGAGTTCCGGCAAACAGCGCCGGCACGCCGAAGCTTCCGCCGTACTGTGAGGCGACGACATCGCGGCCCGTCGCGCGGTGCGCGGCGACGAGACCGGCGACCACGTCGGCGTTGACCAGGGGCTGGTCGCACAACATCAGGACGACGGCGGCCGCCTCCGCTTGAGCCTCCGACAGCGCCTCGACCCCTGCGCGTACGGAGGAGCCCATCCCCGTCTCCCAAAGCAAATTTTCAACCTCAAGCACCCCGAGCCCGCGCAGTTCGCCCCGCGTCTGCACGGCGTGCGCGCCCGTCACGACGACGACGGGGCCGCACCCGGCCCCGAGCGCGGCGTGCGCGGCGCGTCTGAGCAGAGTCTCGCCGCCGAACCGGAGCAACTGCTTCGGCCGGCCCATGCGCGAAGAAGACCCCGCCGCAAGAACAACAGCGCCGACGGCGCCCGAGCCGCTTTCAAACACCCTTCAAACGCCTCCCGGCCGCACGCCGTCTCCTCACGCCGCCGCCACGGGGCGCGCGTCCGTCTCCAAAACGGGGACGCCTTCGCCGTCGCTCAAACGCCCGTGAATCGAGCCGCCGCGCTCGCGCAGCATCCCGCCCCCACGCCCTTCGAGCACGGCGCGCATCTCGGCGATGATCGAGAGGGCTATCTCGGCGGGCGCGTTCGCCCCTATGTCCAGCCCGGCCGGGGCGTGTAGGCGCGACCTGTCGGACTCTTCGAGCCGGAACGCGGCGTCGGCCTCCGCAAGCTCGCTCAACATCCGTTCGGTGCGTTTGCGCGGCCCCATGACGCCGACGTAGCGCGCCGGTGAAGCGAGCAGGAACTTGAGCAGCGCGAGGTCTTGCGAGTAGTTGTGCGTCATCAGCAGCGCCAGCGTGCGCGGCGTGACCCTGACCCGCGCGGCGACCTCTTCGGGGCGCGCGAGCGTCAACGCGTCGGCCGAAGCGAACCGCGCGCGGCTGGCGGAGCGCGCCTGCGGGTCGACGACCTCCGTCTGCCAGCCCAGGCCGCGCGCAAGCTCGACGACCGGGAGCGCGTCCTGCCCCGCGCCGAAGATGACGAGCGGGACGGGCGGCGCCAGCGTCTCGAAGAAGACTTTAAAGGCGCGGCCTTCAAGCTCGTAGACGCGGACGCCCGACGAGCCTTCGCGCGCAGACGCGCGCACGTCCGCTTCAATCAAACGCGCCGGCCCGCCGTCCAGCTTCTCACACAGAACCTCGCCGTCTTCGCCGACCAACAGGCGCGAGCCGATTTCGACCCGCCCGGCCGCGTGGGCCGAAGGCAGAGGCGTGTGCTGATAGACGGTCGCGACGGAAGAAGAGGCGGCGTCCGCCCCCGTAGCGCACGAACGTCTGAGCGCGGCGACGTAAAGCGACTCCGGCGCGAGCGGCTCGACCAGAACACGCACGATGCCGTTACAGCCCAGCCCCAGACCCCACGCCATCTCCTCGCCCGTCGAGGCCGTGTCATACTCGACGAGCACGGCCTCGCCCGTCCTGATGACGCGCCGCGCGTGCTCGACAACGTCGCCCTCAAGACAGCCGGCGCTGATGGTGCCCGTGCTCGCGCCGACTTCGCGGACGAGCATCCGCGCGCCCGGCCGCCTGTACGAAGAGCCCTCGACGCTCACCAGCGTCGCCAGCGCGCAACGCACGCCCGACGCGCAAGCCTCGTCAAACGCTTCGATTAAAGCACGCACCTCGTTCATAACTTACAGCAGCTTGTCCGGCGTGATGGGCAGCTCCCTGATTCGCTTGCCTGTCGCATGAAAAACCGCATTGGCGATGGCCGCGGGGATGCCGACCATCCCCAGCTCGCCCATGCCCTTGACGCCGAGCGGGTTGACGACCTTGTCGTCCTCCTCGACGAACATCGTCTCGACCTCGTGAACGTCTGCGTTGACGGGGACGTGATAGTGCTGGAGGTTCGGGTTCATGATGCGGCCGTAGCGGTGGTCGATCTCGGTCGCCTCGGTGAGCGCCATCCCGATGCCCCAGACGACGCCGCCGATCTCCTGGCTGTGCGAAGCCTTCGGGTTGATGATCTTGCCGCAGGCTGTCGCCTCGATGGCGCGCGTGACGCGCACCGTGCCGAGGTCTGGGTCGACCTTCACCTCGACGAACTGCGCGCCGTGCGCCATCGTCGCGTACTTGCGGCGCTCGGCCGAGGGCTTCGACTCGAAAGTCTCCGTGACTTCGGTCAGGCTGTTGCGCCGCATGACCTCCGAGACGTTGACCGACTTCGACGGGTCGCTCTTGAGACGCAAGCGACCGTCGAGCAGCTCAACGTCGGCGGCCGTCGCGGCCTTTAGCGGCGAAGACTCTTCCTTGTTCGCGAGCGTGAGCAGCCGCGCGGCGACGGCCAGCGCCGCGCCGTGGACGGCCGAGCCGACGCTCGCCGTCGTCCAGGAGCCGCCCTGCGCGGGCGCGCGCGGCAGCTTTGTGTCGCCCAGCTCGAACTCGACGCGTTTGGGGTCAAGCCCGAGGTACTCGGCCGCGATCATCGTGACGACGGTGTAAGTGCCGGGGCCGATGTCGCTCGCGGCGCTGGCGACGTAGGCCGTCCCGTCCGCGCGGAGCGAGACCTTTGCGGTCGCGGGCATCTGGAACGCGCCCCAGATTCCGGTCGCCGTCCCCCAGCCGACCAGCAGCCGGCCGTCGCGCATCGAGCGCGGCTCCATCTTGCGATTCTTCCAGCCGAAACGCTCCGCGCCGATGCGGTAGCACTCGCGCAGCGCCTTGCTCGAAAACGGCCGCCCGCTCTCCGGGTCCACCTCTGCGTAGTTGATGAGGCGCAGCTCCAAAGGGTCAATCCCCGCCGCGTAGGCCAGCTCGTCCATCGCGCATTCGAGCGCGAACATGCCGCTCACGGCGCCCGGCGCACGCATCCACGTCGGCGTCGGCAAGTCCGTGTCTGTAATCTTCAGCGGCGCGTAGAGGTTCGGGCAGGCGTAGACCTGACGGGTAAAGCCCGTCGTGCCGTCGGAGAACTCCTCGAACGATGAGGTGTTGTGGACGGCCTCGTGAATCATCGCGGTGAGCTTGCCCGACGCTTCGGCCCCGAGCGCGATCTTTTGAATCGTGTACGGGCGGTAGCCGTGCCCCGTGAACATCTGCGTGCGCGTGTAGACGACCTTGACGGGTCGCTTTAGCTCGCGCGCCGCCAGCGCCGTCAGCGCCGGGTAGTAGTTCGGCCGAAGCGAAGACCCGAAGGCGCCGCCGACGTAGGGCGAGACGACGCTCACGTTCGTCTCGGGCACGCCGAAGGCCGACGCGAGGTGCGCGCGCACGCCGTAGACCTCCTGCGTCTTGTCGAAGACGGTGAGCTTGTCGCCCTGCCAGACGGCGATGGCCGCGTGCGGCTCCATCGCGTTGTGGTGCTCGATGGGGATGCGGTACTCGGCCTCGACTTTGACGGGCGCGGTCTTCATCGCCTCGGTCGGGTTGCCGCGCGGCTTCGGCGGCGGCCCCTGCGAGGGCACGCGCGCGCGTTCGCGCACGGCCTCGGTGTCGGTCGCGTGCTTCTCTGCGTCGTACGAGACTTTGACGAGGCGCGCGGCGTATCGCGCCTGCTCGTAAGTCTCCGCGACGACGAGCGCGACGGGCTGGCCGTTGAAGAAAATTCTGTTCGACTGGAGCGCGCGGAAAGACTTGTCGCGCTCCTGCTGCGCGCGCGGCGGCGCGTCCTCGGTTGAAGTCTTCGGCCCGAGCTTCGGCGCGTTGAGGTGTGTGAAGACGCGTATCACGCCGGGCGCGCGCTCGGCCTCGCCCGTGTCAATCGCCTTGATGGCGCCTTTGGCCACCGTGCCCAGCACGATGAAGCCGTAGGCGACGTTCGGCACCTTGAACTCGGCCGCGTACTTCGCCCTGCCCGTCACCTTCGCCAGGCCGTCCACGCGGCTCATCTCTTTTCCGATGTACCTCGGCATCTCGGTTCCCTTCTCCCTGCCCGACTCGCACCTGTCGTCAACCTTCGGGGCTTTAAGCCAGACCGCTCGCGCGCATCAGTGCGCGGACGACGGCGCGCTTCCCCAGCTCGACTTTGTAGGCGTTGTGCGCCAGCGGCTTCGCGCCCTTGAGCGCAAGCTCGGCGGCGCGTCGGAAGTTCGCCTCGGACGGCGGCAGCCCGACGAGCGCGGCCTCCGCCTCCGCGCTGCGCCAGGGCTTGTGCGCGACGCCGCCGAGCACGACGCGCGCCTGTCGCGTCGCCCCGCGCTCGACGTGTAGCGCGGCCGCGACCGCGACGAGCGCGAAGGCGTAGGAGGCGCGGTCACGGACTTTCAGATAGTAAGAGTTCTTCGAGAGGTTCGACTTCGGCAGCTCAATCGCCACGACGAGTTCGCCGTGCGCGAGGTTTGTGTCCTTCTCGGGCGCGTCGCCCGGCAGACGGTGAAACTCGCCGACGGGGATGGTGCGCTCCTTCCCCGACGCGCCCCTCACGCGCACGACCGCGTCGAGCGCGTAGAGCGCGTTGGCCATGTCGCCCGGGTATGTGGCCACGCACTTATCGCTCCAGCCGAATATCGCGTGGATGCGGTTCAAGCCTTCGAGCGCGCCGCAGCCCGTCCCCGGCTCGCGCTTGTTGCACGGCATCGCAGTGTCGTAGAAGTACTGGCAGCGCGTCCGCTGCAAAAGGTTCCCGCCGTTGGTCGCCATGTTGCGGAGCTGCGCCGAAGCGCCCGCGACGATGGCCTGCGTCAGCAGCGGATAGTTTTTGCGTATCAGCGGGTGGTTGGCGGTGTCTGAATTCTTCGCCAGCGCGCCGATGGAGACGCCGCCGCCGGCGGCCTTGATTTCGTTCAGCCCCAGACGGGTCAGGTCAACCAGCTCCTCGGGGCGCTCGACATCCTCCTTCATCAAATCGAGGATGTTCGTCCCGCCGGCCAGAAACTTCGCGCGCGGGTTGGCGGCGACCGCGCGCGCGGCCCCGGCGGCGTCGCTCGCTCGCACGTACTTAAACGGCCTCATCGGCTTCCCACTCCTTCCTGACCCGCGCCAGCTCTTCATCTTCCACGTAGCGCCACGTCCGCGCCGTCTCCCTGCCGGAGTGCGCCTCCTGTATGGCCGCGACGATCTTCGGGTAGGCGCCGCAGCGGCAGATGTTGCCGCTCATCCGCTCGCGTATCTCTTCGTCGGTGAGCCGGGTCGTCGTCGCGGTCACGTCCTCCGTGACGTGGCTCACCTCGCCGCGCTTCGCCTCTTCGAGCAGCCCGACGGCAGAGCAGATTTGACCCGGCGTGCAGTAGCCGCACTGGAAGCCGTCGTACTTTATGAAGGCCGTCTGGACGGGGTGCAGCTCGTCGCCCTTCGCCAAGCCCTCGATGGTCGTGACCTCCTTGCCGTCGGCCGTGGCGGCGAGCGTCAGGCAGGAGAGGACGCGTCGGCCGTCCACGAGCACAGTGCACGCGCCGCACTGCCCCTGGTCGCAACCCTTCTTCGTCCCCGTCAGCTCAAGCCGCTCGCGCAGCGCGTCGAGCAGCACCATGCGCGAATCGACTTCGAGGGTTTTAGCCGCGCCGTTTACTTTGAGCGAGACCCTGACGGGATTCTCCAGCGCGGCGGCCGGCGCGTACATCGCCTCCGGCGAAGCGGCCAGCGCGGCGACCGCCCTCTCCTGCTCAAGCAGCATCAGCGCGAAGACGCCGAGGCCGCCCGCCACGCTCTGCCCCAGAAAGCTGCGCCGCGCCTGCCCCACGTCGTTCAAGGCCGGCAGCTCTTGTAAAAGCGCCTCCTCGTCGGCCGACAGCTCTGGCCCCGAAGTCTCAACTAACTCGTCGTGCATTTGTGGATGTCCCCCTGCGCTCAGATTACCCGAAGGCAGACGCTAAAGGCCAGTGCTTTCCCCTGCGGCGAGCCACTTCCCTCACCCGTGAACGAATCGAATCGAATCGAATTAATATTGACTGTTTCCGAAACTTTCAGTATCGTTCGCCAGATTCATCCTCCCGGGAGGCAGGCGTATGCAGGACGAGAGGCCCAACGATCTCATCAAGGTGACGGCGGCGCGCAAGCTGATGGGCGTGAGCCCGATGAAGATGGCGCAGTTGCTTAAAGACGGATTCCTCCGCACTTTCGACAACCCGCTCGACAGGCGCGTCAAGCTGGTCAGCCGCGCGGAGGTCGATTCGCTGCTGGACATGAGGGAAAAGGCCGCATGAAGACCATCGTTTTTGCCAACCACAAGGGCGGCTGCGCCAAAACAACATGCGCGCTTAATCTCGGCATCGTTCTGGCGAGCCAGGGCGCGCGCGTGCTGATGGTTGACCTCGACCCGCAAGGCAACCTCTCCGTCGCGCTCGGGGCTGACCTCGAAGAGCTGGAGTCCACACGCTGCACCGCGCACCGGCTCATGCTGGACAGCCGGGGCGACGTGGCCTCTTACGTCTTCCGCGCCCGCCCCAAGCTCGACCTCGTGCCGTCCTGTCTCGACCACGACGCCGAGACCCTGATTGAAGGCCAGCCGGTCTCCCGCGACCTTCTGCTCAAGACCCGGCTGTCGAGCGTGCGCAGCGGCTACGACTATTGCGTGATCGACACGCCCCCGGCGCTTCGGGCTCCGACCCTGAACGCGCTGGCTATGGCCGATATGACCATCATCCCTATCGAGTCGAGCCGCTTCGCCGTCGTCGGATTGACTCAGCTCATGCGCATGGTGGCGGCCGTCCGCAAGGCGCACTCGCCGAAGATGGTCATCATGGCGCTCTCGACGATGTTCGTGGCGCGGCAGACTGTGGACAAGCAGGTGCGCGCGCACGTCGAAGGCATCTTCAAAACCAACCTGTTCGAGTCCATCATCCCCAGAGCCGCGGCGGTCAACGCGGCCACGGGGTTTGGCAAGTCGATATTCGAGACCGACATTGCCTCCCCGGCCGCGATGGCGTTCTTTCACCTCGCTAACGAAGTCAGAGAAAGGTTAGGCGATGAAAAAGTCGGACCAGAGGCAATTTCAGGAATTGCTGAAGCAAGACACGCGGCCCCGGTCTCCGAAGAAGACTGAGGCGGACGCGAGCGACGATCTCGCCAAGATGTTCGATGACGGCACGGCGCTCCGCTCGGGAGCGAACTCGACTCAACTCGACTCGACTCAACTCAACTCGACTCAGGTAGACTCGACTCAACTCACACCCGTCGCCCCGGCCAGAGACTACAATAAGCGTGCAAATTCGATTGAGCGTGACGCGCTGCCCGCCGGCCTCTTCCCCGGCACGTCTAAGAAGCTTTACGACGCCCTATACCTGCGCACGCGCGGTGCCATCGTCCCCGTCCGCACCGTCAAGGCACGACGGTCGGACCTGATGCGTTGGGCGAACATCGGCGGGCTCAACACCTTCCTCGCGCACATGAAGCACCTGACGGCCGTGGGGCTCGTCATACGCACCTTCGAGGTCGGGGACAAGGACGGCGCGATTTACGAGGTGCGTTTACCCGAAGAATTGGACTCGACTCAACTCGACTCAACTCAACTCGACTCAACGCAGAAACGGGTACATGACTCAACTCAGTTTCTGAGTCGAGTTGAGTCGAGTCAAACCGTTGATTTCAAAGAGTTAAGTGCAAGTCCTAAGACTTCTTTTAAGACTAATACAGAAAAACTTGATGATGAGCGCGTGCCGCGCCCGCTCCGCGACGCTGAAAGGGAACTGACCGGCAAGGCCGCGGCGGCAGAGAAGTGGGACGAACTCTGGGAAGTCCTCGCCACGGAACTGCGAATCGCCGCCGGCCGCACTACCGTCTCATCCGTGCCGGCGTTCCTGACCGAGCACCTGCGCCGGCGACTGTGGAAGAAAGAGAAGCGGCAGATCGAGGAGGAAGGGAAGTCGGAGGTCATCAATAATCACTTGTCAGGTAAGGTGGACGCGGCCAAGTGTCCTGACTGCTTTGGGGCCGGCATGTGGTACCCGGAAGGGTTCGACAAGGGAGTCGCGCGCTGTCGTCACGAAAAACTCGTGCCTGATGAACCGAAGCAAAATGAGTAAACGGTGGGGGAATCCGGCGCCCATCCGTGAAACGTGCGGCTTACGGATATCCACCATAGGATAGAAAGTATTAGGGTTATCTTCTCGCTTGTTTCCACTACCTCGCCAAAAGCGGAGCCACAGTGCCACTTCACAGCGCAACCTGGGTGCTGGGTATCAGCGCCTCCCATAACGGCGCGGTCTGCCTGCTGAAGGACGACGAGATTGTCGTCGCCGTGCAGGAGGAGAGACTCTCGCGCTTCAAGCGCCACCGCATCAACGGGGCGGAGCCTTCGCGCGCTCTGGATTACTGCCTCGACTACGCCGGCATCACCCCGGACGACCTAAGCCTCGCCGTCGTGTGCCTTCAAGGGCGCGCGAGCGACGCGAGACACGCCGTCGAATCGAACCCGGCGCTCAGGCGTACGCGCGGGACGCTCCCGGTCTTACGCATCCCACACCACCTCGGCCACGCCGTCAGCGCCTTCGCCACCTCCGGTTTCGAGGACGCCGCCGTTCTGGTCGTGGACGGGGCGGGCTCGCCCTTTGAAGACCTTTCGGGTGAGGAGCGTGCGGCGGTCAGGAGTCCGGTCGAGGACGGCTGGGAGACGGTCTCGCTCTACAACGCTTCGGGGACGAGTGTCGCGCCTTTGGAGAAGCACCTCGTCGAGCGCGGCGGCTGGTTCAGGCCGCGCGGCGGTGGGATGCCCGGCTTCGGCAGCCTCGGGGGGATGTTTTCGGCCGTGGCCGCGCAAATCTTCGGCGACCCGTCGGAGGCGGGGAAGGTGATGGGGCTCGCTCCATACGGCGCGGCGACCACCCCGGCGCGTGCGTTCTTCGGGATGGAAGACGGCGGATTCAGATTTCTCGACGACGTGCCCGCGACGTTCACGCACGCCGAGCGTTGGCCCGCACGCCCCGAGGAGTACAGGAACCTTTCAGCCTCGGTGCAGGCGGCGCTCGAAGTCGCCATCCTGCACCTCGTCGGCCGTCTTCGCGAACTCTGCCCGAGCCGGAATCTCTGCTACGCGGGCGGCGTCGCGCTCAACAGCGTGGCCAACGAGCGGGTCATACGCGAGTCGGGCTTTCGCGCAGTGTACATCCCGCCGGCGGCCGAGGACAGCGGGGCGGCCATCGGGGCCGCCTATTACGGCTTGTGGCACCTGACGGGGCGTAACTCGCGGCGGCGGCTGGTTCACGATGCCTGCGGCCGTTCTTATTCCCGGCGGGTCGTCTCGGCGGCGGCGGAGAAGTTCGCGCCGCGTGTGGGCGAACTCCGGCCGGACGACGTGATTGCCGAAGCAATCGAGCGTCTGTGCGCGGGCCAGATCATCGGGTGGTTCGACGGCGGGTCGGAACTCGGCCCGCGCGCCCTCGGGCAGCGCAGCATTATCTGCGACCCGCGCCGGGCTGACGCGAAGGAGATTCTCAACCTGCGTGTGAAGCGACGCGAGCCCTTCCGCCCCTTCGCGCCCGTGGTTCCGTTGGAGGACGCGGCGGAATGGTTCGAGCTGGACGGCGCGCCCCCCGAGAGCCCGTTTATGCTACGCGTGTGCAGGTTCAGGGAGGGGCAGGCGGCGCGTGTGCCGGCCGTCGTCCACGTTGACGGGACCGGGCGCGTGCAGACGGTCACACGCGAGGCGAACGGGCGCTTCTACGAACTGGTCAGAAAATTCGGCGAGGCGACGGGCGTCCCGATCCTCCTCAACACCTCCTTCAACGTGATGGGAGAGCCCATCGTCGAGACGCCCGAAGACGCGCTCGCGTGCCTGCTCGACAGCGGGCTCGACTGTTGCGTCTTCGAGGACCGAATCGTCGTCAAGAACTAGAGGGCCGCGACCCATGTCGAACTCGGCGGAGCACTTCGGGCTGTACTTATCGAGCAACTTCCTCGACGGACGGGAGTGCGCGAATCTGGTCGAAGAGGTGTGCGCCGCGCGCGGCGGGCCGGCGACCGTCTACACGCCGAACGCTGCGAGCCCGGTGAACGAAAGGCTGCGCCGGACGACGCGCCACATGCTCTCGCACGAGGTCACGGAGCGCGTCAGGAGTCTGCTGCTGCGGCGCAAGGATGAGGTCGCGGAACATTTCGGGCTGAAGCTGAGCGACTGCGAAGACCCGCAGTTCTTACGCTACCGCGAGGGAGACTTTTTCGTCGCACACCAGGACGGCAACACCGAGCAGCTACAGTACGACCACCTGAGGGTCAGGCGCGTGTCCGTGGTCGTCTTCCTCAACCGGCAGAGCCGCGAGCCCGAGCCCGGTGCCTTCGGCGGCGGCTCGCTGGTCTTCTACGAGCCGGACGTAGACCCCGAGCGGAAGGAGCTCGGCTTCGCGCCCGCCGTCGAGCCCGGCCTGTTCGTCGCCTTCCGCTCCGAGACGACGCACGAGGTGAGGCCGGTGACGCACGGCCAGCGATTCTCAATCGTCTGCTGGTACAGGTAGAGTCCGCGCCGCGCCTAAGACGGAGCGCGAGCGCGCCGCCCGCAAGTTTAACGTTGACACTTCGGGGCTCTCGACATTACTCTCCGCACATTCGGTTTTTACCAGCCTTATCCCATGCGTGCAGGCACTGTTAACCGAAGTCTTGCCTTGGCGGCCTCACGCCGTCTGTGAGTTCAAGGGGGTTTTTAGCTTTTCGCTTGCCGAAGTCGTGCCCGGCCGTTCGACGGCCGCGGCGCGGCCGACCTAACCTCGTACGGACGTAGTGCACCTCATTCCAGGAGATTCGCCATGAACGACAAAGACAAAGATAAATCCAAAGACCAGGACAAGGACAAGGCTAAAAAAATCCGACCCGAGGTCATGCCCGAGGTCGCGCCGGAAATCGTGCCCGAGGTAGCGCCCGAAGTCATCACCGAGGTAGCGCCCGAAATCAAGCCGGAGATTAGGCCCGAGATCATCACCGAGGTCGCGCCGGAGATCAGGCCCGAGATTAAGCCGGAGGTTTACCCGGAGGTCATCACGGAGGTCGCGCCCGAGGTCTACCCGGAGAT
>DASWNR010000202.1:0-43985 GCA_036399155.1 Pyrinomonadaceae bacterium
TACGCCGCGCTGGCGGGCGGCACCCTGTTCCCAGGCTTCGAGGTCGACGTCCCGAGCCAGAACAACAACTTCTACTTCAACTACACGCGCAACCTGTCGGCGAACACGACCAACGAGTTCCGCTTCGGCTTCGCCAAGTCCGACGTGCTCTTCGGCGCCCGCAACGACGCGGCGCTGACCGGGCCGACCATCGCCATCAACACCGGGAGCATCACCTCGGTCGGCCTCCCGTCCACCTTCCCGCAGGGGCGCAACTTCAAGAACTATCAGTTCCAGGACACCGTCACCCACACCGCCGGCGACCACACCTTCCGCCTGGGCATGGACATCCTGGCGCAGCGCGGGAGCCAGATCGTGCCGTTCAACAACCGCGGCGCCCTGTCCTACACCGGCGGCGGCGGGTTCACGGCGCTCGGCAACTTCGTCCAGGGGTTCTCGGGGCCGGCCGGCAGCGCGGCCATCTTCTTCGGCAACAACGAGGAGAGCTCTGACGTCACCAACCAGGCCTACTTCATCAACGACGCCTGGCGCGTGCGCGAGAACCTGACGCTGAACCTCGGGCTCCGCTACGAGTACTTCGGCGTCGTGTCGAACAACGCCACGTTCCCGGCCTTCGGCGGCCTCTTCTCCGACCCGCTCCAGCGCGTCGAGCAGAAGAGCGACCCCAACAACTTCGCCCCGCGCGTCAGCTTCGCCTACACGCCGCGCTACCGCAACTTCCTCTTCGGCGAGAACCGTTCGGTGATCCGCGGCGGGTTCGCAGTCAACTACGACGTGTTCTTCAACAACATCCTGAGCAACACGATCGCGACGTTCCCGAACGTGATCGGGGCCACCACGGTCGCCCCGAACACGGACCGCGGCCTTGCCAACTTCGGCGCCCAGACGCTGCCGACCTCGCCGACCGTCAACCCGCTGGCGGGGGTCAACACGGTCGACCGCGACCTGGTCAACCCGATGACCTACGTCTGGAACCTCGGCATCCAGCGCGAGCTCCCCGGCAGGAACATTCTCGACCTCTCCTACGTCGGCTCGCGCGGCACGCGCCTCTTCATCAACGAGCAGGCGAACCCGGGCGTCGACGGCCTGCGCGTCAACCCGGCGCGCGGCCCCATCACCGTTCGCACCAACGGGGGCGACTCGAACTACCACTCGCTGCAGGCGCGCTTCGAGCGCGGCTTCAGCAACGGATTGCAGTACCGCCTCGCCTACACCTTCTCGAAGGCGATCGACAACACCGCCAGCGAAGTGTTCGTCTCGTCGGGCGGCTCCAGCGTGGGCTCGGACCCGTTCAACCGGAGGGCCGACCGCTCGGTCGCGACCTACGACGTGCCGCATCGCTTCGTCGTCTCGGCCCTGTTCGAGTCTTCCAGCATGTTCAGGGAGGGTTGGACGGGCAAACTCCTGGGCGGCTTCACGTTCGGCGCGATCTACAACATCCAGTCGGGTAACGTCGAGACGCCGTACATCGGCGGCGCCGACATCAACGGCGACCTGAATGCGTTCAACGACCGCCCGTCGATCGGCAACCCGAATGCGCCCAGGGACTCGGTGGCGTTCACCAACGAGTTCAACGACACCACTTCGCCGACCGGGTTCTCGGACCTCTTCGGCAACGACATCGACCCGCTCAACGCCCGCTTCCTCGTCGGATTCGGGCTGCCCAACGTCGCCGGCCGCAACACGCTGCGCTCGCCGCACCAGCAGCAGTTGGACACATCTCTTTCTCGCTCGTTCAAGGTCCCGTTCACGCCTTGGGAGGGCGACCGCTTCGAGTTCCGCGTCGATTTCTTCAACGTGCTCAACCACCCGAGCTTCCAGTTCGACAACTTCTGGAGCACCGGCGACGTCTTCAACTCGGACTTCAACCAGCCCCGTGAGAACCAAGGCACGGCGCGCAGCGGGCGCATACAGATCCGCTACTCTTTCTGACACAGGGCGGAACGGGTTTCCCTTCCGCACCCTTTATGGCGGCCCGCTCAGGCGGGCCGCCGTTCTTTTTTTTAGACGGGTTGAAGTCATGTGGTGAGACTAGCTTAAGAATGTGAAGGCGGCGGCACGGCGTGACGGGCGTAGCTAATTAAGATCGGTATCTTATTTCAAGAATGTACGCCGACAGCTCCTCGCCGAACGGCAGGTAGTCGTGCCGCCTGACTCCTGCCAGGCTCCCCGTCCTGTCGGCCACCATCCGCGGCGTGCCCAAGTGGTCGCTGACCAGCCAGAACGTCTCGCGGTGGAGGGTGCCGGCCAACTCACGGAACGGGGGCAGGTCACGAACGCGTCGAGCACATGCTGCCGGCCCTGCGCCGTGTAGCCGGCCTGCGCCGTCCAGTGGGCGAGGCCGTCGGCGTCGGGCCCCCGCTGGAGGAAGCTCTCGTAGAGATTCGTCACGAACTGCCCGGAGGGCAGCGAGAGGTCGCCGACCTGCGCGGCGAATAGGCCGCGCCCCAACAGCTCCGCCTTCGCCTTCACCTCGTCCGGGCCCGCCGCCGCGGCGTCGAGTTGGCCGCGCCAGTTATCAAGTTCCGAGGAGTTGGCGATCCGGCCGTCAGCGCCGAGGTGGAAGACGTGGATGATGCGGTCCCTGCGCTCGCCGTCCGAGGACGCGTCGCCGTAGAGCGTCGAGACCAGCGCCTCGAACTCCGCGCTGGCCTCGAAGGCGTTGCAGACGTTGTCGCGACCGTTCGCCAACTGCCCGACCCAGTGGTCGAGCCCCTGCGTGTCGGGGGCGCGTTGAAGGTAGGCGTAGTAGAGGTCGGTGACGTACTGAGGGTCCGACCTGTGCGGCGAGGTCTCGTAGGCCGTCTGGATGAAGAGGGCACGTGCGGTCTCCTTGGCCTTCAGCAGGAGCTGGGCCTCGCCCTGCGCGCCCGACGCGGCCAGCGCGTTGGTCGCGGCCTGCATTTCCTGCGCGGTCGGGTCACGGCGAAGCGCGCCGTAGTAGAGGTTCTGCACGAACCGCGTGGTAGCGCCCACACAACTGCCGGTATGGCCGATCATTGTGAGGCTTGTTAGAAAAGAATTGACCGCCCGCGTGGCGTCCGTATAATACACGGGTGCTTGGGTCGGGATACAGGTAAGCTCCTACTTCACACCTTCAAGTGTGGCGTGTGACGCCTTCCACAGACGTACTTCCCTTTTCCAACTGACTTCATAGATTACTTCCGGAGCTAATCATGCCTCGCGCCAATCTCCCTCGGCATAACGCCCGAATCTCGTCGTTCCTCCTCGCCGTTCTCGGTCTGTCGGGTCTTATCACCCTGTCGGCCGTGACGCCCGACCTGATGCAGACCACCGCGCACGCCGCCGCGGCCTTCACCGTCAACTCGACGGGCGACGGCGCCGACGGCAACACCGCCGACGGGACATGTAACGACGGGGCCGGCAACTGTACTCTCCGGGCCGCCCTTGAGCAGGCCAACGCCCTGCCGGGCACCGACACGATTAACTTCCAGATCGGGACGGGCGTGCAGACCATCGTGCTCGGCGCGGCACTCCCGGACGTGTCCGACCCGGTCAACATCGACGGCACCACGCAGCCCGGCTATGGGGGAACGCCGCTTATCGAGGTCAGGGGAAAGGAGGACGGCTTCACCCGGATACCTTGGGCGCTGCACGTCACCGCGGGCAACTCGACGGTGCGCGCGCTGGCCGTGGGGCGCTTCGACGTGGCCGGGATACTCCTCGGCACCGAAGGCGCCAGCAACGCGGGCGGGAATAAGGTCGAGGCGTGCTACGGCGGGCTGCGCGCCGACGGCGTGACGCCGTCCACCCTCCCCATGCACGGCAGTTGCGTCAGGATCGCCGACTCGCCGGATAACATCGTCGGCGGCACGACCGCCGCCGCGCGCAACGTGCTCTCCGGCTGCGGGTTCGGGGTTGACATCCGGGGGACGAAATCGACGGGGAACATCGTCCAGGGCAACTACATCGGCACCAACGCCGCGGGCACGGCGGCCGTCGGGAGTGCGGGCGGGAGCCAGAGCATCGGCGTCAACATCGGGAACGCGTCGAACAACGTCATCGGCGGCGACACGGCCGGGGCGCGCAACGTCATCTCCGGCAACAGCGGGAAGGGCGTCAGTGTGGCGGGCAGCGCCGCGGGTAACGCCGTCAAGGGCAATTACATCGGGACGGACGCCGAGGGCACGGCCGCGCTCCCCAACGGGACGGGCGTCGAGATTCTGAGCGCGAACAACGTCGTGGGCGGGCTCACGATAGCGCCCGGTGTGGCGCCCGGCAACGTCATCTCGGGCCAGCCCACCAACCTGCTGGTCAACGGCTCGGGGACGCTCGTTCAGGGCAACCTCATCGGCCTGGACGCGGAGGGCACGTCCGTGTTGGCGGGCAGTATCTTCGGCATCATCTGCTACTCCGGGAACGTGTTGATCGGGGGGACGCAGACCAGCGCGCGCAACGTCATCTCCGGCGTCAACACGGGCGTCTACATCGACGGCTTCGGCGCGGCCGTCGTTCAGGGCAACTTCATCGGCACAAGCCTGTGGGGCCTGACCCCCCTCGGCAACGTCCTGGGCATCAACGTCGCCGGAAGCGGCAGCCAGATCGGCGGGACGGCCGCCGGGGCGGGCAACGTCATCTCGGGCAACCGTCAGGGCATATTGCTGAAGAGCGGCGCCTCGACCGTGCAGGGCAACTGGATCGGCACGGACTCGTCCGGCGTCGCGCCGCTGCCGAACTCGGAGACGGGCATCTACATCGACGGCGCGGCCAACGGCAGCCAGTTCGGCGCCAGAAACAGCGTCATCGGGGGGACGGCCGCGGGGGCCGGCAACCGCATCGCCTTCAACGGGCGGAGCGGCATCGCCGTCGGGCCCTACACCACTCAGGGCTCCTTCTCGACCGGCAACAGGCTGCGCGGCAACTCGATCTTCTCGAACGGGCTGCTCGGCATCGACCTCGTCGCGTCCGCCGCGCCCAACTCTCTCGACGCGGACGGCCCCTCGCCCAACGACGTGGGGGACACCGACACGGGGCCGAACAGGATGCAGAACGCCCCGACCCTCCTCACCGCGAACGCGGCCGGGGGCACGGCCGCCGTGAGCGGCCGTCTGGACTCCGCGCCCAACCAGACTTTCGCCGTAGACATCTTCGCCAACTCCTCCTGCGACCCCTCCGGGTACGGCGAGGGGCAGACCTACCTCGGCTCGACGCAGGCAACCACGAACGCGTCGGGCGTCGCCACCTTCAGCGCTTCTTTCACGACGCCCTCCGAGCCCGGTCAGGTCATGACCGCGACGAGCACCGACGCCGCGGGCAACACCTCCGAGTTCTCCGCGTGCCTCTCTGTCAACGCGCCCGACGCGTTTCAGTTCACCACCCCCTCACACTCGATCAGCGAGCAGCAGACGGCGCGCGTCGTCGTCTCGCGCACGGGCGGGACGGCCGTCGCGGCGACCGTGAACTACGCCACGTCCGACATCACCGCGAAGGCGGGGGCGGACTACGTGGCCGCTTCCGGCACGCTCCTGTTCGCCCCGGGCGAGACGACGAAGAGCGTGGACATCGCCCTCGTCGATGACGCGCTCAACGAGGACGAAGAGTCCTTCCGGGTCACCCTGAGCAACCCGACCGGCGGCCCCGCGCTCGGGACGCCCAGCACGACCGACGTGCGCATCTATCCCGACAGCGACCCGGTCCCGCTGCTCGGGGTCGGGGACTCGACCGTGGTGGAGGGCGACTCGGGGACGACCGCGGCCGCCTTCACGGTCACGCTCTCGGCCGTGAGCGGCCGGACGGTGACCGTCGGCTACCGCACGTTCAGCGGCTCAGGCACGTTCGGCGGCTCGGAGGGCAGCGACTACAATTTCACCGCGGGCACGCTCACCTTCGCCCCCGGCGAGACCTCGAAGACCTTCAACGTCAACGTCATCGGCGATACGACGCCCGAGCCGAAAGAGTCATTCGACATCCTCCTCCAGGAGCAGTCGAACGCCTACTTCATAGACTCGGTGGGCACCGGCACCATCCTCAACGACGACGCCGCCCTCAGCGTCAACGACGTGACGGCGACCGAGGGCGACTCGGGTCAAACCGCGCTCAACTTCACGGTCGGCATCCCGTTCCCGACCGTCAACCCCGTCTCCGTCAACTACGCGTCGGCCGACGGCACGGCCGACGCAGGCCCCGACTACGGCGGGACCGCCGGCACGCTCACCTTCTCGCCGGGCGAGACGACGAAGGCCGTCACCGTCCATGCCTTCGGGGACACGTTCGACGAGCCGGACGAGACCTTCTTCCTCAACCTCTCGGGAGCGACCAACGCGGCCGTCGCGGACGCGCAGGGCCTCGGCACCATCGACAACGACGACACGCCCGCGCTGCTCTTCTCGCAGGCCGCCTACACCGTCGTCGAGGGCGCGCACTTCGTCACCCTCACCGTCACCCGCACGGGCGACTCTTCGGCGGCTGCCTCCGTCTCCTACTCGACGATCGACGGTGGCGCCACTGAGATGTCGGACTACAACCTAACGCTCGGGAGGCTGCGCTTCGCGCCGGGCGAGACCCAGAAGACGGTGAACGTGCTCGTCAACGACGACGCGCTCGTCGAACCGGACGAGACGTTCCTGTTCACTCTCTTCTCCCCCTCGGGCGCACTCCTCGGCACGCCCTCGCAGGCGACCGTCACGCTCCACAGCGACGACTCCGCGCCGGGGCCGAACCCTGTGGGCGACGGCTTCGACGCGGAGTTCTTCGTCCGCCAGCACTACCACGACTTCCTCAACCGCGAGCCCGACGCCGAAGGGCTCGCACACTGGATGAACGAGATAGAGCAGTGCGGCGCCGACGCCCAGTGCCGGGAGGTGAAGCGCGTCAACGTCTCGGCGGCGTTCTTCCTCTCCATCGAGTTCCAGCAGACCGGCTTCTTCGTCTACCGACTCTCCCAGGTGGCCTACAACACGCAGGAGATGCTGGACTGGCGCGCGTTCCTGGCCAACACGCAGGAGGTCGGCCGCGACGTGCAGGTCGGCGGCCCCGACTGGGAGGCGAAGCTTGAGGCCAACAAGCAGGCGTTCGTCGACAGCTTCGTGACGGCCGCGCCCTTCGTCTCGGCCTACCAGGGGATGTCGAACGACGAGTACGTCGACGTGCTCAACGCGAACACGTTCGACCCGCGCGCGCCCCACCTCGGCGGGGCGCTCACCCCGGCGGAGCGCGGCCAACTCGTCTCCGACCTGAATCAGTCGAGGAAGACGCGCGCCCAGGTTCTGCGGGCGGTCGCGGAGAACGCCGAGTTCTCGCGGCGGCAGTCGAACAAGGCGTTCGTGCTGATGCAGTACTTCGGCTACCTGCGCCGGAACCCGAACTCCCAGCCCGACACGGACTTCTCCGGCTACAGCTTCTGGCTGGGCAAGCTCGACGAGTTCAACGGTAACTTCATCCAGGCCGAGATGGTGAAAGCCTTCCTCGACTCCATCGAGTACAAGAGGAGGTTCGGGCAGTAACTCTCAAGCCGCCGTGGACTGAAGGGCGCCCCGGTGTAGATGCCGGGCCGCCCTTCCCTTCTTCGTCCCAAACACATAATGGACATTCGATGACGCGCCATACACCATGACAAAGTTGCGAAAAGGGGGGGTCGCAGTTATATTCCCGCCGGCACTTGAGTAACCCACACGGGGTTCATCCACTTTGATAGTTCTGGGCGGCATCCCGGGCCGATCACCCGCACAGCATTATAGGTGGGTGCAGGCATGAGGCTTCGGCGCGGCCGCGTTGATTTATTACACTGTTTCGACGGGGCCGGTGAGTTTATCGGCGACAGGACAGGGCCGATTTAGTAATCACGGATGGACTGTCGTATACACTTCGCCGACAATTTACGCGCGGTGGCAATGCTCCTCGGCATCTGCCTGCACGCCGCCGTTTCTTTCACCGTCTATCCGGGGGGCTGGCCGACTAAGGACGTCAGCACCCACGTCGGGTTCGACCTGTTCGTCGTCTTCTTACACGCCTTCAGGCTCCCGACCTTCTTCCTGATTACCGGGTTCTTCGCGCGCCTTCTCTACCACCGGCTCGGGACGGCGGCGTTCGTCAGACACCGGGCCAAGCGTATCCTCGTCCCCCTTCTGGTCGGCACGGTCACCATCGTGCCGCTCATACAGGCGGTCGGGATTTACGGCGCGGCGGCTTCGGCCCCCGCCGACGCGCGCCCCGACACGTTCAAAGCCGTCGCCGGCCATTTCCTCTACGGTGGTTACCTACGCAACCTTGACCCGGCGCACCTCTGGTTCCTCTACTACCTTTTATACTTTTACGCCTTCGCGATACTGTTGGCCCTCGTCTCCGGCGGCGCTCGGGCGCAGTGGGCTCTGCGCGCCGCCGACGCCTTCATCAGACGCGCCTCCCGGTCTTGGTGGAAACCGTTCGCGCTGGCGGCCTTCACCCTGCCGACGCTCTACCTGATGCGGACGCTCAACTCGGATTCGCCCTCCGGCTTCGTCGTGGAGGCCAAGATACTCGCCTTCTACGGGGTCTTCTTCTGCTTCGGGTGGCTGCTGCAGCGGCAGCCCGCGCTGATCCCCGAGTTCGGGCGCGGCGCGTGGCTTTACCTTGCGGCCGGCGCCCTGGCGGCGTTCCCCGCTTACGTCATGTTTCTGTATCGGCCGGGCGCGCCGGGTGCGCTCGAAAAGTTTGTGGCGCTATCGGCCTACGCCCTGACCGTGTGGCTGCTTACGCTCGGCTTGCTCGGCGTCTTCATCAGGTACTTCGACAGCCCGCGGGCGGGCGTGCGCTACGTCGCCGACTCCTCCTACTGGCTCTACCTGATTCACTACCCGCTGGTCGGTTACCTGCAGGTTTTATTTGCGGGATTGCCGCTGCCGGCGGTCGTGAAGTTCCTGCTGATTCTGGCGATTTCCGTCCCGCTCCTACTCGCGAGCTATCACTTCGGCGTGCGGTACACGTGGGTGGGCGAGTTCCTGAACGGGAAGGTGCGGCGCGCGGCCGGCGCCGCGCTCCCGCCCGCCGACCCCGCGACCCAGCCTACGGGTTAGGCGGTGAGGGCGTTGCGCCCCACCCGTCGAGGTGCTATCTTCTAGCCCGCTCAACCTGATCTCAGATAAGGCCCCAGGCGGTGCCCAGTGCCGGCTTCGAATGCGGCGACGGAACGCCCTGAATGACATCCAACCCTCGCCCCCCCGGCCCTAAGGTCAGCCGACTCCAGGGCTTCATGCTCGCCACGCGCCGCCGCGACCCGCTGGCCTTTCTGACCGGCCTCGCCCGCGACTACGGCGACGTCAGCCACTTCCAGATCGGCGAGCGGCACGTCTTCCTGCTCAACCACCCTGATTACATCAGGGACGCCCTGGGCCGCCACTACGACAACTTCTCGAAGCGTCACGGGAAAGGCACCTCCAAGCACTTTCTGGGCGAGGGACTGGTCATCAGCGAGGGCGACTACCACCGCTCTCAGCGCCGCCTCATCCAGCCCGCCTTCCACCGGCGCGAAGTCGCGGGGCACGCGGCGCTGATGGTCGACGGCGCAGCGCGGTGGAGAGAGCGCTGGGTGGAAGGCCGCCACATGGACGTGGCGCGGGAGATGAGGCTCCTGACGCTAGAGATAATGAGCCGCCTGATGTTCGGCATCGAGTCGGAGGGGGAGGCCGAAGAGATCGGCGAGGCCGTCACGCTCATCTTCACACAGTTCCGACCGTTCGGGATGCCGCTCGCGCGCCTGATGGGCGCCCTGCCGCACGCCCGCCGCGTCGAGCGCGCGAAGAAGCGGCTCGACGAGATCATCTACCGACGCATCGCCGCGGGCCGCGCGTCCGGCCGGCGCGGCGACCTCCTCTCGGCGTTGTTGGAGTTGGAGGGCGAGGCCGGGCCCCTGACCGACACGCAGGTGCGTGACGAGGTGTTGACGCTCTTCCTCGCCGGCCACGAGTCCGTCGCCAACTCGCTGATGTGGACCTGGTACCTGCTCTCCCAGCACCCCGACGTAGAAGCCAAGCTCCACGCAGAGCTTGACGCGGTGCTCGGCTCCGGGCTGCCGACGGCGGAGGACGTGCCGCGGCTGCGCTACGCCGAGATGGTGCTGGCCGAGTCGATGCGCCTCTACCCGCCCTCGTGGGCGCTGGCGCGGTTCGTCACCGACGACTGGGAGGTCGGCGACTACGTCCTGCCGGCCGGTTCCGTCGTCATCATGAGTCAGTACACGATGCACCGGGACCCGCGTTATTTCCCAGACCCCTCGCGGTTCGACCCCGACCGGTGGACGCCGGAGGCCAGGGCCGCCCGGCCGCACTTCTCCTATTTCCCCTTCGGGGGAGGCCCCAGGCGCTGCCTCGGCGAGGGGATGGCTTGGGTCGAATGCATCCTGCTGCTCGCCACTCTGGCGCAGCGGTGGTCGCTGCGACTAGTCGCAGGTCACCCGGTCGTGACGGAGCCGGTCGTCACGTTGCGGCCGAAATACGGCATCATGATGAGACCCGAACGCCGGGAGGGGGCGCAGGCCGAAGCGCGCAGCGCGCTGGGAGTTCAAGCGGAAGCGGATGCGGCCTGCCCCCACATGCGGGCCGCGGCCGCGCGCGGGGGCGCTTGACACGCGCCGGCCGGATGCCCGCCTTCATCGCCGGGCCGGGCCGGCGAGGCGCCGTGCAAGGGAGTGGGCCACCTTCCCGATGAAGGGCAACGCCACCAGCCGCTGTTTGAGGCGTATCGTCGTCGAGTTGTTCAACTCGGAGAGGCGCACGTGACTGTGCTTTGACATCCAGCGGATGAAGTCGGCGATGGCGCGCCTCTCCGCCTCTCCGCTCGCGGGCGGCGTGTTGTGGTGCTCCTCGATCACCTCCCTGTAGAGCGCGATCAGTTCGTCCAGGGCCTGGCCGGCGCCCGCGAGTTGGCGCACGCGGCGTGACGCTTCGGCCGCGTCGGACGGGTCGTAGCGGGCGATCTCGGCCGAGAGTTCGCGGGCGAGCCCATCCGGCGACGGCGGGTGCCGCATCGCGCGGATGCCGAAGTTCAGTGGGAGCAGGCGCCCGAGTTCGCCGGACGTAACCATCGGGCCGAGACTCCTGCCGCACTGCACCACGACGGCCGCGCCGACGGCGAGGGCCTCGAGGGCAGACCGGCCCTTGGCGAAGACGATGTCGTACTCGGCCAATACCTTTTCGGGCGCGGAGGTTGCCGTCCCCATCTTCTGCCCGACCACGTCGAGGCGGATGCCTGCGCCCTCGCACGCCGCGAACACGGCGCGGAGGTACTCGTCATCGACCGTGTAGCTGTTAAAGACCAGGGCGCGGCGCGGGCGCTCGGGGAGCGGCCTGCGCGGCCGGAAGCGGTCAAGGTCGACGGAGTTGAGCAGCAGGCTGACGCGCTCCTCGGGCACGCCGTACTCGAAGACCAGCTTGTCGTAGCAGGTCTGGTCGACGGCGACGTAGCGCAGCACGCGCGGGAAACGCGGCGGGCAGTCGAGGTCGCTATACCAGTCGTGACAGGCGTACAGGGCCGGGACGCCCGGGAAGTGCAGCAGCGCCGTCATCGTCTCGATGTGGTGTTGACCGTGGATCACGTCCGGCCGGGCGCCGACAGCGTCAAGGTCGTCGACGACGGGCACGGTCGCCAGCCGCAGCTCGTGGGCCAGTTCGCCCAGCTGCGGGCTGTAAACTATCGGCGTGTGGCCGCGTTCCAGTAGCCCCAGCGCGAGGTCGCGCACATAGACCTCCGTGCCCGACCGTGTGGCGAACATGAAGTTGGTGATAAGGATTTTCAAACCGCCCATTGACTGCTCCTTTACGCCGGCGCGCCCGGGGAAAGCCCCCCGCGCAATCACCGGCCCGCTTAGTTTATCGCGTGTAGCGCCCGGCGGCTAAAACCCCCGGCCCCGCGCGGCCGTCCGGCGACCCCGCGGCTACGGCATGCTGCTCGACGCCGAGACTTCTACGAATCTACACCCGACGCTCCGGAAGGGCCTCGGCGTCTTCCAGAGGGTGGGGTGGGCGGCAGAGCTGAAGAGAGGAAAGATGCCGAGCGTCAGCGTCATCATACCGACCCACGGACGGCCGCGCCTGCTCCCGCGCGCCGTCGAGAGCGCGCGGCGCGGCGGGGAGGATGTAGAAGTCATCGTCGTCGACGACGCCTCGACCGACGAGACGGCCGCGGTGTGCCGCGGGCTTCAGGGCGTCCGCTACGTGCGCCTCGACCGCAATCAAGGGGTGGCGGGCGCGCGCAGCGTCGGGCTGCTCGCGAGCACGGCCGACTACGTGGCATTCCTCGACGACGACGACCTGAGACTCCCCGGCTCGCTCGACCGCCAGCGCGTCGCGCTCGAAGCAAGGCCCGCGGCCGGCTTCGTCTGCGGGCCTGTACTCCTCGCCGGCCGCGACGGCTCGCTCACGGGCGAGACGGCGACCCCGCCCGCGTGCCCCGGCGAAGAGATTTTCTGGAGGCTGTTGGAGTGGGATTTTTTCATTCTGCCGGTGGCCACGCTGGTGCGTAAGTCGGCGCTCTTCAGCGTCGGCCTGCCGCGCAGCTACCTGTCGCGGCTAGACGACTGGGACCTGTGGGTGCGTCTGGCCGAGCTGCACGAGGTGGCGACGGTCGACCGCCCGGTCGGGGTCTACACCCTGCCACCGCTGATCTCGGACGAGGGCGTCTCGCATTACGCCCCCGACTTCCTGCGGGCCGCGCGTCACCAGCGGCGGCTGTTCAGTCTGCCGCGCGTGCGGCAAGCGCCCGCCGGCCGGCGCCGGGCTTTGCGCAGACGCACCCTGAACCGGCTGGCGGATGTCCTCTTCCACCAATCGGCCACGCACCTGTCCCGGGGGGACTTTCGGTTCGCCTTCCAGAACATTTTGGCCGGGTTTCAACTGAGCCCCGCCAGGGTGGTGCGCCCGTACATCTACGCCGAGTTGTGGAGAAGACTTCGCGCCCGGGGAGCCGAAGCGGGGTGCGAAGTGCCCCCGACCGCTCTGTGTGACAATTCCTATGATTGAGCCCACCCCGCAGGTCAGCGTCATCATCGCCACACACAACCGCCCCCGCCTCCTCCCCCGCGCGGTGCGTAGCGCCCTGGCGGCCGGCGCCGGCGTCGAAGTCATCGTAGTGGACGACGCTTCGGAAGAGGAGACGGCGCGTGTCTGCCGCGGGCTCGCGGGCGTGCGCTATTTACGCGTAGAGCGCAACCAGAAGTTGGGGGGGGCGCGCAACGTAGGGCTGGCCGCCAGCCGCGCCGAGTATGTCAGCTTCCTCGACGACGACGACATACGACTACCCGGCTCGCTCGACACGCAGGCGGAGGTGCTCCGGGCCAACCCCGAGGCGGGGTTCGTGTACGGCCAGGCCTGGCTGGCAGACCAGAACGGGGAGCAGACCGGCGAGTTCTACCCAAACCCCTGCCCGCGCGGCGACATCTTCTGGGAGCTCCTGGAGAGGAATTTCATCCCCTGTGCCGCCCCGGTTTTCCGTAAGAGTTGTCTGCTGCGCGTCGGGATGCCGAGCGATGACCTGCCCGGCATCGAAGACTGGGACCTCTGGGTTCGCATCGCCGAGCTGTACTCGGTCGAGTGCGTCGAGCGGCGGGTTGTGATCTACCGCCAGGCCACCCCCGCTTCGGGGCAGCTCACCTCGGCGACCGGGGAGATGGTCGCGCTGCTTAACCGGGCTTACCGCGGGCGGTGGCTGAAGCTGCCGCGCGCCGCGGCCGCCCCCCCCGCGCAGCGCCGCCGCGCGCTCGGCCGCTTCTCCCGCGACATGACCGACGTCCTATTCCACCAGTCCGGGCGCGCGCTGGCCTCCGGGTGCTTCCTTCAGGCGCAGAAAAACCTCATGACCGCGCTGCGCTGGCACCCGCTTATTGCGGGACGGAGAATTATCGACACTTCGGGCCCGCGCCAGTTCCTGGGCGGGGTTCTGCACGAGCGGCGGCTGTCGGGTCGAAGGGGGTTAAGCGCACGGCCGGAGTCGCGAGCGGCGGCAACGTATGAGGATGGTCCTTTGTAAGGGTGAGATTCCGGGGGCCGGTCAGCGGCGCCGACCTGTACGGAGGTCTCTACCCCTCTCCTCGCCGAGCAAAAACGTAAGCCGCGGCCCGACGCCCCCGAAATCTCAGTCTTCCCATAACGATGGAAGATACGCGGCGCTCGGATGGGTGGAGCGAGGGACACCCTCCTCGCGGAGTAACATTCGGCTTCGCCGCACCTTCCGAACGCCTGACGGGGTGGACTTCCTGATAGAGGCGTTAACCCTCGCGGCCGACAGCTTCGTCCTGTGGCGCGGTCGGCGCTCCCTTTCTCTTTCGCCGCGGCCGGGGCCGTGATAGCACCCGCCGACATGGCAACCCTCCCGAGCCGCCGTGTGGCAATCCTCGTCTTCCTACTGCTCGGCTTCTGCGTCTCCGCCCCGGCGCGGCAGACTCCGGGGCCCCGCCCGCCGGGCCGCGAATCGACCTGACAGTCCGCCTCTCGCTTGAGGGTAAGCTCGACGCCGTCACCTACGCCGAGTTCTATCTCGTAGCCGCCGACCCGAAAGAGTTGCTGAAGGCGGCGGGACTGAAGCTGAACCGCGACCTCTCTGAGGACGAGGGCGAGGCGCTGATCGCGGAGTTCGTCCGGGTGGCAGGCATGACCCGGACGGGCGTCTTCAGCGGCGACTCCGAGTACCTGCGTGAGTTCAACAAGAAAGCGCACGAGGCATTGATGCCGCACGTCGTCGCCAACGCGACCACCGATGAGGACGGCAGACTCACCCTCAGGGCCGCGAAGCCAGGCTCCTACTACCTCATGGGCGGTGCCCAGCCACCGGCCTACGCCGTGTGGGACGTGCCGATCAAGCTCGACCGAGACCAGGCCGTCCGGCTCGACAGCTCGAACACGATGGCCACGTCGCGGGCGAACGACGCGAACTAATCGGCGCGCGCCGCAAACCCACCCGCCCCTGCCGTCACTAACGCATCGATGATTTGCGTCAAAAGCACTCCCGTGGCGACCGGCTGCCGCTTCGGCCCGGTGTGCCCTCTATAGAAGGAACAGGGATACGCGGCAGATTACGGCGTTCCGGTATTCACCGACGATCTCGCGCCGTCGAACTATCCGGTCTTCAGAGGCCCGGCGACCTTGTAAGTACTGAAGATGATCCCAGACGGAAATGCTTTCGTGCCGACGAGCTCGAACGAGCGCGGCGGGGTGCCCTCCGCAAAGAAGCGCTTCCCCATACCCAACAGCACCGGATAGACGGCCAGCAGGACTTCATCCGCGAGCCCGTGTTCGAGCAGCGTCGACGTCAGCGTGGAGCTACCCGAGAGGATAAGGTCAGGGCCGTCCTGCGACTTGAGGCGGCGAACGCCCTCGACGATGTCCGGCCCGGGGCCCTCGAACGGGCCCCATTCAAGACTTTCCGGGCGGTGGGTGGCGACGTACTTCGTTGCCGCGTTGAGGCCGTCCGCCATCGGGCTGCTCGGCGCTTTCGGCCAGAAGCCCGACCAGATGTCGTAGGTGCGACGGCCGAGCAGCAGATCGAATCTCTCGCCATACGCTGCGAGCATCGCGTCCCGGCCGGCGGGTGTCCGGTAGGGCGCGGTCCAGTCGCCGTAGGGGAAATCGTCGCCGTCGGCGGAGTGCTGGATCACGCCGTCGAGCGAGATGTGTTCGATGATTTTGAGCTTTCTCATTGCGAGTCTCCTTCTGTTAACAGTCGCGCATTGCCCCTGCTTCACCCTGAGCACCTCGTCCAGCCGCGTCGTGTACCGGGGCGACACCCGCTGCCTCCGCATGTCCCACCCGCGCCCGGCGCCGGCCGCGAGCGGGCGCACGGTATGCCTGCCGTGCCTCCTGTTGATCTCGTCCACCGCGCGCATGGCGCGCACCCGCCGCTCGTCGTCAACACGTGCGAGGATGCTCTGCTGCCTCTCCGCCTCCGCCACGACGTCCGTGAGGAACACACCCGCCTTGTGGTAGACGAACCCCGGCTTGTAGACGCGCCCCAGCAGCGCCCGCGCGGCGGAGATCAGCCCCGGCATATAACTTGTCGGGAAGCGTTGAGGTCGATGTCGCGCTCGACGTAGTCGGAGGCGGGCGAGGGGAAGCCGGCCGAGACCCGGCACAGGTAGACGGGGACCGACGAGCCCTCAGCGGCCTCCAGCCTTGCGACGGAGGAGACGTGAAGCCCGGGCGGCTTCTCGCGCATGTTTTTTCTCCCCTGTGGAATCAACTTCGGGGCATATCTTGTCAGAGAAACATTGTTTCAGGCAAGAAAAATCTTTATAATTGGTGCGGTAATTCGAGATTTAGCGAGAGACTGTTGCCCAAATTAGCCCCGGAGGTGACGGAGATGTGTGGCAGATACGCGCAGCGCACCGACCCGAAAAGGCTCGCGAAAGAGTTCAAAGTGGCTGAGGTGATTAACGCGGAGCCGCGGTATAACATCGCGCCGACACAGGAAGTCCTCGCCGTCCATGAGTCGCCGGAAGGGCGCGAGATGACGCTCTACAAGTGGGGGCTCGTCCCCTCGTGGGCCAAGGACGCGTCCGTCGGGGCGAAGCTCATCAACGCCAGAAGTGAGACCGTGACGGAGAAGCCTTCGTTCCGCGAGGCCTTCAGGCGGAGGCGCTGCGTCATCCCGGCTGATGGGTTCTACGAGTGGCAGAGGCGGGAGGGGAGGAAGCAGCCCTTCTTCTTTCGCATGCGCGACGAGAGGCCGTTCGGCTTCGCGGGGCTGTGGGAGAGGTGGGAGGGGGAGGGCGGCCGAGTCATCAACTCCTGCGCCATCCTGACCACGGAAGCCAACGAGGTGCTGCGGCCCGTGCACGACCGCATGCCCGTCATCTTGCATCCACATGATTACGAGCTGTGGCTCGGCGCCGAAGCGCGGGAGCTCGGACTCGTCAAAGAGATGCTGCGGCCTTACCCGGCCGAGGAGATGGTCGGCTACCCCGTGGGTCCAGGCGTCAACAGCCCACGCAATCAAGGCGCAGGGCTGCTCGAGCGTGCGGCCGTTAACTCTGCCTGAGGCCCGAACAAAGGAGACTAATAATGACTTACGCCCTATGGATCGTTCAGGTGTTGCTCGCGCTGCTGTTTCTGTTCGCCGGCGGGACGAAGCTGGTCATCCCGCCCGACGTGCTGGCGTCGATGGGTTCGCCGAATCAGATACCGCTGCCGGGGTGGTTCGTGCGCTTCATCGGTGTGGTTGAGGTGCTCGGCGCGCTCGGCCTGATCCTTCCGGGGCTGCTGCGCATCAAGCCGTGGCTGACGCCGCTGGCCGCCGCCGGGCTGGTCGTCATCATGATCGGCGCGGTGGCGCTGACGGGGGCGGCCGACGGGGTCGCGGCCGGAGTGGTTCCGCTGGTTGTGGGGCTGCTCGCGGCCTTCGTCGCCTACGGCCGGTGGCGACTGGTGCCTCACCCGGCGCGGCGTGAGATGATCCGGCGGAGGTCGAGCTGAGGACAGCAAGAACTATTAAGGGGGGCCTGCCGTCCGTCCCCATTTCGACGTAGCCGAGCTTCACGACTGTATAACATGGAGAGGCTGGGAGGATAGCCGAATGGATAATGAAGCCCTCAATGATCTGTTCCATAACCCAGGCAATAGGCAGTTCTGGATTGTGTTATGGGGTGATCCGGATGTTGACGAGAATGAGGGGCCAATGGTTTATGACGATGAGGTGATTGAACATTGGTTCCCGATAAACCTCACCTCATTGAGGATGGGGGATATTTGTTTTGTGCATCGCATTAAGAAAGCCAATCTCATCTTCGTGGGCGAGACAATTTCCGAGGTTCGCGAAGCTACACAGGGAGAGATCGCAGCTCAATACAAGCAGGGGCGATGGAAGTGGATAGCGGACTTTAGAAATCTGACCCCTACATTCGGCACCCATTGGCGCGAGGCGGGCTTAAGAACATTCGGCTTGAACAAGGCATACAATCAGCTTAACCCGCACGATCAACTGAATATCGGGGCGCTGCAACGCGGGCGGCCTGTGCGTATTTCACCAGGCTTCGCGCAGTTCCTAGCCAATCAAATTGTAAGCCTCTAATCAAGGTGGTGCTGCAACAAATATTTTGGCTAAAATTAGTTGTATCGCAGAGTTTGTGTCTGCCTCAATATATTGGGTAGTCAGAAATTTTTGCAACACTACTCCGGCGAGTCATGCGCCGCATCTGCTCGATGAAGGTTCTGGGCTGAGTGTCTGCGGGTTGTGTAGGCTGCGCTATCCGCTCGCGCGTATCTGTTGCAACGTTATGCCGCCCCGGATGACTAGAGGAAGCCGTAGACGGAGACCGAGGGCCTTCAGTCTCAGTAGAACACTGGTCAGCACATCGAGTGCGACAGCGAGGGCTTGAGCGAGGGCAGAGTGCCGGCGGGGATATGCCTCTGAGCCGGCCGAGGCGCAGGAGACGAGCGGCGGGAGCCAGGTTGACGCGTTGACGGGTAATAACGGTGGCTGGCGGTCAAAGAAATACTCCTTGCTGCCGGCATGGGAGAAGTTTTCCCTTGACTCGCCCCTTTCATAGAACACTACCTGCTGACGAACATGCAGCACCCTTCAGGAACAAAGCCCGCGACACCCGGGTCTCGGGTGGATGATGGAGAGGTGGTCCTTCTGTATTGAAGTTACGTCACCGAGCCTCTTTTCACCTCGCGCTGACATCACATCGCAGCCCTACGCCCTGCGGGCCGCCTCCACGTATCTCTCGACGTGTTCTTTCCAGCCGTCGCTGACGTGGAGCTGGATGATTCTCAGGAACTCTATTTCGACGTCCTGCGCCGTGACGTCCTCGACCCGCGGCTTCCCCGCCTTCGCGGGCTTCGGGGCGCGCGCGGCGCGGGCCGAACCGTCCGCCTCGCCGTCGGCGGCCGAACCCGCCGGAAGGAGCATCAGCAGGCCGCGCAGGATGCCGAAAAGCATCAGCCTCAGCTTCACCAGGTCTCGCCCCGCCTCCTCGTTCAACTGGCCCATCTCGAGCGAAGCCAGCAGAAGTTCGTCCACGCGCGACAGCGTGAGAGTGAGCGCCTGGTCATCCTGAATGTTGGTGAGCCGGTGGGCCACAAACATGCCCATGGCGTTCCGGTCAAAGACCTCCAGCACCGCGCTGAAGATGTTGATGAGCAGGTCGAGGGGACTAGCCGCCACCAGCCGGCTTTGTGACTTCAGGGATTGGAAGATGGTGGCCCTCGTCTTGCCGAGGACGTTGGCGATGATGCTGTCTTCGATCACCTTGATGGTGGGCTTCTTGCCCTCGCCTTTGAAGAGCTTGCTGATCGTCGCCCTCGACACGCTCTCTCTGGCGATGGCCTCCACGGTCAGGTGCTCGCCGCTGATGTAGAGGCTGGCCGCCCGCTGCATGACCAGCTCGTGCGCGCTCAACTGTCCCGGCACGGACGGCCTGCGTCCCGCCCGGCTCTTGCCCGCCGCCTGCTTCTTGCTCGCCGCTCGCTTCTTGCTCGCCGCTCGCTTCTTCGCCATGGAGGGGAAAATACCGTGAAACGACGCGCGTGTCAATTTATCAACCGCGAGACACGTTGTGCGAATTTAAATAGACGGAATGTCTTATTTTAAGAAATATCTTGACTTTATTTAGTAGACGTTACAGAATGCGCGAATCCGGCTCGGAACCTTCGGAACTCGCGCGGTGAGTCCTCCTTTACGCCCGACGGGCCGGTCGGCACGCGCGGTACGTTCTACGAGGCACCCTTTACCACCCGCTCAAGGGAAAGGAGTCACGCCATGACCCACGTCAAGAAACTTCAGGCCGTCGCACTCGCGCTGTTTTTTACCCTTACGAGCCTCCCGGCCGCCGCCCAGACTTGTGTTTCGCTCAGCAACGGGCGTCTGGTCTGCTACAGCATCAGGCGCGACCCGCCCCCTCCTCCGCCGTTGGAGAGCAGGGTCAGGGGTTTGACCTGGGAGCCGGGCTACGCCGGGACGAGGGTTCCCGACCAGGTAGTGAACCCTCGGTTCGATGACCTGCGTGTCTTCCTCAGGTCGGGCAACTTCGGCGTGCCCGTGTTGACCAGCTGCGATTTCATCTTCGAGCCGACCCCCATAAGCGCGCCGCCGGCCCCGCGCCGCGGCAGGGGAAGGTAAGAGATGTCGGCTCCGCGTGACGACGCACACGCGTCGGCGGGCGGGTCTCATCGCCCTTAGTAACCGCCCGGCGGCGCTCTCGGCCGCGGGCGGTGAGGCCCGCCCGACCTTGGGCCGCGGGCGTCCGGGACGCCGCGGCCGGGGAGAGGTCGGAATGAAGCCGCTCACGCTCACGCTCCGTGTCTTCGTCAGCTCAACGAGTAAGGACTTGCCCGCGGAGAGAGCCGCACTCCTGCGCGCGCTCCGCGGTCTCCGCGCCTACCGCTCGGTCAAGATCAATGTCGTGGTCATGGAGGAGTTCGTCAGCCGGCACGAGGGTGCCCGCCGCACCTCGACAGACGAAGTCGGCAACAGCCACTTCTACGTCGGCGTCATCGGCGAGCGCTACAGCACGGGCATCACCGAGGCGGAGTATGACAAGGCGCACGAGCTCGGGATGCGGTGCCTCATCTACTTTAAGAAGAACGCCCCGGTCGAACGTGCCGGGAGGGCGCGGCTGTCCGCGTTCAAGAAGAAACTCCGCGACAGGCACGTGTGCTCCGACTTCGCCCAACCCGACGAGCTGGCGCAGGCGGTGCTCGCCAGCCTGCGAAAATACCTGGACGAGTTTATCGACGAACTCAGCAGGCCGGACGGCGAGCCTTACGCGATGCCGCCGTCGCGCACCGATTTCGTCGGGCGGCGGCAGGAGATAAGGACGCTGGCGGGCGCGCTCGGGCCGTCGGCCCGCGACCGCGTCGCGGTGGTTCACGGGATGAGCGGCGTCGGCAAGACGGCGCTGGCGCTGGAGGTCGCCAGGCGGCTGCGCGGCGTTTACACGGACGCCCGACTCTTCATCAAATTGAGCCGGACGAACGACGCGCCGTTCGGCCTGCGCGTCCCCCTGCTGAACTGCATCAGCCAGCTCGGCGGCCGCTACGACGACAGCGACAACGTCGAATCCCTCGCCGCGACTTTCCGCCAGTGCCTGAGCGGAAAGCGCGCTCTGATAATTCTCGACGACGCCGTGGACGAGAAGCAGATCGAGCATTTCCTCCCGCCCGCGGGCTGCGCCCTGCTGGTCACCTCGCATGAGAAACTGCTCGCCCCGGATACAGGAACCGAGCCGCTCGAGCTGCGCCCGTTCGACGAGGAAGATGCGCACGCTCTTCTGCTCAGGATCGAGCCGCGAATCCTCCCGCGCGCCGCGCAACAGATCGCTCGTCTGTGCGGCCACCTGCCGCTGGCCCTGCGCGCCGCGGCGAGTCTCCTGAAGGCGACGCCCGATTTAGACCCGGGCGAGTACGTCAGGCGCCTGCGCCGTGAGCGCGGGGTGTTAGAGGCTCTCGGCGAGAAGGGCGTGGCGGTCGGCGTGCGGGCTTCGTTCAACCTCAGCTACGAGCGGCTGCCGGATGGGGCCAGGCGCTGCCTCCGCCGTCTGTCCGTCTTCCCCGCTTCCTTCGACGAGGGGGCGGCGCTCGCGGTCTGCGAGGGTGCTTCGCGCGAGGAGTTGAGTTTGCTAGTCCGGCGCAGCCTGGTCTCCTTCGACCGCAAGTCGCGGCGCTACCGCCTCCACGACCTGATGCGCGCATACGCGGGGCGCACGCCCGACATCGAAGGACGCGCCGCCCAGGCCGCCGCCGAGCGGGCCGCCGCAGCACAACGCCACTCCGAGTACTTTCGGCTGCTCGCGATCAAAATAGGTGAAATGTACGGCGGCCCGCCCGCGGATGTCAGAAAGGGCGTGGCTAAGTTTGACGCCGAGTGGGAGAACTTATGCGCGGGTCGCGCTTGGCTGGCGCGGCGACGCGCCTCCGCGGAGTCGCAAAAGCGGTGCGTCGAGTACGCCAAGACGCTGTACCTTCCGCTCTTGTTGCGGCGCGGCCCGAAGGAGCAGGCCGCGTGGCTCGAAGACGCCCAGGCTGCGTGCGCGCGTTTGAAGTGGGAGACTGAGCAGGGGCGGTTTCTCTGCGGCCTGAGCACCGTCTACTCTTCGATGGCGGCGTGGGAGAGCGCCGAGGACTGCTGCCGGCGGGCGTTGGAGCTGGCCGACAAGACGCGCGTGCGCGTCGCGAAGGCCGACGCGCACGGCAGCTACGGTAACGCCTACGTGAGCGCTGGCCTCCCCTCGAAGGCTGTGAACAAGTTCAAGCAATGCCTGAAAATTCTTTACGAGGAAGAAGACAGGGAGGGCTTCGTCCGCACATTAATCAACCTCGGGAGCGCCTATGCCGCGCTCGGCCGGTCTCACGAAGCGGCCGCCTGTTACAAGGGCGCGGCCGCCGCCGCCGCCGACTCGCTCACCATGTCGGTGGCACTCGTCAACCTCGGCGACGAGTGCGTGAAGCTGCTCGAAGCCGGGCGGGCACGCGAGTGTTACGAGGAGGCTTTGAAGCTGGCGAAGAAGACGGGCGACCTGCGGGGCAAGGCCGCGGCCCTGAACGGACTGGGCAGCGTGTGCGCCGCGACCGAGCAGCACAGGCCGGCGCTCAGACACCACCGGCAGGCTTTGGACATTAGCCGGAAGATCGGCGACAAGGCGGGCGAGCTCGCGGCCCTCTGCAATCAGGGGAACGCGCTCGCCGAACTGAAGAAGACCGACGAGGCAGTTAAAGCGCACGAGGAGGCGCTGAAAATCTGCCGCCGGCTCGGCGTGCGGGCGTACGAAGTTCTGGTTCTGGGGAATCTCGGCCACGCCTACTACGTCTCGGGCGATTACGACCGCTCTATCACACATCACCGGCAGGCGTTGGCCCTCACGCGCGGGCTCCCCAACCCGACATACAGGGCGACGGCCCTGTGGAACCTCGCCCAGGCACGCAGGCGCAAGGGCGAATCAGTCACCCCCGAGAGGCACGCCCGAGCCGCCCTCAAAATCTACACGCGGCTCGGGCATCCGCTCGCCGCGGCCGTGCGTGAGTTTCTGCATCAGACCGGAAGCGACAAGGGTTCGAGTACGGCTCCTTTGCGAACCCATACAACCTGAAAAGGACCAACGCAGAAGATATGATGCGTCGGGCGAAGCTCGTTAAGAGCTTTTCGGGATCGGTGCGTAGCTGAGGCCAACGTTAAGCTCTTGACGCTCCAAACAATTTCCTGCAACGTGCAAATGGACGCATACAAGTCCACCGTCAAGAGGCGGTACAACGCCTTCTTCGGGACTGAGCTGGATGCAACGCTCAAGTGCACACGTCCGGATTAGGCGCTGTTCGTCGCGAGCCTATGTGGGCTAGCCGCTTAGTCGAAGAACCGCTCACGACCTCATTTCGCCTTACCCCAGTTTTTATAAAAACCATCTCCTCGGTTGACAGTTTTCCAACATTCAGTTGACTGTCAGTCTCGGACGAGACGACTTTTATGACGGTCACCCCTGCGGCGGTGCCGCCTAAAACTTGAAGGAGACGCCGAACTGGAACTGGCGGCCGGCCCCGAGGTCGTATTTGCGCTTGAAGGTGCGGGTTATCACGCCGAAGGTCCCGGCGGCCGCCTCCGTGAAGGGCTGGCCGGGCTGAAGCTGGTTCTTTGACGCGTCGGTGCCGAGGACGTTGTTCAGCTTCGCCGACGGCAGCCTGAAGTTGGTGAAATTGAAGACGTTGGTGACGTCCACGTTGAAGGTAAGCTTCCGCTTGTAGAGGCCTTCCGTCGAACCGACTAAGACATCCTTGCTCAACGAGACGTCCACGACGCGGTAGCCCGGCCCCCGCAGCTCGCCGCGCCGGAGGTTGCCGAGCGCGCCCGGGGCGGGGATGGCGAAAGCCTCGGGGTTGAGGAAGCGCCTGTCACCGAAGCCGTCGAGGAAGGGGTTGACGCCGGGGACGAGGTCGGGCCGATAGGCCGCGACCGACGACCCGCCGCCCGGCACGTTGAGCACGGGCTGGCGGCCGGCGTCCGGCGTGCCGTGGACGTTCCCCGCGCCGTCCACATAGATGACATCCGGCCGGCTGATGCGCACGTCAATTGGGGCGCCGGTCTGGAAGGTGCCGATGGCGGCGAACTTCCACCCTCCCGTCAACTCCTTCACGAGTCGGCTCCTGCTGTTGTTGCACACCGCCAGGTATCCGCAGTCGAGGAAGACGAGCGCGCCGAAGTTGAACTTGTGCCGCACGTCGGCGGCGAGATAGCCGTAGTCATAACCGTAGTCGAGTAGGTTCCCGGCGGCGACTCCGCTGTCGGCGTCGGTGTTACCGCGGTTACGCGCCAGCGTGTAGTCGGCCTGAAAAAGCCGGAGGAACTTCCGCGCGCGTCCGCGAAGCGAGACCTGGAACGAGTCGTAATCGGAGCGCCCGCCGGTCGTCAGATACTCGAACTCATCGTAGGGGCCGAGGGCCTCGTCCTCGTCGCACAGGGTGTCGAACTGACGGCAGGCGATGGCGGGCCGCGACGCGTCGAGGCTGGCTCGAAGGCTGACGACGGGGTTGGCGAAGTTGCGCAGGAGCAGCCCCGTGCTCCGGCCCCCCACGTAAGAGAGCGTGACGAATAGCTCCTCGGCCACGTCCACGTCCTCGTTATCGGTGTCGCCGGTCACAACGCGCCTGACGAGTTCCTGCTTGAACGTGGCGTCGAACTTGTAGACGCGCGCGGGGCTGGTGTAGCCGCGCGCGATGGCGAGCGGGCGGAGGCGGCGGTTCCGCGTGTTGGCGATGAAGGCGGCGGCGAGCGCCGCCGACGCGGCCGGGAAGGGCGTGCCCTCCGCGCTGAGGCGAACGCGGTCGCTGAGGATGGGACGCAGGAGGTTGTCGAATGCGTCCGGGCCGACGTGCATTCCGAAGCTGGCGCTGATGACGCTCGGGCCGTTCTTGATCTCCATCAGGTCGCCGTTGATGTTCGGAGCCCACGCGAAGGCGACGCGCGGCAGGAAGTTGTTGCGCCGCGAGCGGTAGAAGGGCGCGCCCGCCGGCAACTGCTGGCCGGTTTCGGGGTCCACGGCGAAGGCGCGGTCGCGCGCCTCGCGCAGCACGGTGTAGTACTCATAGCGCACGCCGTAGTTGAGCAGCATGTTCGACCTGATGTTCCAGGCGTCCTGCGCGTAGGCGATGAAATACTCCTGCGACGCATCGCGCCCCGCGTCGGTCTCGCCGCCGGTGAGTGAGCCGAGGTCGCCAACGAACTTCACCGCCGCGCGGTTCGCCAGGAAGTCGTCAATCGAGTTGTAGCCGTAGGTCGTGCCGTAGTGCTGAGCGATGGAGGCGCGGATGAGGCGCACCTCGCCGCCGAAGTTAAAGCTGTGTTTCCCGGCGCGCCAGAAGTTCAAGGGCCCGAGCGAACCGACGGAATCTTTCAGGTCCACGCCCGACCAGGTCAGTTGATCGGCGAACGAGAGCTTGCGCGGGTGAAAGTTGAGCCGCCGCCCGAACTCGGAGCCCGGCAGCAGCGCGCCCGGAGTCGCGACGGCGAGCGGGAGCGGCTGGCCCTCGATGCCGGCGGGCGTCACCTCGCCGCCGATGGCGACGGCGCCCGACGTGAGGTCGAGCGGATCGCCCGCCGGCGTGCGCGAGAAGGTGCGTACGGGGTCGCTCTGGAAGGCGACGATGATCTGGTTCTGCATCTTTGTGGCGCCGTCCGCATCCCTCGTGAGGACGCGGTTGTAGTTGAGGACGGCCGTGTGGCTGGTGTTGCGCGTTATGTTGCGCCGTCCCGTCACGCCGTCCGGCGAGTCCGCGCGCGTGGCCGAGCCGATGTAGATGAAGCTCAGCGAATTCTCCTTGTTGGACTCGGCGTCGAGGCGCATGGTGAGCCCGTCCTTGCGCGCACGGTTCTCCGAGTCGAGCCGGAGGACGTCGAAGTTCGGGTCGGCCGTGCCGCCTTCGACGAGGGCGGCGCCGCCGGCGCGGAAGGCGTCGAAGAGCGGGGCGACGGCGGTGGCGGCGTTCGGGCGCAACGACAGCTTTGGCGCGGCCGCGAAGATGGTGTTGCCCGATGAGGCGCGGATGCCCTCGTAGTTCGCGAAGAAGAAGAAGAGCGGGTAGTCATTCCTCTTCTCGAAGGACGGGCCGCCGCTCAGGCTGAAGCCGAAGAGGTCGAACCTCAGCGACGGCTTCTCGGCGAAGTCGAAGAAGTCGCGCGCGGCGAACCTGTCGCGCGAGAAGTACTCGTAGACTTCGCCCTTGATGGGCAGCTCGCGCTCCTCCCCCTCGGCCTTCCCTTTGCTGATGTCGGCCGTCAGTTGGCCGCCCGTGCCCGTCCCGAGTTTGGCCGGAGTGTTGTTCGTGCTGACGCTAAAGGAACTGTAGGTCTTGATGCTGCGACGGTCGGCGAGGTTACTGAAGATGGCGCCCGCGTCCTGGAACGAGGCCGCCGAGCGCACGAGGGTGACGTTCGAGTCCACGTCGGCGATGCGCGCATTATTCTGGCCGCCCGGCTGGCCGTTAAAGATGAACCCGCTGAAGGCATCGCCGCCGGCGTTGGTGACGCCCGGGAGCAAGTTGATGACCGGGTCCTCGTTCCGGCCGCGGTTGGGCAGAAGCTCGGCATCCTCCTGCGTGGCGCCATCGCCCAGCCGCCCCGGAGAGTTCCGCTGCGTCAGCGGCGCCACGTCGGGCGTCGGCTCGGGCGTGGGTGGGGCAACGAGTTCGGGCCTCGCCGGCGGCACGGGTGTCAGCCAGACGACGCGCACGGCGCGCTGGCCCGGCGTGAGTGTAACCGTCAAGGTTCGGGACTTGAAGCCACCTCCCCCCACGGTGAGCACATAGTCGCCCGGGTCAAGCACGCGGAAGAGGCACCGCCCGTTGACGGTCGTGCAAGTCCTCTCGCCCCCGCGCCCGCCCGAGAGCGCGACCGTGACACCCTCGACCAGACCGGCTTCCGGCGCCATCCCCCGGCTCGCCGCATCGCGGACGACGACCGTCAGCCGCGTGTGGTCCGTCTGCGCGAGCGCTGCGGAAGAGACGGCCGCCGCCAACGCCAGCGCGCCGAGAACCGCCGCCCCGAGCCGCGCGGCGCGGGGCGAGCCGCCGTGGCCTTTGAACGCTATCGAGAACATTACTGTCTGCCTCCTCACTCGCGTCGAGTCCGCGCGCGTGCGCCGGAGCGTCTGTCGGCGTCGGCCGGCGGCGGCGCCGTCGTGGAAAGCCCGAGCCGGACCGGCGACGCGGCGCCGGGTGCGGCCCGAGCGGCCGACGCGGGCGTAGGTGAGGCCCCCGTCAGCCTGTTCTAAATCCCTTCGTAGGATACTTGCTGATCCATCGTCGGCCGGGGCGACGGTCAACTCGTTGGCGGAGAGAAGGACGCCCGCTTGCCTCGAATCAATCTTGGCGACGCAACCTACCAAGCGATGTCGTCGAGGGAGGTGAGCGGCCCGCGCTCGACGAGCGCCTCAGCGATGTTTTCGACGCGTTCGGCGAAATCGTCGGCCTCCCTCAGGGCGTCGGGGAAGGTGAAGCCGCAGCGCTGTTCGACCTCCCCCAGCGTGACCTGAAAGACCCTGAACTGGTCGAGGTCGAGGGCCTCGATAAGGTTGAGGCTCTGCGTGAGCAGGAACGCCTTCGATTGCAGCTCGCCGCCCTCGACGTAGGCCAGCACTTTGAAGAACTCGCGCGGGATTTGGACGCCGCGGAATACGCGGTCGTCGTCGCGGAGGATGGGCCCCCCGAAGAGGGTCACGCGCAAGTTCTCGACATCGACCTCCTCGAAGAGGGCGTCTTCGAGTTGCCCCCAGATGCCGCCTTGGGTGCTCTGGTTGAAGTTGTCCATCTGCGGCGTGATGTTGGTGAAGAAGAAGGAGTCCCTGTTGGCGCGGCGCGCCTCGGCGAGCCCGCCCCACAGAAGGTCGGCGCGGCGCGCGATGTGGCCGCGGTCGAGGCGGTTGTTGCTGTAGAGTTCGTCGCCGACTTGGAACTCCTCCGGGACGCGGGGGTCGAAAATGAACGGGATGCCGTCGCGGCTGACCTTCTTGAGCTGGCCGCCGTCTATGTTCCACGCGACCCAGCGGGCGAAGCGCCGCGACTTGCTCAGCGCCAGCGAGAAGTGTGTGTAGGGGATGACCTCCGAGCCGTTAAGCTTGAAGGCGTCGTTGCGGTTCGCGGTTGAGAGGCGGGGCACGTCTACGGTCGTGCCGAGGAAGTCGGCGGAGTAGCCCGTGGCCACCGCTTCCACTTCTTCGAGACGCTCGACCGCGGGGCGCGTCAGCGAGATGTCGAGCTTCTCGAAGACGGATTTGGGGTAGCAGGCGAGCGCGTGCTCGTTCGGGTCGCCTTCGCCCTCGCCCGCGAAGTGGAGGCCGGCCATGACCTTCGTCGGTTTGCCGTTCGACGTCTTGAACAGCCACGTCGCGCCGGAGTCACCGGGCATGCTGATCTCGTCGTTGGGGGCGGGGTGGCCCGGGTCGGGCCCGATCTCGAAGGCGCCGATGGACTGCTCGCCCACTGACCCGCCGTAGTTCAGCTTGGCGATGGTGTGGACGCGCGTGACGATGCCGTGCGTGACCGCGGTCGTGCGCCCGCTCTTGATCACCTTGTCGTTGAGCTCGGGCTCACCGAGCTGTTCGACCGCCACGTCGAGGTCGAGAATCTCCGGCCGGAACGAGCGGTCTTCGATGCTGGCGACCGCGCAGTCGCCCGCGGCGCCGAGGTGCGAGCGGACGAGCCTGCCGAGCCGGTTGAGCCGGATGCGGTTGTCGTCGTGGGGCCCGGGCTGCACCACGTCGTCCCCGATCTCCCCATTGGGCCCATGCAGGACGTGCCAGTTGCTCAGCACGTAGGGGCTCCCGTTCCGACGGTCGAAGACGATGCAGCCGACGGTGCCGGCCGTGACGTGCCTGTTCGCCACGCTGACGCCGGGCACGATGGGGTTGATGCGCGACTTGCGCTGGCCGGCCGCGCTCTCCGCCACGACGCGGAAGTCGGGCTTGAAATCGCGCTGGATAACGTCGGTCGGGACTTCGACGCCGCCGATGACGAACGACTCGGGGATGGGCGTCGTGTCGAGCGCCGCCAGCGCCTCGGGCACCGCCTTTCTGCCGACGGTGAACTGGATGGAGACTTCGTCGGTGCGCTTGCCGTCCTTCTGCTTGTAGCCGATGCCGACCGACGTGATGTTGTCGTCGTGCAGGTACTCGGCCCCCTCGGTGCGGACGAACTGCTTGAGCTGCTCCATGAATTTCTCAGACTCAGGATTCGTCTTGCGCGAGCCGCTGGCGGATTTCTTCCGGGTTGCCATCTTCGCTAATCCTTTCGCTGTTGGTATCGGCAATATCACCTGACGCGCAAAAAATGCTCGTCGGCCCGAATTTACAGGGCGTTGAACGAGACAGTTTGCGTCTCCAACTCTTAATGATTCCGAGCGAGAATAAATAACAAAATTTTCTAATCGGGAGTGGGGGCGAACGGGTTTGAAGGATCGGAGTGAGTCGGCGGCGGGTACAGGGGCCCACGCGTGAATCAGGGCATATGCCGAAATTGGTTCTATAAAAGAGTCGACCCGTGGGCGCTACCGTCCCGGCTCAAGCGCGCGAAGCCGCCGCGGCTTGAGGTACTCGCGCGGGGTTGGTCGGGGCGGGCTGGCGGCGGACGTTTGTTTAGCCGGGCCATAGTTGTACAATGCCGGCCGTACGTTCTGCCACTCACCTTTCATCGCGGGCGCGTTTGACTCTCATGACCGACATGCCTGAACCCATAGAGCTACCCGAGGAGCATCCGGGGAGCCGGCGAGCCGTAAGCGGTGAGGCTTTCGGGCGATTTCTGGCGTTCCTGTCCCCCGATCCCGATGAAGCAGGCCGCCTTTATACGCTCTTGCACAAGAAGCTCGTCGGCTTCTTCAACACCAAGGGAGTCTCCGACCCGTGTGGCGCCGCCGACGAGACTATTGACCGGGCGGTGCTCAAGATTGCCGATAACACGCCCGTCTCCGACACGAACAACTTCTGCCTGGGAATCGCCCGTTATATCGTCAAGGAAAGACTGCGTTATACACAGCGCGAACATTCGGCTTTTATCAATTTCATTAAGACCCTCCCGACCGTCCCCGTCGAGGAAATGGAAAGATTTTATGGCGTACTGAGACACTGTTTCGAGAAGCTGCCGGCTCCGGACCAAGAACTGCTCGTGGCCTACTGTCAGGTCTTTCGGGGGCGTGCCCGCGCCGAGTGCCGTCGCCGGTTGGCCGAGAGCATGGGGTTGTCAGTGCTGGCTCTGCGGATGCGCGTCATGCGCCTACGCGGCGTCCTGACGGATTGTGCCCGGAAACGTTCAGCCAACAACTTCGCGCCGCTTTAGCGTGCAACAAATTCAAAAAGTATTGCATACTTATTAAGGGATTAAGGGAACATCAGGGAGGCGCTTTCATTGTCACGCAGCCCGGCTCTCACTGAACGATGACCGACGAACGCATCATTGCTTACCTGCTCGAAGAACTGCCCGAGGAGGACTCGAAGCGGTTCGAGGAGGAATGCTTCGCGCGGGAGAGTTGGCCCGACCAAATCAGCTTAGTCGAAGACGACTTGATCGACGGCTACTTGCGCGGCGACCTCACGCCGGAACAGCGTCGGCGCTTTGAACAAAACTACCTAATCACTCCCGCGCGCCTGGAGCGCGTCCGGGCAGCCGCCGTGCTGATACGTTACGGCGATGAGTATAAGACCGGCGGCCTTCCGACCGTCGCGCTACCGACCCCGCGGGGGTGGTCGGGACGGCTCCGTGCCTTCTGGGGCGATCAGGGTTTGCCCCTCCGCTTAGCCGCGGCGCTCGTTGTGTCGGCGGTCGTCTTTGGCGGGTTGTGGCTTCTTCTGTCCGACCGTAGCTCGCCCCGGAGGGTCGCCATGCTGACCCTCCTTAGCAGTCCCAACAATCGGCTGGAAGGCCCGCGGGCGGGTAGAGTAACCCTGACGGCCGGCGTGGATGCGCTGAGGATCACCTTGAGGTTGCCCGACGGGGCGCCGCAGGCGACGCGCTACCGTGTGGAGTTGGAAAGTTTGGAAAGCGTTGACGGGAGAAAGATAAATGTGGAGGCGGAACGGCAAGATGCCCAATCTGTCCGGGTCGAGATTTCGACCGCCCGACTCGAACAAGGGCGGTACGCCGTGAAACTCACCGCCGACAAACCCGACGGTACTGCGCAGCGCGTGGGGAACTATTTTTTCATCGTCGAGTAGTTAAACGCGCGCCCGCGCCCTCGCCGACGGCGGCGGTACCACCAGACGGCACCCGCCGACAATGCTAGTAATGCCCCGGTGCCCGCCATTATTTTCCAGTAGGACGCCGTAGCGCTCGCGGCGGACGCGGGCTTAATGACCCGGCGATACTCGCCCTGCAACGTGAACGCGGCCCAGTAGTGGGGCGAACTCCAATGTGGGTTTTGCCGGACGCTTTTCTGTGCCGCACGCAAAGCCTCCGCCGGAGTCATCTCCTCTCGCAGCATGTTGGTGTAGAACTGCCTCATCAACTCGGCGGTCGCCTCGTCGTCCACCTCCCACAGACTGGCCACTACGCTTGACGCCCCCGCGTACATAAAGCCGCGCGTTAGGCCGAGGAGACCTTCGCCCCGCACGTCTTTACCGAGGGCCGTCTGGCAGGCACTTAGGACAACCAGGTCGGTCGGCGCGCGGAGTTGATAAACGTCTTGCAGACTGACGAAGCCGTTCTGCTCTTTCCCGTCGCGGTCAAGTGTGGAAAGAATTAGGCCGGAATGCTCGGGCCTGTCGGGATCGAGAAAACCGTGCGTGGCGAAATGGAGAATTGCGTACTGCGTCAAATTCATGCTGAGGAGCCGCTCGCGGGTGGCCGCGTATTCCGTGGCCACGAAAGCCTCTCCCCCGGCGGCCAAGTCGAGCAGATAGGCCAACTCGCGCTTGGCGTAAAAGAGGCGTGAGATCGCGGAAGGGTGTAAGGAGTCTGCGCCAGGCTCGATGTTCCGCAAGACGTGTCGCCGGCGAGCGTCTTCCAGCGTCCGCGAGGCGAGCAGTTCACCACCACCGCCCGCGTTCTTCCGTGACGCGTCGCCCGGCGCAAACACCGGGTCGCCGAAAGCTGCCAACAGCTTCGACGCCGGCCGCTGCCGCGTCGCCCCCTGCCGTAACTCTCCGAGGATGGTCGCCGACGGAGTGTTGACGACTTCATGGCTGATGACCAGCGGCTCATTGTTGAGTGGCGGAACCGGCAAGACCTGAAAGGGAATGTAATTAAGCACCCCGTCCGCCACGACGATGACCCGGCGTTTGTTTAATTCCGCGGCGACGGGCGACAGAACCATCCGACCCAACTCCTGTGCAGCCGGAGTAAACTCATCGGCGGCGGCGGGCGCCTTGAGTAATTTATAAACCTTTAGCGCCGACTCAGTAATGAGCGCCCGCGCCGGTATTTCGTAGCTCGTGATGCCGTCGCGCGTCACAGCCCAGACGTAGCCCCGGTCTTCTCCAAGGCTGTATTCCAAAAGCACGGTATCGTCGTCGGCAATCACCTGCTCCTGAATTCGCCGTAAGTCCCAAGCCACGGGCCGGGTGATCTCCTCGTAAGAGGGGTGGCGCGTCCGTATGGACTCGGTGACCTGTTTATACGCCGCCTCCAAACCCGACAGTTCCGCCTCCAACGCGGCTAGCTCCTTTTCCTCGTCCTTTTCGCTGCCCAGCAGCGCGACTCTGCGGTCTTCTTTGACCCGGAGCGATTGACGGAGCGTCTTTTCCTGCTCGGCCAACTCCGGGTCAACGCCTGGCACGAGGCTGGTTTGCGTGGCGCGCAGCAACTCTGCCAAGGAACGTGCCCGCGCCTGCTCGCTGATCTCGAACGCCTGTACGGCGAGGCCGCGGCCCGGCTGTGCCTCACGTTGACGCATCAGGCATTCGATATACTTCTCGTACCGCTCGTAGACGGTTGCCGAGAAGGCCGCCATCAGGTCTCTGCTCGTGGAAAGGCGGCGAAGGCTCTCCGTCACTTTGATGGAAAGCCCGAGGTATTCTTCCGCGGCGCCGTAGTTTGCTGCCCTTAACTCCAACCGACCCAGCGCATAATAGACGGCAGCCTGATTGATCTGATCCGACAATCGGGTAAAGGTCGCCAGGGCTCGCCGGTAGTAGCGCCGCGACGGTTCGAGCTGCCCTCGCTGCTGATAGATGTGCGCGATCAGGCCGTTAACCTGGCCGGCTTCCTTCGGGTTGACGGCTCTCTTATAGATGGGAAGTGCGGCCTGCAAATGCCGGAGGGCGGCGTCGTATTCGCCGGTTGAGATATAAACTCTGCCCAAGTATTCGTGACATAGTGCGGCGTCAAGGCTGTCCGGGGCGGCGCTGTCGAAGGCTCGCCGGAGGTGGATCAACGCCTCGGGATAGTCTCCCTTCAGGTAGTAGGTGCTTCCGATGGCCCAGATCGCCAGCATGTCGTCGCGAGTGTCCTCCGTCTGCAGGAAATACTCTAACGCCTGCTGGTACTGGATGAGCGCTGTATCGGGCAGGCCGCTCTCGTTGAAAACGTTGGCCCGCCCGCTGGCAATCCGCCCCCTGAGAAATGGCGCTTCGTCGCTGCCGATCAACCCCTGCGCCCGGCTCAGGAGCGAGATGGAGTCTTGCCACTCCCCTTTCCGGCCCTCGATGAAGGCTAGTGAGATCAGAACGTCGGCCTGTTTCAGGGGTTCGTTCAACTCACTCCATAGCTGAAGCGCCCTGTCGAAGTTTTGGATGGCCTCCGGCAGGTCGCTTTTGGCGAAGTGACAGCGACCAATGTGTGCGTAGGTGCGGGCGATTCCGTCCTTGTCTGCCGCGGCCTCCCACAGTGCCAGGGCGCGGAGCGCGGTCTGTATGGCGTCGTCGTGCTCTTCTTGATTCTGTTGCTCGCTGAGCGCGAGGAGCGCCTCGGCCCGGCTGATCGTCTCGGCGGCCTGTCCGCCGACTTCAGCCAAAGTGTGCCGGGCCGTGCCTCCGGTGCCCGGCCTCCCTAACGCCCGCACGTCCGGCGCAGGGCTCAGCGTGACGGCCAGACACAGGACGACGATGCCGCGCGGAGCTTTTCTTACGCTCATGGCTCACCGTGAGGGCGACGCGCCTTCACATAATTTTAAAGATATCCGGGCTGACCGGGAACGACTCCGGAGTTTCTTTTGTTGGTGCTTGTCTCGATCTCTCGCGAGGCTTGCGGGTGTCGCGGGGGTAGTTCTTGATGGAAGGACAGGTGCATTCGTCGCCCGTCGGGTCGGACGGAACCGGCTTACTCAGCACGAACACACTGCCCAGCTCGCCCTCTTCGTTGTAAATGAGGTTCGCCATGTCTTCCATCAACTCTTCCCACGTTAACTTTATCTTCCTGTCCATCGATTCTCATCCCCCTTCGTCTGTCGCAGTCTCTTCGCCACCGGCCTGTGCCGCTTCATCCGCGCCCTCCGGCCCGCTTCCAGAATTTCTCCAGCGGATGGGTTTACACTCCTTATTCCGCTCCTCACCCTGCTTCGTTTCGGTCGCAGTCTCTTCGCCACCGGTCTGTGCCGTCACCGCCCCGCTTCGGGACTTTTTCTCGCAGACGGGGTAATGCACATCATCCTGATCCTCGGCCTTACGAGTGCAGCGCAGCGTCGCCTTGAAGTACTTGTCGAGAAAAACGCTCCAGCAGGTCTCCTTCGCGAAGTTGTACTTCGGGTACTCTTCCACAACCGGGTTATCCGACGGGGGCTGAGCCCACGGGAAGTAGACGGACAGCCCGTGCGAATATTGATAGGCCGGCCCGGCGAACGCGGCGCGGACGATCAGCTTTTTGTCGTCTTCCCCGCCTCCCTTGTTGGAATATTCCCTGAGGGCGAGCGGCTCATCACGCTCCTCGGCATACGCAGCGGCCTCGTCTTTTTTAAGGACGGCCTTCTCCAGCACCGCCATCACGGCGCAACATGCTTTGTAGATGGCTTCCGACTTCCCGAGCAGTTCCGTCTTTACCTTCTCCCAATTCGTGCCGCCGTATCTCTCGTCATACTGCTTGTAGAGCCTGCCGAAGCAGAAGCAGAAGTCGAAAAGGTCGGTGTAGCTCTCCTGCCAGAAGCTCTGCGCCTGCAAATGAGCCAACTGAATTAAATCTCTTGCGACCAGATCGGCGTTATCGCCGAAGCGACAGAGACGGGCCGGCTTGTACTGCCCCGCGACGGCAAGAGACTCAGGTTTCGGAGGATATGGCAAAGCGTCCCCTAGAGCCCCCGCCAATTTTTTGATCGGCTCCGTGACATCCGAGAGGCGGTTAAGGTCGCATAGGCACAAGTCGAAGGAGTAGCCGGCCAGCAGGAAGTCCGTGCTGTTATACAGGCACGAGTAGAAAATCCCGATGATCAGTTTTCTGATACTTTCTGCTCGCGCGGCGTCCGCATCGCGCGTGGCGCGCGCGTTCCTGCGCAGCGACTTGAAAATCCTGATCAGTATCTGGCGGTAGGGCCAGCTCCCGACGAAGGCCGGGCCCTGCGACGCCAGCATGTAGTTGGCGGTGCCCTTTAGTTCATAAACCACTTCCAGCGCGCTCACGGAACAGCTATGAAAACTGATTAGCTCCAGCTTGGCTTTTTGCGCGTTGGTCTCTTCCTTGAAGTCGTTCAACACTTCGCCGAGTTCTTTCAGCGTGAGCGACTGCACGTCGGCGTGTTCGTCGAACAGGAAGATGTCGTTCCCCACCACCACGCCGTGGCCGAGGATGAAAAGCATGTAATGCTGGGCCGGGTATCTCACCCGACAGAACTCCAGAAACTCCTTCAGCGACTCTTTAGGGTTCGGCTCCTGGCGCCTGCGCCGGGTCTCGAACTCCCCCTGGCCGCCAGCCCTCGGCGGCAGCGGCGGGTCGTAGTCGACATCGTAGTACTCCTTGAGAAGTCTTTGATACTCCTCTCTCACCGGATCATTGTTACGGGTTTTCTGATTCCTCCAGAGCTTGTCCTGGAGCAGGTTTCTGACGAAGGGGGTGATCGAGTCGCCGAAGCCGATGTCGGCGTCGCCGGGGCGTTTAAGCTTTTCGATGATGTTCACGTCGAAGACGTGTGTGGGCGTCCCGACGGTGTGGGGGTCGAACTGCGTGATGACGTTGACCTCGGGATGAAATCCGGCGTCCTTAATAGCCTTGAGCTGTGAAACGACGCCGGGGGCGAGCGGGTTGTCACTCGCGAAATAAAACATCAGCGTCCATTCCTTCATCGGGGTCATATTCGGCTCCTCTCTTTCTCGGCTGTGAGAATGTTAGACGAACCTCGCCACAAGAACTCGACGACTTGCCTGCGCTCAATTCCCGCATGTTTGTTACTTACTTTCTAATGTTCCGACACACCAAAACGTAACTGGCGCTAAGCAATGATTGTCGGTTTTAACGTGAGACTGGGTCGCCGAGAGTCGAGATTGTCCTAAAAGGATTCGCGCCGGGCTACCCCACTTTATTTAGGTTGACTTGCCAAGCGTGCGCGGAGGAAGGGAGGCGGGCATGCACCGTGTTTATCTATCATAGAGGCGCGCTCCTGAGCCACTGCAACGTTCGGCGTTAGGAAGGTTTGGTTGGGACCCTGTCTTCAGCGCTCGACAAGTTGCGGCGGTTGAGGGTGCTGAAAAGCCCTCCTTGCAGCGAGGAGTAAAGGGCCGCGACTAGATTTAACGAGACTCTCTACCATGCGTGCTGGCGCGTGCATTCCGACCTGTGGAACATAAATCCGATGTGCGCCGCATCACGCGTGAGTAGATTCATAAAACTTATTCTGTGTGTCTGTGCGGGCAGCGGTAAGGTGGCGACTTATCGATGGCCCTCGCAAGAGTTGAGACGTGTCGGGAAAACACGGCAAGCGTATGCAAAGAGCCCATTCGTGTCAATGGAAATCTTGGCTTTACTATAAAATCAGGCGTCAAGGTTAGGGCGCTTGCACGGTAGTGTTGCAGAAATTACTTTGAGGCATGAAGGGTCCTATCGGGGTTTCAGTTAAGCAGCGACCCCGAAGAGGCCCTCGACAAATTTCGCCTGTCCGATTGCGTCTCTTCCATCCAGCCTCTTCACCTGCCCCTTCCTCATCATATGCCTCGACTCAATCCCTTCCAACGTCCGCTCCGCCGTGTGGAAGGAGCGGAAGCATTGCATCGCTCTCCGCCTCCTCCTGATAAATCTGTGATCCTGCTCGATCACATTATTAAGGTATTTCACGCGCCGCAGCTTGCAGTCCTTCGGTACAATACATTCGTCTTGTGAAGCGCCGAATGCCTCAGGGTAGGCCGCATTCTTATCAACGCTGATCGAGGACGGCAGGCGGCGATGCTCTGACCTCATCATCTTCTTAAAGAAGCGTTTCGCCGCGGAAACATCGCGCTTCGCGCTGAGCAGGAATTCGGTGGCGTCCCCCGCGGAGTCGACTGCCCTATACAAGTATTTCCACCTCGTACCGACCTTCACGTAGGTCTCGTCGAGCCGATAAGAGGTGTCGCTCATCTTCAGGTGGGGCCGCATTCTCCTGTTGATCTCCGGTGCGTAGCGCTGGACCCACCTCCAGACGGTCGTATGACCCACTGATATCCCGCGCTCTTTCATCATCTCTTCGAGGTCTCGGTAGGAGAGCTGATACCTGCAGTACCGCCTAACGCACAAAAGGGTGAGTGAGGGTTCGAAGTGACGCCACTTGAACGGGGATTTATTCTGCTTCAAGCGAGTGATTCCCGGAGGGAGATTGTGATGAACCGGAGGAGAATAATCGCTCAAGGGCGATTCCCGCAACAGAACCCCTTTAAGTCCCCCATCGCCGCATCGATTAGAAGGGGCCGCGTCGTCGTCGAAGCGGACGGCTTTGATATACCCGATCCGCCGCCCCTTCTCCTGCTCGATGACCTTCCACCGAAGAGAGGGACGCTCGGGCGGATTCCATGCGCGCTCGCGCCGTACTTCGAGAGTGCGTACGCGCCCGTCGCGGCCTTGAACGCGGATGGTCGCCGGCGTGCCTATCGGCCCGAGTAGCTGATCGGGGTCGGTGAGTAATAGATCGCCGACCCGCAATCCTTGCTTCTGGGCGTCAGACGCGACGGCGACTGCCGTGATTATGCTCTCACCCTCGATACGTCGAGTACGCAGCCCAACACCTGACTGAGGTCTCTGGGGGGGTTAAGTTCAAGATGCGAAACACGCAACTCGCGCATCATCCGGTAAACCAGAGCGAGGAAAGAATTGTCATCCCTGACTTTTGCCGCTTCCGGTGGTACTTCTGCCGTATTGCTTTCCAATCCACCCCGCCGAAGTTTGGGTCGTAGAAATTTTCATTGATCGTTTGCCAGACTGCTTGAAAAAGCTCCGGATAGGTGGGCTTTCGGGTATCTTGCGGGGCAGGAGGTTTTACAAGACTCAAGGCTATCAGCGCAAGTAGAAAGTAGTTCTTCATGGCCTAATTTCTTTGTCGATAGACGTGCGCGGTCGTGGGCCTGGTCAAAATCCAGGAATGAATCTCTCGATTACCGCAGGATAAGGATAACTTTGCGCTTTAAAGACGAATAAGGATGAAGGGATATTAACAAATTAGTCTTGGGACGGCCACCTCATCCAAATGTGCGGGAGCCTCCAAGCTGTCGGATTACAAGTTCCTTTTCACCATCCACTTCCCTACCCCCTCCCCAAACTGGATATTGATTTGCCGAATATGTTGTGATACCCTCCCCGTCCATGACGACTGCCGCCCCGGCTTTACCACCATTCTCTATCAACCCAGACCCATCCCTCTTGTACCTTACGCCCGGCCTTGAGGCGGCGCTCCACAAGACGCGCTACGTGATCGAGAATCGTCAGGGGCTGACGGCCATCCTCGGCGACGTCGGACTCGGCAAATCCACGGTGCTCAGGTACCTCTATCAGTCCTACGCCGCGCGCGAGGACTGCCGGACGGCCTTCCTCCACACGCCCAGCTACAAGAGTGAATTCGCCTTCCTGAAGGCTATCTGCGCAGAGTTCGACGTGCCCCTGAGGCCCTCGCAGCAGCGTCAGGAGTCGGAATTGAACGGCTTCCTGATCGAGCAGCTTCAAGAGGGGCGCCTATGCGTCCTATTCGTCGATGAGGCCCAGAAGCTGCCAGGTAGTCAGCTTGAACTCGTGCGCACACTTCTCAACTTTGAGGACGGCAAGGTCAAACTGATCCAGATCGTCCTTGCCGCGCAGTTAGAAATCCGCCAGAAACTCGCCGACCCTTCGAAGAAGGCTATCCGCTCGCGCATATTCGCCCCCTCCGTCCTTGACCCTCTGAGCCTCAACGAAACCGTGGACATGCTCGACTTCCGCTGCCAGCGTGCCGGGATTCGTAACCCCTTCGAGCCGGCGGCCGTCGAGGCCGTCTACCGCGTGACGGGCGGCGTACCGCGCGAGGTTCTAAAGGTCTGCTCCATTTCACTGGAGATGGCACGATCGCAGGGTTTGGACCGGATAGAACCGGATTTAGTCGAGGCTCTCTACCCGGAGGCCGTCTATGTCGGCGAATAAGATTTACTCCTTCAAGGATCTGATGGCTGCTAAGCGCGCGCAAGAGGAGGCGCGGGAAAAGGAGTCAGGCTCAGCACCGGTACCCGATTCACCACCCCTCCCTGATTCGGTACCCGTTCCTAATCTACCTCCCGTGCCGGAAAAGTCACCGGTACCCGATTCATCCCCTCCCCAAATAGTCACCCCTCCCCAAAAGACCACCGGTACCAAATCTCCCGGGCGTACCCCTGCCGGTTCTCATAGACCACCCCCGGAAACTACACCGGTGGTAGAAATCACCCCCCTCCCGTGGGACGCGCCGCACTTGCGGGTGCCTTACGCGGTCTGGGAGCGACTCCGTGAACTGAAGCCGGGGCCTCGCGTCGTGGTCGAGGAGATCTACCGGGCGGCCGCCGGGTGGCACTCGGACGAGTGCGTAATCTCCATCCCGAAGCTCTCTTTACACTGCAAACTGGACGAAAAGCAGGTGAGGAAGTACCTGCTTGAAGTGGACGGGAAATACGTCAAAAGGCTGGCCGTCGTCAATGAAGGCACTGACGTCTCAGTACGGGGAATCCGCTTCAGGCTGCTGCTGCCGCGCCTGGCGACCCCTCCCCAAAAATACACCCCTCCCCAATCGGGAACCGGTGGCTCTCAGCCACCCAATAAAGATAAAGATTTAAAAGAAAATTCTAAAAAGGGCATTAACCGGCTTACGCCGGAGGAAATCCAATCATTCACCGCGACCGTCGCAGATTTACTCGGAGAAGGACAATCCCTCGAAGAGGTCGAGACGCGATTCGCTCCCACCATGCATCCTGTCGATTGGGCAACGGTCCGCAGCACGGCGCTGGCGCAGGCGGCGCCCAAGAGGGGTAAGTGACGCTCCGGATGCGCGGCTAATACCAGTCTCGCCGGCAGGTGACTGGGGTCGAGAGGGTACGCCTCCAGCAGTTCGCCGGCATTTTCTACCGTGAGAAAATCGGTTGGGTCCGGCTGATGCAATTCGCCGGACGCGCAGATTCTCGGCGATCAGTCTCGCAAGCAGTTGTGCCTTGAAGGGGTTGACCTCATCGCTTTCAAGCGCCTCCCAGACATCCCGCGAGAAGTCCGAAATGGAGCCCTACAAAACTCCTCACCGAGATCCGTGTTTCACGCGACGGCAGGGTCCGGAGCTGCGAGTCGACATTTAAGAATTCTTAGCGGGTGGGGCACGCTAGCTTGCCGCATTTGGTCTCCGAGGATGGTCGCAGGTAGAGCCCAAGGACTGAGTTGAGCAGTGAGGATAAGCTCTTGTACGAGCACGGGATTAAGTCGGGCAGGGGCTCAAAGGCGGTAGCGGAGGCGAGCGGGCCCGCCGTACGAGGTCGGGGATGTGCGGCGCGCAGCAGTCTGGTTAGGGTCTTCTCAACGGATAATGTTTCACGGCTAAGAGAACATACATTGATTTTACCCATTCAAAAGGTAGTAATATAATATTCTTCAATATAAGGTTACACGAATGCTCAATTTCTGTAACCTAAAGGATGAGGGTATGATATGCTCCGGGGTTGTGTCTGAGACCGCAGAAACTGCCCTTATACCCCTGAGGGAAGACACCCGTGCCGCACTGCGCCACGCCCTACGTCTGTGGGCCGAGTCCTCGACCGCTACCTCGACCGAGAGGCGCGGGGAACTACAGGGCTACAAACAGCGGGTGGTCTCCTCATTTTTCAACTTCGTCGGTAAGTCGCCGGGCGAGGTCACGGCCATCAACGTCGAGTCGTGGCGCGACTGGCTCGCCCGCTCGAAGCCGGATGGCGCTGGCCTGAGGCCGAACACGGTCTACGCCAGAGTCTGCTTCCTCTCCTCCTTCTTCGAGTGGGCGATGAAGGAGCCATCTCTGCGCGGGCGGATCGGAAGCAACCCGGCGCGCCTCGCCCTGCCGAAGGCGCCCAAAGCGTACCAGACCGAATCAGTTAAGTCTTGGACGGATAATGAGTTGCGGGCCATCGTCCGCGTGGTCAGCGAGAGGGCCGCGGCGGGCGACGTAGTAGGGAAGCGAGATTACGCGCTGCTGCTCTTCTACCTTACGACGGGAATGCGGCGCCAGGAGGTTATCTCACTGAGGGGCGGACGGGTCAGGCTCGAAGAAGACTCGATGACGTTGACCGGCAAGGTTAAGGGCGGCGACTACGTCGGAAGGGAAGTGCGCGATCCGCTGTTGCGTGAGGCGCTCGTGGATTACCTCTCTGCTTCGGGTAGGCTCTCAGCCCTGAAGACGGACTCGCCTTTGTGGACGCGCCACGACCGGGCCGGGCGACCCGGCGCGGCGTTATCCTCACACTCTTTTGTCAAGAACCTGAAGCGGTATGCCCGCGAGGCCGGCGTCGGGGAAGTGCATCTCCATCAGACCCGCCACAGCTTCGCCAGGATCGTGGCCGAGGAGACGGGCTCTCTCACCGACACGCAGGACGCGCTCGGCCACCGCAACGCCGCCACCACCCGCGTCTACGTCCAGAGAATCGCCATTAAGAGAGACAAGGTTTCCGACAAGATTGTCGGTCGTTTGAAGCCGCAGTGAGCCGCCCGCCCGGCATCAATGCTGGCTGAAGCAAGATTGTGATTCGGTCAAGGTGCGGGGAAAGCTTCGTCCATTGGAGCGCTTCCTCCTCGCCGCCACAGGCGGTCTCCCGGGGGAGCGCGGTCACCCATTCCGCAGGGGTTGCCGACGAGTGCCGCGACCGGGCCTAACTAGGAGCCGCGGTTGGGGTCGCTTGGAAGCGCCCGCGGTACTCCGCGGAAGGAAGAGGCCGAGCCGGTCGGTGCCGGTCAGGCAGCAGGCGTCGCCGCTGCGGCCGACGTAGTTGTAGCCGCGCGAGTCGAAGCCCACGCCCGCCAGGTCGAACCTTCTGAAGATTGAGGAGGAGGAAGTCGAGGTTCTCGGAATCGTATTTAACGCGATGATGTTGCTCCTGAGCCTCCCGCCGCCGGCGATGCCGCCTCCCTCGCCGCGGGCGCCGCAGTCCCCGGCGGGCGAGCCGCCGACCTCGCTCTGATTCAGTACGACGGTGCTCCTGACGAGCGTCATTGCCGCGCCGTTAAAGACGCCCCCGCCGTGGCCGCCGCGCCGTCACCCGTCCTGTTGTTAGAGACGTTGCAGTCCGTCTTCGTCAGCACGCCGGTGTTGCCGACGCCGCCGCCGAGGCCGCCGGGGCGAGCCGCGGGATACACGCCGCCCCCGCCTGTGAAGTTGTCGCTGACGGTGCAGGCAGTCATCGTCAGGGTGCCCTCGTTAAAGATTCTGCCGCCCGCACCCGGGGGCCTGTGGCGAGAGCGCTCAAGTCGTTCATGCCGTTGCCGCCAATGTCGAGGCCCCCACGCGTGACGCCGACGGTTCACGTCATCAGGTCGGATAAGGGGCCTTATGGTTTCTGCCGTGCACGGGGGCTAACGTTTGTGTAGGTGCGGGCAAGTGTTCTACCTTTATCCTCAATACTGACTGCGCGGGCGTTTAAGGTGTTGGGCGGCCGGGCGCTACGTGCAGCGTTCGTTCAGGGGGGGCATGCAGGAGTTTTGGCATAGAGTTGATTCAGTTTATCGCCGGCGGGTCTCGTACGCTTCTCACCCCTCACCCATGCCCGTCATCGTCGGCTCCCCGCGTTCGGGGACTACTCTGCTGCGGTTTATGCTGGACAGCCACTCGGAGTTGGCTATCCCGCCGGAGACGGGGTTTCTAACGCTCGGCGCGAAGCTCGGGGGAAGAGGGAATCGGCTTCGGGAGAAATTCTTTCGGGCGATTGTTAACTACCCGGGGCAGTCACCCGTCTGGCCGGATTTCGAGGTGCCGGAAGAGACTTTCCGGGCGGCCCTGTCCGAAATCTCCCCCTTCAATGTTTCGGAAGGGTATAGGGCCTTCTACCGGCTGTACGCCGCTCGACAGGGTAAACCGCGCTGGGGCGACAAGACGCCGATCTATTGCCTGAGCCTGGACGACATCAGGCGTGTGCTGCCCGAGGCTCACTTCATCCACATCATCCGTGACGGCCGCGACGCCGCCCTGTCTTTAAGAGGGATGTGGTTCTCGCCCGGCCATGGGATGGAGACGCAGGCGGCGTACTGGCGTGAATGTGTTCTCGCGGCGCGGCGGGCGGGTCTGGGCCGCCGTGACTACATGGAGGTTCGCTACGAGGATTTGATTCTCAAAACGTCGGAGACGCTCGAACGTGTGTGCGACTACGTCGGCCTGAGTTTTGAACCCGCCATGTTGAGCTATTACACGCGGACGCCGGAGCGGCTCAGAGAGCACAAGGGGCGTTCGCGCGCCGACGGCACGCCGCTGCTGACGCCGGAAGAGAGGTTCCGCCAGCAGGAACGTACGACGGCCCCGCCCGACCCGGGACGCGTCTTCGCATGGAAGCGCGTGATGAGCGCCGTCGAGCGAAGAAGCTTTCAGCTCGTCGCCGGCGACCTGTTAAATGAGCTGGGCTACGAAGTGTGAGCGGCCGCCCGCGCCCTCAACTTCGTTCACACGCCGCCCCGGCGGGCCAGTCTCGCGAGCCCGTCCATGAGTTTCCCCGCCAACGGTATTTCCCCGACGCGATTTCGCAGGCGCAAAGTCAAAGAGTTCGCAAGCATCGACTCACA
>DASWNR010000203.1:0-5304 GCA_036399155.1 Pyrinomonadaceae bacterium
TTAATCTGGAGGATTTCGCCCCGCACATCGACCGTGATCTTCTGCCCCAAGTCGCCGTTGGCGATGGCCGTCGCCACCTTTGACACGTCGCGCAACTGGACGGTCAGGTTGCCGGCCATCGAGTTGACGTTGTCGGTCAAGTCCTTCCACGTGCCTGAGACGCCTCTCACCTCGGCCTGAACCCCGAGCTTACCCTCGGTGCCGACCTCACGCGCCACGCGCGTCACTTCGGAGGCGAACGAGCTTAACTGGTCGACCATCGTGTTGATGGTGTTCTTCAGCTCCAGAATCTCGCCTCGTGCGTCTACCGTGATCTTCTGCGAGAGGTCGCCTTTGGCGACCGCCGTTGTCACGAGAGCGATGTTACGCACCTGACTCGTCAGGTTGCCGGCCATCGAGTTGACGCTGTCGGTCAAATCCTTCCAGGTGCCGGAGACGCCGCGCACCTCTGCCTGCCCGCCGAGCTTGCCTTCCGTGCCCACCTCGCGCGCCACGCGCGTCACCTCCGACGCGAAGGAGTTGAGCTGTCCCACCATGCCGTTGACGAGTTTGACGGAGCGCAGGAACTCGCCCTTCAGAGGTCTGCCGTCCACTTCGAGCGTCATGGTCTGCGAGAGGTCGCCGTTGGCGACGGCCCCGATGACGCGCACGATCTCGCTGGTCGGGCGGGCCATGTCATCGATGAGCGTGTTGACGGAGTCGGCCAGCTCCTCCCAGGCCCCGCCCGCGGTCGGCATGGAGGCGCGCTGCGTTATCTTGCCCTCCTTGCCGACCACGCGGCTGACGCGCGCCAGCTCCTTCGCCATCTTCTCGTTCAGCTCGATGACGTCGTTGAAAGTATCGGCTATCTTCCCGGCCACCCCGGTCCACTCCGTGGGCAGGCGGGCGCTGAAATCGCCCCGCTTGAAGGACATGAGCGCGCTCAGCAGCTGCTTCGTGTCGAGTGAATCTGTCGGCACCTGTTGATTTGACATGCTTCCTCTTAGGTAGTCACCTTCCTGATACCGGAAGGGGCATAGAAATCCCGACCGGGCGCTGGGGTTCGTCGGACGCGACTCCCCGCTTCCACCAATTAATCCGCAACGACCTTAACCGGAAATGAAGATAGAGGGATGAGCGGACGCAAGCGTGAATGCGGCTACCACGTTTATCTTACTCCCGTCTCCTCCTCGTTATAGACACACGTAGCTATCCTGTGCGCTGACCGGGGGAGGGTTTCTCGTGGATAAGATTACGCGCGTAACCACTATCATTTGTATCATACACGGCGGCCACGACAATATTCAAAACACCGCCGGGCCGTCCGCCCCTCCGCGCCGTCACGACGGCTCGACGACCTTCACCCTCGCGAGGTCTGTCGCATCCAACTCTAAGGGCCGGAGCACGGCCCCGGCCCACGTACGCTTGTCGCACCACCGACAGCCTCTTCAGCGCACATAAACGGGAGTTGAGTCTCTGGCAGCCGTGAGACCAATGAAGAGCGGCGGGCGAAGGCACTCTCGGACCGAAAAGCATGACGGCAGACCGTGCCCGGACGGGTATGTGACGAGGTAGGTGCCGTGAGCACACCGGCGATAGCCGGCGCGCCCCTATAACCGCTAGGGCACCGTTAGCCGGGTCAAGCGCGCCTTCGTCGTCGGCCTCAGTGGCGAGATCGCTTATTGCTGACGGCCACCGGCCGACCTCATGATTTCGGGGCCGTTGCCGTGAAGAATAATAGAAGGCGCGCCGGGGTTGGTGTCCGCCCTCAGGCAGGCACACAGGACGACGCCGTCCCTGTTCGGTAGGTAAGACTGCTTGCTCCCGCCTCCCAGCTTCTCGTGAATCTCATCGCGGGTATACAGACCACGCGGCCTGAAACCGCGGAAAAAAATCGCGCCCGCCCGGCCCGACGCGCGCGGTGTTATAATTCCGCTCCCGACCCGAGCCGCCGCCGCCGGCGATACCGACACCCATGACGCTCTCGCCGAAACAGGTCACGGAGCTTTTGATCGAGTGGCGCGAGGGGGACGAGGCCGCGCTCGGCCGCCTGATGCCGCTCGTCTACGAGGAGCTGCGCCGGATGGCGGCCCGCTACATGCGCGGCGAGCGCGAGGGGCACACGCTCCAGGCCTCGGCCCTCGTCAACGAAGCCTACCTGCGCCTGGCCGACCACCGGAACATGCAGTGGCAGGGGCGCGCACACTTCTTCGGCGTCGCCGCGCAGGCGATGCGCCGGGTCCTCGTCGACCACGCGCGCACGCGCGACTCCGGGAAACGCGGCGGCGACCAGCAGAAGGTCGTCCTCGAAGAGGCGGCGCTCGCCGTCGTAGAGCCGGAGGCGGACCTGGTCGCCCTCGACGAGGCGCTCAGGGAGTTGGCCCGGCTCAGCGAACGCAAGGCCCGCGTGGTCGAGCTGCGCTACTTCGGCGGCCTCTCCGTCGAGGAGGCGGCCGAAGTCCTCGGCGTCGCCCCCGTTACGGTCATGCGCGACTGGAGGATCGCCAAGATGTGGCTCCTGCGCGAACTCAGTAATCGAAGGGACGAGGGATAAGGGCTAAAATGGAGACACTCCACATGAGCGTTTTCTAATTCAACCCCCGTCGCATGCCTCTCACCCCTAGACACACTTATGACCCCCGAGCGCTGGCAAAAAATTGAAGTCCTGTTGGAGGAGGCGATGGAGTGCGCGCCCGGAGGGCGGGATGCTTTCCTCGCTTCGGCCTGCGGCGGCGACGACGAGCTGCGCCGCGAGGTCGAATCGCTCCTCTCGTTCCACGACCGGAGCGAAAGCTTCATCGAGACCCCGCCCTACAAGGCCGCCGCCGAGTTGTTCGACGGCGGCGGGGCCGAGAGTCTGGTCGGTCGTGTCGTCGGCGTCTACAAAGTAGAGCGGGAGCTGGGGCGGGGCGGGATGGGCGAGGTTTATCTGGCGCGCGACGAAAGGCTCGGCCGCCCCGTCGCCTTGAAACTGCTGCCCGCGCTCTACACGACCGACCCGGAACGCGTCCGCCGCTTCCGGCAGGAGGCGCGCGCCGCCTCCGCCCTGAACCACCCGAATATCCTCACCATCTACGAGGTCGGAGAGGCGGACGGCCTCCGGTTCATCGCCACCGAATATGTCGAGGGCGGGACGCTGCGCGCGCTGTTGGCGGGCGGGGGGCTGACGCTCGAACGGGCGCTGGACGTGGCGATTCAGACGGCGTGTGCGCTCGCCGCGGCGCACGAGGCGGGGATCGTCCACCGCGACGTGAAGCCGGAGAACGTGATGGTCAGGCCCGACGGCTACGTCAAAGTCCTGGACTTCGGCCTCGCCAAGCTCGTCGAGCCCGAGCCGGCGGGCGAGGAGAGCGGCCCGCCGCGCGCGCGGCACAGCACGAACCCCGGCATCATGTTGGGCACGATCAGCTACATGTCTCCGGAGCAGGCGCGCGGGCAGAAGGTGGATGCGCGCTCGGACATATTCTCGCTCGGCGTCGTCCTCTACGAGTGCGTCGCGGGGCGCACGCCCTTCGAGGGCGAGACGCAGAGCGACATCCTCGTCTCCATCCTGTCGAAGGAGCCGCCGCCGCTCGCCGTACACGCGGCGGACGCGCCCGGCGCGCTGCAAGTGATCATCGACAGGGCGCTCGGGAAGGATCGTGAGGGGCGGTATCAGACCGTCGGCGAGATGCTCGGCGACCTGCAAGAGCTGAAGCGGGAACTGGAGGTGGAGAATCTCCTCGGGCGCGCCGCCGCGTCAGGAGCGGGGGTCACCGGGCGGGCGGGCGTCAGCGGTGGCTCGCGGGCGGACGGCTGCGACGCCACCCTCCCCGAGGCGGCGCCGGCCGCGCGCAGAGCTTCGACGAAAGTTCCGGGGGCGTGGTGGGCGGCCGCCCGTGGCCGGCGGCGCGGGCTCTTCGCGCTCGCCCCGGCCGCCTTCGTGGTGGCCTCGGTCGCCCTCGCCGCCTTTTACTTCTACGCCTGGCGGGGGGATTCGGTGGCCGTCCTGCCCTTCACGTTTACCTCCCCGGACGCCGCCGATCAGTCCGACCCCGACAGGGAGTACATCTCGGACGGCCTGACCGAGAGCATCATCCAGAACCTCTCTCAGCTCCCGCGCGTGAAGGTCATCGCCCACAGCTCCGTCCTCCCCTACAAGGGGAAGGAGATAGACCTGAAGGAGGTCGGGCGCGCTCTGAACGTGCGCACGCTGTTGACGGGGCGCATCGTGCAGCGGGGCGCCGTGCTGAACGTGAGCGCGGAGCTGGTGGATGTGGAGAGCGGGGCGCAACTGTGGGGCGACCGCTACGAGGCCAGGGTCTCCGACCTGCTGCGCGTGCAGAGGGAGGTCGCGGGGCAGATTTCGGGGAAGCTGCGCGTGTACCTGACGGGCGCGGAGCCCGAGCAACTGGCCAGGCGGCAGACGGCGAACCCGGAAGCCTACCAACTCTATCTGAAGGGCCGGTACTTCCTCAGTAAGAGGACGGGCGAGAGCCTCCGGAAGGCGCTCGAACACTTCCGCGCGGCCATCGACCTCGACCAGGATTATGCGCTGGCCTACGCGGGCGTGTCGGACGCCTACGGCGTGATGCCGCTATACACGGACACTCCCGTAGAGGTCGCCGCCCCGCAGGCGCGAGAGGCGGCGCGCCAGGCGGTCGAGAAGGGCGAGCGGCTCGCCGAGGCGCACGCCGCGATGGGGTTCGTGCTCTCATATTTTGACTGGGATCAGGCGGGCGCCGAGCGTGCATACGCGCGCGCCATCGCGCTGAACCCGAACTACGCGCTGGCCCGCCGCCGGTACGGACTTTTCCTCGCGGTCGTCGGCCGCTTCGACGAGGGCCTCGCCGAATTGCGGCGCGCCGAGGAGCTGGAGCCTCTGGCGCGCGCCCTCAGGAGCACGTTCGCTTCCGCCCTGTTCTACGCGCGCCGCTACGCGGAGGCTGAGGCGCTGCTCAGGGAGCAGGTCGAGATGTTCCCCGAAAGCGCCGGGGCCCGCCTCCTCCTCGGTGACGTGTACCGCCAGCAGGGCCGTTACGCGGAGGCCGTCGCGGAGTACCGGCGGGCCGACGCCCTTGAGGGCGGTGACGACTTGGATGTCACGGCGAGGCTCGCCCTCGTTCACGCCGTGGCGGGCGACCGCGCCGAGGCGCTGCGGCTACTGGAGGTGTTACGCCGTGCGCCGCCCAGGCGGAGGTTCTCCGACCTCGCCGCCATCCACGCCGCGCTGGGCGACGAGGAGCAGGCGTTCCACTCGCTCGAAGAGAGTTTCAGGAGACGCCACCCGTCATTGCGGGAGCTGAAGGTCGATCCGCGGTTCGACTCGCTGCGTGACGACCCCCG
>DASWNR010000204.1:0-9871 GCA_036399155.1 Pyrinomonadaceae bacterium
GCCCCGCGCCGCGCCCGCCGCCGTCACGTAGCCGCGCCCCTTCGCCACGGCTACCACCTTTTACCCTTGTCGCGGAGAACGTCTGTCCCGATGACGCGCTCGGCCTCGACCGTGCGACACTGGACGGCATCCTCGGACACTTCAAAGGCGAACGTCGCGTAGATCGAATATGTGACGCGCTCGCCTTCGACCTTCACATCACGGACAACGCCCGAGAGGTTGCCGCTGAATTTGAAAACAACGTCTTCGCCCGTTCTGAATCGGGGGACGGTGCGATTTGTGCCGCCTCTGGCGGGCGGTTTAGAATCTCTCGCGGGCATGTTGGCGACCCCCCTTCAAGGTCGTCGCGTGCTCGGAAGGCGCGGGAGGGTGCTGTCCCACCCTCCCGCGTTCGCGTCTGAGGCGGCCTACATGCGGGCTAGAGGCGCACACGATAACCCCGGCCCCGCATCGTGCCAATGCGTTAAATATCCGCCGCCCCGCCGTTCGTTTGCTGCGCCCCGCCGGATTGCGGCACCCCGCCGCAAATCTGCTGCGCCCCGCCGGAAACAACCGACGCCTCGGGAACTTCACATTCAAGGTCGAGCGTGACCTGATAGCGCACGCGGCGACCGTTGAACTGGACACTCTGAACCGTGCCGACAAGCAGACCTTCAAACTTGAAGAGGACTTCATCCCCGGCGCGATACTCGGACATCTGGCAAGCGTTTGTTTTCATGGTGTGTTCTCTGTCGGGCGGGAGGGTGAAGGCGGGGCGAGTTTGGTAGCTCGCCCCGCGCGCCGCGCTCAGTACATCCCGAGCCATTCCCCGAAGGCCGCGTTTTGCCTCTGGCGCTCGCGCCGCTCGGCCTCCGCGTCGGCCTCTTGCTCGTCCTGCCAGTCGGCAAGCTCGCCCGCGAGCGAGAGGTCGAACCCGATGATGTTGTTAAGTTCGTTGGCGGCGGCGGCGTTCATCTGTCTTTGTCTCCGTTCGTGGTGTGTTCTGACAAGAGTTATACTACTCATTTTGAGTAGTTAAGTCAAGTATTATTTTTAAGTAGTTAAGACGGTTAGTCAGAATAAGTATTGATTCTAGGTGTGCATTTTGATAGATTGACGCGCATGACAGGAGACGACTTGAAGAAAGCGCGCGGCGGCCTCGGCCTCAGTCAAGAGGCGTTGGCGCGTGAGTTTGAAGTTGCGGTTTCTACGGTCGCAAGGTGGGAACAGTTAGGCGCGCAGGAGATACCGAACTCGGGTATGCTTCGGCTCGCACTTGAGGCTTTGGAGGCGCGCAGAGGCGGTAGTAAGAAAGGCGGCAGGAAGTGAAGCCGCCGACGCCCACGCCCGCCAGCGTAGCACTGGCGAGGTCAATCCTCGAAGAAGACGGAAACCCCTTCACCAATTATTTAGCGGCAACCATCGGCCACGTCATGCTGCTCAACCATGACGGGCTCGCGGAAATCTTAGAGGGCCGCCGCGACGAGTTCGAGGCGCGCGGGGCCGGGGACTTACTGGCTAAGATTCAATCCGAAGTTGACGAACTCTTTTCGGGCTTCTTCACCCGGGAGCACGAACAGCCGGGTAACGGGAGCAAGCCGTAAAGGCTCTGAGCGGTAAACCCCGGCCCGCCCCTTCCTCTGTTAGCCGTTGACACCCCCACCCCGCCGGGCGTATCGTTCCCGTGTTCACCGTCACTCAACCTCAAAGGCTAAAGCTACTCACAACCGAAGGAGAACATCATGCTGAAGAAACTCACACGCAAGCTCGTCATCCTGTCCGCGCTCGTCGCTGCTATCGCGGCCGTTTCGTCCACTCCCGCCTCGTCTACCTATGGAGGGCCGTTCTGTTTGCGGGATCCCAGTTTTGCTGATTGCCCTTCGCAGATAGTGTGCTGCACCGGCATGGGTGATTGTTCGTGCATGCAATAAAAGGCCCTAAGGGAAAGATGCGGTGACGGGAGGGGAGGGGCTTGCGGCCCCGCCCCTCTTACTTTTGGGGCAAGCTCAATAATTGTGAGGCAAGGCCGCCCCGGTCTTGCACGCCCCCCTCGCGCTTCCCTATACTCTCCGGCATGACGGACGATGAGGTGAACAGAAAATTTGACGTGGTCGCGGGGCACATGGCGACGCTGGCCGTCGGCCTCGATACGCTCCGCGGGGAGGTGAGCCAGTTGACGGCGACCGTCGAGCGGCTGGCCCAGAAGGTTGACCGCAACGCCGACGGCGTCGCGGCGCTGCTGACGCTCGCGGAGATGCACGAGCGGGAGATAACCGAGAACCGGGAGGCGCAGGCCCGGACGGACGAACGCCTGAACGCGCTGATTGATACCGTGGAGCGGTACATCAGCGAAGGCAGGGGCGGGAAATAAAAACGCGGGAGGAACCTTCGCCCCTCCCGCCACCCGATGCGGCGACAGCCGCACCCGTACCAGTTTCGCGCCCGCTACTTTGACGCCGCGCCTTTAGACCTCAACCACGCCCCGCGAGGGTGCTTCGGACGCACGGCCCCCTTACCCCCGCAAAACAGGGGTTCGGCTGGATTCAAGATAACGCCCTGTTCGGTTGATTTTCGGCAAGTTCCGATACCCCCTCTAGCGTCAAATTCCGTCAAAGTTTTTTCGGGGCGCTTACCGCCCGCGCGTTGTCAAAGAACGAAACGCCCCGCGGCGTCAAACTCCGTCAAAGTCGTGTATGCTTCCGCGCGGCGTGCGGGCCGCTGCTTCCAGGTAACGGGAGCAGGTGCCAGCGAGCACCCGCCTCGGCCCACACGCCCCTACTGAATCCCGGTCTCGTCGTCCACCCTCTTAGCCGCCGCCTTCCGAGCGTCCTCCGATGCCAGACCGGCCTCGTAGCTCTTCACCGTCTCGCGGACGGTCTCGGCCAGCTTCTGCTTGAAGAACTGCGCGCGCGTCTGCGGGTTCGGGACGTCCTGCCCCGCCGCGTCCTTCACCGTCGGCTGGTAGCCGTGGGCGCCGGTGTAGGCGTTCAGTATCCGGGTGCGCTGCGTGCCGGGTGCGTCAACGCAGACCTGTAGAGCTCCCTGCGCCTCCCCGGCGCGGTAGGAGAAGAGGGCGGTGACGGTGACGAGTAGTAAGAGTGCGAGTGCTTTCTTCATGGGAACGTCCTTTCAAAGTCCGCTAGAAGGTGGAGAGGGCAACGCGCTTCCAGCCCGCCGAAGTTTTCACGTACAAATAGTTGTCGTCGTAGCGCATGTCGCCCGTGCCGCCGGTCGCGTCGGCGGACGAGGTGGGCGTGAGCGTGGTGCTGAACGTGAAGGCGGCGGCTTTGAACTTGCCGTTGGCGTTGGCGCAGGCATCGCCCGCTTGCACGATGCCTGCAACCGAGCGCGATACGGCGGTGTCCGGTGCTCCGCCGATGTCGCCTGCACTCGCGCTCCAACTAAAACAACTACCGCTCCTGACGACCACGCCGTTTGAATTTCCGAGCATGTACCGACTAGTAGACGACAGGCCAATAGAAAAAACGCCCGATATACCGACAGACACGACGACCGCACCAGTCGAGTCCTGCACCTCTAACGGGTTGGCCGTCGGCGCGGCCGCCATCTGCACTATCAGCCCCTTCGTCCCCGCCGCGTCCGCCTGAACGTGGAGCTGCGCGAGCGGCGTGCTCTTGTTCACCCCGACCCGCCCGCCCGTGCCGAGCAGGAGGTAACCTTTTGTAGAGTGGGACGTGGACTGAAGCGTTAAGTTCTCCGAGGCCGCCGTGCCCCCGGTGAGCGTCTGCCCGCCCGCGCGGCCGGCGAGCAGGGCGAAGACTGACTCCGCCAGCGTTGCCGCCGTCCCCAGCCCCAGCGTGCCCCTTGCCGCCCCGGCGTCCGCGTCGTCGAGGAGCGTGCGCGCGAACGGGGTGAAGTCGGTCAACCCGGCCGAGCCCGAGCCGGTGAAGTACGGGAGCTTGTCCGCCGCGCCGTTGAGCCCCGCGAAGGCGGTCAGGTTCGTGTTGAGCGGCTGCTTGCCGGCGAGCGACGTGTTCAGGGCGGAATCCGCCGAAGCCCTGCTCGAAGCCTCCGCCGTGATGTTAGTTTGCAGCGTCGCGTCCGCCGCCGCGCGCGCGCCGGCCTCCGCCGTGTCGGCCGCCGCCCTCGCGGCCGTCTCCGCCGTCAACGCCGAGGCGTCGGCCTTCAGGTCGAGCGACGCCTGCGTAGCCGTCGAGACGGGCTTCGCCGCGTCGCTCGTGTTGTCCACGCTGCCGAGCCCCACGTCGGCCTTCGCGAGCGCCCTGTTGACGAAGAGCGAGCCGTTGAAGACAAGCGCGTGACCCGTAGCCAGCGACGAGACCGCCACGTCGGTCAGCTCGTCGAGGGTCGCGGCCCCGCCTCCCAGCGGCTCGTAGAGCGCGCCCCCTTCGGCCTGCGTCAGGTAGCCGGGGTGCGGGTCCGCGGCCGCGGAGTGGGCGTCCACGATTGACTGAAGCACGGTCTGATTCGACGCGGCCGCCGGCGTCGTCGAAGACGCGCGCCACGTCGAGAGGTCGAGCGCCGCGCCCGCCGACAGGTTCCCGTAGAAGTAGGCGCCGTCCGGGTACGTCACCTTGTACTGAGTGGGCGCGAGCCCCTCCGCGTTCGTCCACAGGGTCACGCCGGGCGACGAGCAGGGGGCGACGCAGACCTGACCCGACGAGTTGGTCATCGCCGTCACGGTCGTCGCGGGGAAGCTCGCCGCCGAGGTGTACGTGTTCTTCGTCAGCTCGAACGTGACCTTCGCGCCGACCCAGGGCCCGCCGTCGGGCTTGCGGATCGTGCCGGTGACGGTGCGCGTCGTGACCTGCGCGAGAGCCGGGAGAGTGAAGAGGGCGGCGAGCAGGACGGCCGCCGCCGCTCGTCGAAGGTTGAACTGCATGGTGCTCCTTTCGGCGGTCAGCCGACCTTGCCCGAACGCGCGAGGTCACCCGCCTCGATGTACATCAGCATCCGGTTGACCGACCGCTCCGACCATTCGTGCTCGATGACATAAGGGTCGATGCCGTAGCGGTCGGCCAACTGGAGAATGGCGAAGTCGGCCGGCGCCTTGCCCTTTTTCCCGCCCGTCGCCATGTGGAGCGCTAGGAGACGGGCTTCGTAGGGTCGGTGGCCGTGTCCTTCAGCACCGCGTCGCGGATGGCGCGCAGGTTCTGTCCCGCGAAACCGGCCAGCGTATCGGCCGTGATGACGAGCGGCTGATCGTCTTCGCCGACGATCTCGGGGATGCTGTGAACGAGCCGCGCGACGAACTGCGCCAGCGCGTGCTGCAAACCCTCCTCCTCTTCGTCAACGAAAGGGACTTCGACGAACTGCCGCGGGGTGAACGGTTCGTTCGCCGCCGCCGCCCGCTCCTCGCGCTCGGCCTCCGCGGCGTCGTGCTGAAGCCTGCGCCTCGCCTCCGCGGCGTCGTGCGCCGCGCGCCGCGCGTTGAACGCATCGACCCGCTTATCGAAATCGGCGACCCACTCGTCGAGTTCGCGCGCGCGCCTGGGGGAGAGGGCGTAGTAGACGACCTTAAAAGTGTCGGTGACGCCCTCGCCCCCGTCGTCGATGAAGGTGAGCTGAGCCGTCGTCGTCAGCGTCGCGTCCACGAACGCGGACGCCCGGACTTTCTTCTGTGTCATGAGTTGAGCCTTTCTAGGAGAGCCGCTCGGCGTTGCGGCGGAAGGTGTTTTTAGCCTTCCGGCCGGCGCGCCCGAACGCGGGGCGGTTCAGCGTCGTCTCAAGGATGGGCGCGGTCTCCTGAGGAGAGCCGACCTCGGCCGCGTACGCGCCGTCGAGAGAGGTCTGAACCGAGTTGACGAGCACGCCCTTGTCGATGGCCGGGGCCTCGCCCGGGGCCGACGCGACGTGGTCGCCGTAGACGCGGCCGTGCTTCTCCGACGCCATGTCCGACTTGATGTCGGCCTCGATTGCGAGCGCCGTCCTGCGGACAAGCTCGGAGGCGGCGCGCTCTACCCGAGACCGCGCCGCCCTCCACCTGTCGTCGTACTGCACGGCCATGACTTTCGGCTCCCCGCGTCTACCATCGCCGCCGGCGAGACGTGTGCGCTAGACGTAGCGCAGGCGGCCGTAGCGCCCGAACTCCTCGTCGCGAGGCTTCTTCGGGTCGGCGAGGAATTCGACCTCGAACTCGAAGACGGTGACCTCCTTGCCCTCGGCGGTCTTCAGCGCGATCTTCTTCGACGGCGAGAGCTTCCCGCGGTAGAACTCGCCGGCGACCGGCTTCTCCTCGTCGGCGATGTTGATGCCCCGGAAGTAGATGAACTTCTCGCCGGGGACTTTCGCGCCGATGGAGACCGACTTCGACGCCGAGCGCGTGAAGCTCGCCTTGAAGGGCTGCGTGAACCCGTCCACGTTCAGGAACGTCACCGTCCCGAAGTCGAGGTCGGCCGTGTAGTCCGTGCCCTCTTCGAGCGTCTCGGGCGAGCCGGCCGAGTCCACGATGGTCAGCGCCGAGACGCCCAAAGGCCGGCCGGGCAGGAAGTGTTTCTCGCCCTCGGCTATCCCCGGCGGGAACGCCTGTGCGACGACCGCGCCGCCCGCGTCGGCCGTCTCCGTGCCGAAGAGGGCGAGCGGCAGGTTGTTGCCCTCGACCTCCTTGACGCGCAGCGTCGCCTTGCAGCCGACGTAGGTCGTGACGCTCAGGTCTTTCTCGTTGAACCGGCCGCCGGTGCTCATGTTCTCGGCGCGCTCCTCGTCGATGGTGATCTCGAACTCGGGCGCTTCGCCCAACTCTTCGAGCGCGCCGGGCTCGCCCGTCGAAAGCCTGTCGGCGAGATCGACGTTGCCGCGCAGTAGCCAATATCTAGACATGGTCGGTGCTCCTTAAGTTGCCGTGACTGTTTCGTGCATGTGGACGGTCAGCAGGCCGTCCGCGACATGGGCACGCTCAGCCCCAAAGGGCGGAATGCGTCTATCGGAGGTGTAAAGCTCGCCGTGCTGCTCGACGCGCTCGTTCAGCCCCAGCTTGGGCGAGCGCGAGAAGCTCAGCACGACGGCCCTGAGCCACTCGTTGAAGAGCCGCTCGCTGGACTTCTCGACGGGCGGGTCAACGCTCACGACGACCGGCACGTCGCTGTACGCGGCGACGAAGAAGAGGCGGTAAGTGCGCTCGACGGAGACCGTGAACTTCGTCCCCGCGACATTCGCCGGCTTGTAGGGCACGTCGCCGACGCGCGTGCGCTTCTCGTCTTTGAGCGAGAGCATCGCGAAGCGCGTCAGGACTTCGCCGTCGCGCGCGCCGTTCAGGCTCTGCCCGACGGCTATCTCGGGTAGCCAGTCGGCCGAGATGACGGCATCGCCGGCCGCCGCGATGGTGGCCACCATCGCGGCGCGCAGATCGTAGTCGGTGGGCGTGACGAGTTCGGGCATTACGACTTTTTGAACGGCGACATGCGCAGCTTCCAGGTGCGCGCCGCACCCGTCGGGTCTTCGACCGTCGGGACGTTGAAGGTCGAGGCCATCGTCGAGAGCTTCGCGGTCTTCACCCGCGAGGCGGCCGACTGAGTCATCCCGGCCAGCTCGGAGATTTCGGCCTCGTGATACTCCTCGCCGAGTGTGACGTTGGACTTGCGCGCGACGAAGAAGTAGCGGGAGAGGGTGACGAGCGTCGCGCCGTCTTTGTCGAAGAGAGTCAGCGCGGCGGTCGCGCCGAGAATCTTCGCCCGCTGGCGCTCTAACGCATTGGCTGCACGCTCTGCCTCGTTCATGCGTTGAAGTCGGAGCTGGTCAGGCTCCCGACGCCGACGCCGCGACCGGAACGCGAGCGGAAGCGGTCGGCCTGGACGCGCAGACTCGCGGACTTCTGAGAGTCCTTAAAGCCGCGGCTGCCGTCGTTGAAGTCCACGTCGTCTTTGAGGCGCACCGCCCACGAATCGCAGAGGTCGGCGCACGCGACCCACAAGTCGAAGTCGGAATCGACGGCCGCTTCTACCGTGACGCCGTCGAGCGTGCGGTCGAGCGCCCTCTGAATCTGCTCGTCGGTGAAGGTCTGAGATTCACCGGCCTTGTCGCCGATTTCGTCCCTGACCTCGCCGATGAGGCTTTCCATTGTCGGGCGGACTGGCATCGGGTTCTCCTTCGGCGGTCGGCCCCGGCGGAGAGGCGGCGGGATTGTCCGTCCCGCCGCCCTCTACCGGGAGCACCCTCGCGGCAGCTCCGCCGGGGTCTTCAGCCTGCGCGTGCGCCCGGGGCGGTTCGCAGGGCTCGAAGTCGGAACTCTCGCGGACGTGGCGCAGCGTGACATCGTCGCCGATGTCCCACGCCACGCCCGTCCGCCTGTTTTTGTACCAGGGCACGGCGCGCCTTTACGCCGACTTCGGCAGCCGGTAAGCGCGCACCGTCGCGTTGGGCGCGCCCGTGGCGGCGTCGAACTCGACGTTGATTTTGCCGTCGGCCTGCTGGAAGCGCGCCGACTCGAACGGGCCGAGGATTTTCTCGTCGCCCGCGCCGCCGGTCGCGTCGAGCGTGACGGACAGGTCGCCGAGACCCGCGCGACCCGCGCCCGCGCCCTCCGCGCCCGCCTTGATCTTGACGGTCAGCGCGGCGTCGTCGGCGTTGACGACTTCCAGCACGATGCGCTCGTGCGCGCCCGCCGCCGCGAGCGGCACCGTGCCGTCGGTGTCTATGGCCTGCGCGGCGGGGCGGTTGACCGAGCCGTTCGCGACGCAGTCGGTGACTGTGATTGCATCAGGGTTTGCCATCTCTCTTTACTCCTCGTCTGAAGGGTGAACGCCTGCACCATCGCCGGGGGCGGCGGTGCGTCCAGGTGTCTCGACCATCGCCGCGGAGGGCGATGCCGCCGGCAGTTACGACTTGTTAGCCGTGAGCACGGCGAGGCCCTGCGGCCTGACGGCCTTCGCGCCGAAGACGTGCAAGCCCTTGACGCCGTCGCTGAAGCGCTTCTCCATGCGGAAGGCTTCGACGCTCACAATCTGGTCGGCGTAGGAGATGGCGCCGGAGTAGCCGGCCATGATCTTGTACTTCGTCCCGCTCGTGTGGCGGACGTTGTTGGACTTCATCACTCTGAAGTTGGCGGCTTCGCCGACCTCGCCGTTACGCAGCACTTCGTCTGCGCGCGCCGAGCCCGAGCCCACGAACCTCTTGTCCTTGCGCAAAAGGCCGTGGAACCACGGCGGCACGATGCACCACCGCCCGCCCGACGGCACGTTCGCCTCATCGAGCAGCGTGTCCAAATCGACGAGGTGGTCGTAGGCGTTGTCAGCGGTCGGCACTATCGGCACGGAATCGCTGCCGATCAGGTTCGCGGCGGCGGCCTGCGCGTAGAAGCCGGCGATGTATTTGTCGGCCTCGTCGCGCACCCCGTACGAAGCCTCGCCCATCGCCGCCTCAATCACGTTGCCCTTCGTCTGCACCGCGTCCACGTCGTCCACGGCGAAGTTGAACCCGTTCGCCTGGTCGACGATGAGCGTGGTCGCGGCCGTGTCGAGGGGCGCGGGGTCGGGGATGTCGGCGTTGCGCGTGACGCCAAAGACGCTGACTTGGCCGATGAAGTTAATCTTGACCTGGTCGCCCTGCTTAGTAATCTCGCCCTCGTACTCCGTGTTGACGATACCGGGCTGCGCGAAGACGAGATTCTTGTGCAGGCCGGTTAGCAGCTTTGCTGCCCAGACGGCAGGGATAAAGCTTGTGACTGACATGCGGTGCTCCTTATTAGGTGACGGTTAAAGAAAAGAGGCTCGCGGCATATTCATGCTTCGAGCCTCTCAGGCTGGACTTGCATTGTAACCAAAGGTAACAGGTTAGACAAGGTAGCTGTTACCAAAGGTGACGGACTATCCCTTGAGCGCGGTCGAAACGACCGCCCACGGGAGCGCGGCGACCTGCTGCGCCGTCATCGTCTTGAGCGATTCGCGGGTGACGGCGGGCGTGCTGTCGCGCCCCG
>DASWNR010000205.1:0-13767 GCA_036399155.1 Pyrinomonadaceae bacterium
GTTCTGCGCGAGCGTGGCGCGGGGCGACCCGAGCAGCGACGCGGCGACGAACGCGGCGACTAAGCCGACGCGCGCGCCTTCCCCTTGAGCGCGGGCGCCCGCGCCCACGCCGCTTAGACGCTTCCTGAAGATGTCAATCACCCGATGCCTGGTCTGCATACCTGTCCTTGTTGTCCCGCCGGCTGAGCGCGTCCGCCGTCGGCTTTGTCTTGCGCGAGAAGCCGGCCGCGGCCGACGCGTAGGCTTCGCCGGCGCGCCGGCGCAGGCCCCCGCTTAAGTTGTTGAAGCCCGCGCCGACGCGCCCCCACACGCTCGAATCCTTCGCGTCCTCGAAGAGCGAGTAGAAGACCGGCACGGCGAGCAGCGTCAGCAGCAGACAGAGACTCTGCCCGCCGACGACGAGCACGCCGATGGAGCGGTTCGTCGCCGCGCCCGCGCCCGAGCCGACGATGAGCGGAATCATGCCCGCGACGAGCGCGATGGTCGTCATCAGGATGGGGCGCAGCCGGTCGCGGTTCGCCTGGATGATGGCGCTGTAGCGCTCCATCCCGTGCGAGCGCAGCTCGTTCGTGTGGTCGATTTGCAGAATCGCGTTCTTCTTGACGATGCCGAACAGGAGCAGGATGCCGAGCGCCGAGAAGATGTTGAGCCGCTGCCCGGCGATGAGCGTCGAGAGCAGCGCGAAGGGCACCGAGAGCGGCAGCGTCAGAAGGATCGTGACGGGGTGTATGAACGACTCGAACTGCGCCGCCAGAATCAGGTACATGAAGATGAACGAGAGCAGGAAGGCGAGCATGAACGACTGGTTCGCGCGCGCCAGCTCCCTGGACTGACCCGTGACGCCCGTCCGGTAGCCCGGCTCCATCTTCAACTCCTGCGCGTAGCGCTGGATGGCCTCGACCGCCTCCGACTCGGACGCCCCGGGCGCGATGCCGGCCGAGACCGTCACCTGCCGCTGCCGGTTCAGGCGGTCGATGGACGCGGGGCTCGTCCCCGATTCGAGCTCGACGAGGCGGTCGAGGCTGACCGCGCCCGCGGTCGATGAGCCGACGCTGAAGTCCCTCAGACTCTCGCGCGAGCGCCGATACTCCTCCTCGGCCTGCACCACCACGTCGTACTGCTCCGAGTTCTCGCTGAACGTCGTGACGCGCTGGCCGGCGGCGAGGACGTTGAGCGCCTGCGACACGTCGCCCGCCTCCACGCCCAAGTCTGCCGCGCGCTGGCGGTCGATTTGGACGCGCACCTCGGGGTTGCCGAGCGTCAGCGAGCGGTCGGCGTCGCGGAAGTTCTTGTCGTCCTCCTTGATGCGTTCGACGAGCCGGTTCGAGTAGTCGTCGAGCTTCTGCATGTCGGTGCCGCTGATGTAGAAGCCGACCGACGAGCCGCCGCGCCCCAGCCCGATGCTGGCGCCGATGGAGGAGGTGCCCGAGACGCCGATCTGAAAATCTTTCGGGTACTTGCGCTTCTGGATCATCTGGCGCGTGCGCTGGATGAGTTCGGCCTGCGACGCCTCGCGCTCCTCGACCGGCTTGAGGCTGACGTTGATGGTGCCGCCGTTCGGGCCGCCGCCGCGGCCGAAGCCCGCGAGCGCGAGCGTGTCTTTGACGCCCGGGGTCTGCTCGCGTATGTCGCGCGCGATGCGTTCGAGGACGGACTGCGTCGCGGGCAGGCTCGTCCCCTGCGGCATGCGCAGGGAGACCTGGAAGGCGGACTCGTCCTCGTCGGGCAGGAAGTTGTAGCCGACCCAGTTGTAGAGCGGCACGATGGAGGCGACGACCACGACGCAGATGGCGACGATGGCCCAGCGGTGCGCCATCGACCACTTGAGCATCCACGTGTAGGCGCGGTCGATGGGGGCGTAGAAGCGCCCCTCCTTCGACGAGTGGCGCTGCGGCGCGCCGTGCGCCTCGTCCTCCTCGAACTCCGCGTTCGCGTTCGCGCGGCCGGGGACGACGTGGTGGTTATCCGCCCCGCCGCCGCCCGCGCCCGCCGCGTCAACGTTCGCCAGGGGCATCCCCTCGGGCGTGAGCGTGTCCTTACGCGGCTTGATCCAGCGCGCGGCGAGCATCGGCGTCAGCGTGAACGAGACGATGAGCGAGACGGCGATGGCCGCCGCCGAGGTCAGCCCGAACGAAGACATGAAGCGGCCGACGATGCCGGTCATAAACCCGACGGGGATGAAGACGGCGAGCAGCGACAGCGTGGTCGCCATGACGGCCAGCCCTATCTCGCGCGTGCCTTCTATCGCGGCCTGGAACGGGTGGAGCCCCTTCTCCTCGACGAAGCGGTAGATGTTCTCGAGGACGACGATGGCGTCGTCGATGACGATGCCGACCATCAGCGTCAGGCTGAGCATCGTCATCTGGTTGAGCGAGTAGCCGAGCCAGGCGATGGCGGCGAAGGCCGAGATGATCGAGACGGGGATGGCGAGCGCGGCGATGACCGTCGAGCGGAAGTTCCACAGGAAGAGGAAGACGATGACGGCCGCGAGCAGGCCGCCGACGACGAGGTGCTCCTCGATGGCGTGGAGCGAGTTCTCGATGAACTCCGACTGGTCGCGCGTGACGGCGACCTTCACGTCCGGCGGGAGCAGCGGCTGAATCTCGGCCATGCGCGCCTTGATGGCACTGATGACGGCGACGGTGTTCGCCCCCGACTGCTTGCGCACGGCGAGCGAGACCGACGGCGTGCCGTTCAGAGACGCCGCCGAGGTCGGGTCGGCGCCGGTGTCCTCGACGCGCCCCACGTCGTTAATCTTGACGGGGTACTTGTTGCGCGTGGTGACGACGATCTGGCCGAACCCCTCCACGTCGTGGACGCGCGACATCGTGCGCAGCGAGACGACCTTCGCGCCCTCTTGCAGGTTGCCGCCCGGCAGTTCGAGGTTCTGCGCACGCAGGGCGTTGACCACGTCCGTCGTCGAGAGGTTGTAGGCGCGCAGCCGCCCGGGGTCGAGGTAGACCTTAATTTGACGCTGGCGTCCGCCGTAGATGACCACCTCACCGACGCCGTCGACCGACTCCATCCGCTCCTGAATCTCGTTCTGGACGAGGTCGGTCAGCTCGATGGAGGAGCGCGGGGCGCTGACGGCGTACTGGATGACCGGCTGCGAGTCGGGGTCGGACTTGGTGACGACGGGCACGTCGGCCGTCTCGGGCAGGCGGTTGACGACGGTCGAGACCTTGTCGCGCACCTCCTGCGTGGCGATGTCCGGGTCTTTTTCGAGGTTGAAGGTGATGGTCACCTGCGACCGCCCCTGCGACGAGGTCGAGCGCATCTCGTCGATGCCGGGGACGGTGTTGACGACGCCCTCGATGAGGTCCGTGACCTCGGTCTCCATCTCCTCGGGGGCGGCGCCCTGGAGCGTGGTCGAGACGTTGACGGTCGGGAGGTCGATCTTGGGGAAGCGGTCGACGCCGAGCGTAAAGAAGGAGAAGCCGCCGACCACCGTCAGCAGCAAAACGATGACGGTGGCGAAGACGGGCCGCCTGACGCAAATCTCTGCTAGCTTCTGCATAACGATTTCCAGTTCAAAGTTACAAGTTCAAAGTTCAAAGTTAAGAGGCCGCTGCTTCAAATTGCAACTTTGAACTTGTGACTTTGAACTATTGTTCTACCCTCACCCGCGCCCCCTCGAAGAGCTGCTGGAGGTTGCCGGTCGCGACCGTCTCTTCGGGCTCGACGCCCGAGAGGATTTGAATCTGGTCGCCTTCCTCGTTACCGATCTGCACGACCCGCAGGCGGGCCGTGTCGCCCTGTATGACGAAGACGCGGTAGGACTGCGTGTTCTGGTCGGCGAGGACGGCGGCGCGCGGCACGTAGACGGCGCGGCTCCCGCCCTCGCGCGCGATGCGGGCGGTGGCGAACATGCCCGAGCGGAGCGCGTTGTCCGGGTTCTGCACCAGCGCCTCGACCGTCGCGGAGCGCGAGACGGGGTCGATGGCCGGGTTGACCGCCGACACGCTGCCGGCGAACTTCCGGTCGCGGAACGCGTCCACTTCGAGCGAGATGCCCATGCCCGGCCGGAGGTGCGGCGCGTCCGCCTCGGGCACGAGCAACTGCAACTTGATGGGGTTCGTCCTGAGCACGGTCGCCACGACCGAGGCCGGCGTGACGTACTCGCCGACCGCCACGGGGCGGTTGCTGACGAAGCCGGCGTAGGGCGCGCGGATGACCGCGTCGGCCACGGCCTTCTGCGCGATGGCCACGGCCGAGCGCGACGACTCGACCGCCGCCTCCGCGCTCTGGACGGCCGCGTTGCTCTGGCGCGCGGTGTTGATGGCGACTTCGAGCCCCTGCCGCGCGGCGTTGACCTCGGCGCGCGCCGTGTCGCGCGCCGTGCGGAACTGGTCGTAGGTGGACATCGCCACGTCGCCCGTCTCGACCAGCGTGCGGTAGCGGCGCTCGTTCGCCTCCGCGAGCCGGAGCCGCGCCTGCGCGCTTTCGAGGTTCGAGCCGGCCGAGCGCACTTCCGGTATCGTGCTCGCCTCGAAGTTGCCGCCCGGCCGCAGACCCAGACGCGCCTCGGACTGCCGGACGGCCGCGATTGCCTGCTGCACGCCGGCCTGCGCCTGTTGCAGCCGCAGGCGCGCGTCGCGGTCGTTCAGACGCGCGATCACGTCGCCCTGGCGCACGAAGGCGCCGACGTTGACCGGCGTGGAGACGACCTGACCCGAAGCCTGCGACGAAACGTCCGAAGTCTCCTCGGCCACGAGGCTCCCGGTCGCCTGTACGTAGGAGGGGACTTCGCGCGCGACGACCGTGGCCGTGGTCACGGGGACGGGGGGCGCGGCGTCCGCCGACGCCTCCGCGGCGCGCGGCCCGCCCTTCCCGCCCTCCCTGGTCTGCGCAGACGACTCGGAGCGCCCGCAGGCCGCCCCGAAGAGCGCGCAGGCGGAGACCAGGCAGGCGAGTGCCGCGGCGCGAAACACGTGTGATGAAGGTAGAAAAATCATTCCTGAACTTGACTGTATTCTGATGCCGTCTTGTTGATAGACGCCGCCCCGCCCCGTTCGGTTACTATCTCTTTACACACTCTTTACGCGGCCCGGCGCACCTGTGCGAGGATGAACGGGTAAATCTATTCGTTGTCTCGCGAGCCTTCGTCACAAGAAATTTGTGAATGAGATGTATTACAGTGTCGGAGGTGTCACGAAAGGGGGGGGAGGCATGGCCGACTGGGAAGTGGGGAGGACGGAGAGGCTGCGAGACTTCTTCGGCTTGGCGGCGGGCGCGGAGTTGCTCGCGCCGGAGGCGCGCGGGTTCGAGTTGCCGCCGGAGGTCGCCGCGGGGCTCGGTCACTTCAACATCGAGTGGCACGTCGTCCCCTCGGCCGAAGCCGTGGCGCTCGACGACGCGTACGCGTCGCGGCTCTACCCGACGGCCGGGCGCGAGTTTACGAGGGCGCGCGAGCACGGGGGCAGCCACCGCGAGCAGATCTTCCGCGGTCACGGACGCCACCAGGGGCGCGTCGTCGGCGTCGAGACGACGCGGAAGCCGCGCTACCTGCCCGGGAACCGGCAGTTCTACGGCACGCCCAACGGGCACGACCCTTCGGCCGACCCCTTCGCGGCGTACCTCGGGCGGGCCGGGATGATGAACGGCACGCGCTTCGCGCACAACTACCTCTCCCTGCGCGAATTCGTCCGCGTGGTCAACGACGACTGGCGCGGCCGGTCGCTGCTGCCTCGCGGGTACCGCGCGACCATCTGCCCGCCGGCGGTCTTCAACCTCGTCGGCACGGTCTTTCACCCCGAGTGGTCTGAGACCGAGACGCTCGAACTCGGCTTCTACAGCGACGCGCAGGGCAACGCGACCTGCTACGCGGTCGGCCCCAACATGCCGGGCGACTTCTCTTTCGTCAGGCTGGTCGAAGGCGAGGAAGAGTGGTCGCTCGCGGGATTCCGCGTCGCGCTCGTCCCCGAATGACGTCCGCGACCCCGACACTCTTCACGGCGGCACCCCGACGCGCAAATTCCAGTCTCGCCGCGCCCCGACGCCGCAACGATTCCGCACCACATTCATAAGAGCCGCGCAACCCTGCACGCACGCGACGCGGGTTATCCTGCCCCGTCGAATCATGGCCGCGCTGTGTTTTAGGGACACGAGCCTCGCACGCAGTGAACCCCGCGTCCCCTGCCGCAGACGCGGGCGGTTATTAATCATCAATTCTTGTGAAAGGGAGACAGTATTAATGAAGTCCAACCTCTTCGGGAGATCAATTTACCTGTGCGCCTCGCTCGCGCTCGCGCTGGCGCTCACTTCGACGGCCTTCGCGCAGGACGCGGGCACGCAGACATCGACGGCCGGCAACTCTGCCTCGGTCGCTTCGGGTCAGAAGATGAAGTTGAAGGGCGTGGTGACGCGACGCGACGCAGACACCTTCGTCGTGCGGGATCAGTCCGGCAACGCCTACACGGTTCTCTTGAACGACCGCACGAGCGTCAAGACCAAGGGCGGCTTCTTCGGCGGCGGCACCAACTACGGCGTGACCGCAATACTCCGCGGCCTCAACCTCGAAGTCGAGGGGCGCGGCGACGGCACCAACCTCGTCGCCGAGAAGATTCGCTTCAACGACACAGACCTCCGCACGGCGCGCACGGTCGAGGCCAACGTCACCCCGGTCGAGAACCGCGTGGGCGAAGCCGAAGGGCGCATCGGTCAGGTCGAGCAGAACGCGACCAGACTGTCGGGCCAGTTGGACGAGCTGGCGGCCGTCTCGAACGCGGCGCGCGGCGGAGCGAAGGCCGCGCAGGAGACCGCGGACGCGGCGGTCGCGGGCGTCAACGCCACCAACGAGCGCATCTCGGCGCTCGACGATTACCAGTCGCAGAACAGCCAGAGCATTCTCTTCAAGGTCGGCAGCAGCGTGCTCTCGCGCGAGGCGAAGCAGCAGTTGGATCAGGTCGCGCAGCAGGCGGGCGGCGCCAGGGGCTACGTCCTCCAGGTGAGCGGCTTCGCCAGCAGCGACGGCTCGACGGAGGCCAACCGACGCCTGTCGCAGCGCCGCGCGGAGACGGTCATCCGCTACCTCGTCGAGAACCACCAGATTCCGCTGCGCCGCATCATCACGCCCTACGGCTACGGCGAGTTGCAGCCCGTCGCCGACAACACGTCGCGCGAGGGGCGCGAACAGAACCGCCGCGTCGAGGTGCAGGTGCTCGTCAACCGCGGCCTGACGCAGGGCGCGCCCGTCGCGGGGGCGGGCGCCGCGACTCCCGACACCCAGCCGTAGTTAATCTGCCGTCTAAGCGAGAAAGGCCGGAGGGGCAAAAGTCCCTCCGGCCTCTCTTTTTACGCAAGGCAGGACGGCCACCTTACGCGCTCAGTGTGAAGGTCGATTTCGCCGCGCCTTACGTCTGCGTAGAGTCTTGCGGGTGGGTTTTCGGTCGGCGGCTTTGACGCTACGCCCGGCCCTGCGGCGCGACGTGGTCTTCGGCGACTCGCGTCTGCGCCCCCCGCGGCCGTTCAGGATGCCTGCGTTCGGGTTGAAGGGCGGCGTCGGTAACGTAACCCGACCGACTCTGCGCCCCTGCCTGCCGCGATAGATACCTGTGTACTGACCCCGCGCCGGCGCGGGCGACTCAAGGCAAAAGACGAATATGAGCGCGGCGGCCGTAACCACCCTTGTAAGTCGTTTATTCAACCGGGACTCTCCTGTCATCTGTTCGAGGCCGCGCGCGCCGGGATGTTCGACAGCTCGTCGATTCTCTCACGCACGGCGGCGGTCAGTAGGCGCACCTCGCCGGGCGTGTAGTTGGCAGCGCGGAAGGCGTCCTCGATCTGCCGTTCGGAGAGTTTCGAGAGCAGCCCCGCTATCCAGCGCGCCTCTTCGACGCGGATGTCGTCGAAGAGGTCCTGCCGCTTCCCCTTGTAGAAGAAGTAGACCTGCCCGCCCTTCACGTCTTCGAGGAAAGCGTCCTTCGCGTAGTCTTCGGGGTCGTTGCGGTTGCGTCGGATGCGCCACAGCCCCGGCACGTCCAGCTTGACGCGGCCGAAGGTGGCGCCGAGGTCGCTCACGATGTAGCGCAGCTCGCCGCGCCCGCCGCCCGCGCCCTGCACGTAAAGGATTTTGTTGTTGGTGTCTTTGATGTCCCAGTTATTCAGGAGCGACATCATCACGACGAGACCTTTAAGCTCCTTCGTGTTGACGAAGGGGTTCTCAGACCACTTCCACTCGTCGAGCCGCTCGACGTTCTCCGGCCTCGCCTCGAACCTGACGTTCGAGAAGCCGCCGCCCTGACACCGCTCGAACTCCTTGCCGGGGTCGGGCGCGCCCTCGATCATCACGCACGGCGCGAGGTAGTTGACCTCGGTCATGTAGCCCACGGCCCACACGAGCCGCACGGCCGCCGTCTCGGGCTGCGCCTCCTTGCCGAGCTTCGCCACCCACACGCGCCCCGCCGCGTCGCGCACGCGGTACTTCTTCGAGAAGCCGCCCGTCTCCTCCTTGATGAAGGTGAGACGGCCGAGGTCGGGCTTCATCTCCGCGCCGCCCGGCCCCATGAGGAGGTCGCGCGACTGTATGTCGCCGGGCGCGCGCCACAGGACGGGCAGACCCACCGGGTCGGGCTTCTTCTCCTTCTTCTTGTCCTGCGCCGCCGAAGCGGGCGCGAGCAGATAGGAGAGTATTAACGACGCCACGGTCAACCGTAGGAGTTTGCTGCGCTCGAACATGATGTAACTTCCCTTTAAAAACAGGCGCCGGCCGGAAGCACCACGGCGGCGCCCCCACGCCACCAGTTGCCGCCGACCGGCTGCCATCTCGGAGTTCTTCTATCGAGCGCGCCGGCCGGTTGAACCTCCCCCAAAGTTCGCCCGACGGCCGCCCGCCGACACCGAATAACTTTGGCAAGGGATGTGCCACCCGGCGTGCGCGACGTGTCGGCCATAAACCCCCGCCTTTCGACATTGCCGCCGGAGTGCGGTCTCGCCGCGCGTACCTTATGAATACTCCGGCGGCTCGAACACCGATTAAATTTCATCCACCGGCGCCGTTAACGGGGCGCGTTCCGGGGTGATTAATCCGACGGGAAAAGATTTTCCCCGCATCGTAAGCGAATTTCGGAAGCCCGTCGGGATTCAGGGTTTATAAAACGTGAGCAGTCTCGTCAGAGTGCCTATCATGGCTTCAGCCGAGGCCGCGACGAGGAATCAGTCCACGAAGGCCGCCCCGGAGCAGGCAATGCCCCGCCTTCTCTCCAGAGCCCCCGCCTTCCTTAACCTTCGTGTATAGACACAAAGTCTCAGGGGAAACGCTTATGAAGAAATTCGGAATTCGCACGGCAGGCAGGTCACTCTTCCTGTGCATGATAGCTCTGGCCTTCCTCGCCGTCGGCGCGTCTGAGGCGAGGGCGGACGAGGTCACCCTCTCCGGCTCCACGACGGGCACCGTCGGCGGAGTCCCGCAGCTCACCTTTACCGGCAACAACTTTACGGGGACGACGGCGCTCGGCGTCGGCTCGCTGAGCGGCAGCAACAGCCTGGGCTCGTTCTTCCTGAGCACCGCGCCGACGCAGGCCCTCGCCGGGACGTTCACCTTAAACGTCACGTTCACGGTGCCCACGGGCATCGCGGGCGGGCAGGGCACGTCCTACACCGCGACGATCACGGGCAGCGTCTCGCCCAACATCGACCAGGGCGGGGTGCTCGTCCACTTCAACAACCCGACGCAGAACTTCACGTTCAGCAACGCGAACGGCACGGGCAGCTTCTCGCTGACGCTCGCAGACGTGTTCGTCCAGACCGGCAGGTCGGCGCAACTGACGGCCGGGTTCACGGGGCAGCAGAACCCCGTGCCCGAGCCGATGACGATGCTCCTGTTCGGGACGGGGCTGGCCGGCGTCGCGGCGAAAGTCCGCAGGCGGAAGAAGGCGTCTTTACCGGAGTAGGTAAGGGCATAACATTCGGCGCGCCTTCCACCCCGTCAAACAAGCCGCGAAGGCGCATGGGTGGCGGGCCCGTCCGGACGGGCCCGCCTCCCTTTTCGTCTGCCGCGATGCCTCACGCCGAACTGTCACGAGGCGTCGTCGAGGCGGCCGACGGGCGCGTGGCGGCGTAACCGCTCAGGCGGTCACGGAGTTCCGCCTCGCCCACGCTGGCAGACCGATTCTCGTATCGGTTATGCTTCACCCCACACACACTTTTTAGGTTCAAGGGGGTTCGGAGTGAGGAAACTTGTCTACGTGCTGTTCGCGTCGTCCGTCCTGGCGCTCAACGCGCCGCCGGCGTCGAGCCAAAGTCCGGGGGCCGGCGCCGCGCAGGCGCGCGCGGCGGCGCCGGCGTTCGACCCGGAGCTGGGCGACTACCGTTACCCCCACCCCGTCGGCTTCCACGAGTTCGACACGCAGGGTCAGAGGCTCCGCATGGCCTACATGGACGTTGCGGCCCCGAGGCCCAACGGCCGGACGGTCGTCCTCCTGCACGGCAAGAACTTCTCGGGCGCTTACTGGGCCACCACCATCAAGGCGCTGACGGAGGCCGGCTACCGCGTCGTCGCGCCCGACCAGATCGGCTTCGGCAAGTCGTCGAAGCCGGGCTCCTACCAGTTCACCTTCCAGGCGCTCGCCTCAAACACGCGCTCGCTCCTCGACTCGCTCCGCGTGGAAAGGTTCGCGCTCGTCGGCCACTCGATGGGCGGGATGCTGGCGGCGCGGATGGCGCTGATGTACCCCGCGCGGGTCGAGCGGCTCGCGCTCGTCAACCCCATCGGGCTTGAGGACTGGAAGCTGGTCGCGCCCTACCGCACGGTCGAGGAGAACTTCGCGCAGGAGATGCGCGCGACGCCCGAGTCGATCAGGGAGTACCAGCGCGTGAACTACTTCGGCGGCGAGTGGAAGCCAGAGTACGACGCGCTGACCGAGATACTCGCCGGGTGGACGCGACATCCCGATTACCGCCGCGTCGCGTGGGACGCGGCGCTCACCTCGGACATGATCTTCACGCAGCCCGTCGTCTACGAGTTCGGGCAGATAAAGACGCCGACGCTGCTCGTCATCGGGCAGCGCGACCGCACGGCCGTCGGCAAAGACCGCGTGCCCAAAGAGGTCGCCGCGACGATGGGCGACTACCCCGCGCTCGGCAGGTCGGCCGCCCGCCGCATCCCCGGCGCGCGCCTCGTCGAGATACAGGAGGCCGGGCACATCCCGCAGGTCGATGCGTTCGAGAAATACGTCGGAGCCCTTCTGGATTTCATCGCGGGCGCTAATCCGCCGCGGCCCTGAACACGTCTTAGGAGTCACGCCATGAAACGAACCCGAACGCTCCCGCTCGTCGTCCGACTTCTCGCCGTCGCGCTCGTTTCGGGCGCCGCCCTTCCGGCCCTCGCACGGCCGGCCGACGACTGGGCACGCGCCGAAGAGATCGTGCGGGACATCCGTCTGCCGCAGATTCCCGCGCGCGACTACCCCGTCACCGACTTCGGCGCGCAGGCCGGCGGCACGGCCGACGCGCGGCCCGCCATCATGGCCGCCATCAAAAAAGCCTCCGCGGAGGGCGGCGGCCGCGTCGTCATCCCGCCGGGTAAATGGCTGAGCCGCGGCCCCGTCCACCTCGCGAGCCGCATCAACCTGCACGTCTCCGAGGGGGCCACGCTGCTCTTCGGCCCAGAGGCGCGGCACTACCTGCCGGTCGTGCTCACGCGCTGGGAAGGCACGGAGGTCTACAGCTACTCGCCGCTCATCTACGCCTTCGAGGTGAGCGACGTGGCCATCACCGGCAAGGGCACCATCGACGGCAACGCCGAGAGTGAGTTTCTCCACTGGATTCGCAACGCGGAGCCCGACTTCCAGCGCCTGCGCCGGATGGGCTCGGACGGCACGCCCGTGTCGAAGCGCGTCTTCGGCGAGGGCACGCGCCTGCGTCCGAGCATCATCCAGTTCTTCCGCGCCGAGCGCGTGCTGCTCGAAGACTACACGGTGCTCAACTCGCCCTTCTGGGTCAACCACCTCGTCTACACCGACCACGCCACCGTGCGGCGCGTCCGCGTCGAGAGTCACCACGCCAACAACGACGGCGTGGACGTGGATTCGAGCCGCCACGTCCTCATCGAGCGCTGCTGGTTCCGCACCGGCGACGACTCGGTGGTGGTGAAGTCCGGGCGCGACCGCGACGGCCGCGAGATAGCGCGGCCGAGCGAGAACGTCGTCGTCCGCCACAACGACATGGGCGGCGAGGACGGCATCGCCCTGGGGAGCGAGATGTCGGGCGGCATCCGTCACGTCTACTTCACGGACAACGTGCTGCGCAAGGGCGCGTCCGCCATCCGCTTCAAGGCCAACCTCGACCGCGGCGGCACGGTCGAGCACATACGCGTCCGCAACTTCACGGTCGAGGCGTTCGACAACCTGTTCTGGTTCCAGCTCGACTACCCCGGGCAGCTCGGCGGCAATTACCCTTCAACCTACCGCGACATCGTCTTCGAGAACTTCACGGTCGAGCGCGCCGGCACGGTCTTCAACGGCGACGCGCCCGCGGCCGCGCCGCTGCGCGACGTGACGCTGCGCAACGTCAACGTCAAACAGGCCGACCGCACGTTCGTCCTCAAGAACGTCGAAGGGCTGAAGCTCGAAAACGTGGTCATCGGCGGACAGCGCGTTGACGGCCGGCTCGAATGGCGGCAGGCCGCGCCGCAACCTTGAACGACGGGAGCCGCGCGTGAATCTACAGGAGCACTTCGGGGCGATAGACGTCTACCTCTTTGACCAGCTCCTTAAAGGGCGCTTCGCCCCGGGCATGCGAATCCTCGACGCCGGCTGCGGGGGCGGGCGCAACCTCGTCTACTTCCTGCGCGAGGGCTTCGACGTTTGCGCCGTAGACCTCTCGCCCGAAGCGTTGACGCGCGTCCGCTCTCTCGCCGCGGCGCTCGCGCCGCACCTGCCGGGAGAGAATTTCCGCGTCGAGCCGGTCGAGAGGATGTCGTTCGAGGGCGAGAGCTTCGACGCCGTCGTCAGCAGCGCCGTCCTGCATTTCGCACGAACGGAGGCGCACTGGCGGGCGATGGTCTCGGAGATGTGGCGCGTCCTGAAGCCCGGCGGCGTCTTCTTCGCCCGGCTGGCTTCCACCGCCGGAGTGGAGGGTGAGTTAGAGTCTTTAGGGGGGCGGCGCTACAGGCTGCCGGGCGGGAGCGAGTGGCTCCTCACGGACGAGCGGATGATGCGTGAGACTGCCGACTCGCTGCGCGGAGAGCTGCTCGAACCACTCAAGACCGTCGTCGTCCACGGCGCGCGCTCGATGTCGGTCTGGTGCATGCGCAAGCTCTAGCCGCCGCGCCGCCGGCCGACTTATCTTGCGCCAGCTTTGGATTTTAATTTCAAGCTAACGACCCATCTCATCCGCAAAAAGAGAGCCTAGCGCGCGGCCTTCTCCCCTCTTTTATCGCGCGCCGCGGGCGGATTATAGATTACGGGGCGGGTCGTTTATAATCCGCGCACAACACAACTTTCCCCCGCAAGTTTAACTCTCATAGAGCTGAGCGCAGGTAAGTTTCGCGTATGCACGAGGAAACGCCCGACGACTCGCCGCCCGCCGGCGAGACCGGCGACAATCTGATCGAGCGGCCGCAGAGCCCCGAGGTGGCGGCCTACTGGCTGGCGGCGGTCGTCGATTCGGCCGTGGACGCCATCGTCACGAAGACGCTCGACGGCCGCATCACGAGCTGGAACCGCGGGGCGGAGCGCGTCTTCGGCTACACGGCCGCGGAGGCGGTCGGCCGGCCCGTGACCATGCTCATCCCGGAAGAGCACCTCGACGAGGAGCCGGCCATCCTCT
>DASWNR010000206.1:0-5965 GCA_036399155.1 Pyrinomonadaceae bacterium
TCGCGGTCGGCGACGAGGCGGCGGTGGCGCGTCTCTCGCGCTACAAGGAGATAACCGCGCGCCTCGCCGACCCGCGCGGGCTCTCCGACGCCGAAGCGCAGCGGCTCATCGGCGAGGGCAAGGTCTTCTACTGGGCCTCGGGCTCGATCCACTCGCCCGAGACCGGCTCGCCCGAGATGCTGATGGAGATGGCCTACCGGCTCGCCGTCGAGGAGTCGCCCTTCATCCGCGACATACGCAAGAACGTCGTCGTGCTCATCACGCCGGTGCTCGAAGTTGACGGGCGCGACAAGATGGTCGACCTCTACAACTACCGCACGGCCAACCCCGACAAGGCCGTGCCGCCGCTCGTCTACTGGGGCAAGTACGTCGCGCACGACAACAACCGCGACGGCTTGGGGATGGCGCTCGCGCTCACGCGCAACATGATGAAGACGTTCCTCGAATGGCACCCCGCCATCCTGCACGACCTGCACGAGTCCGTGCCGTTCCTCTACACCTCGACGGGGACGGGGCCGTACAACGCTTGGCTCGACCCGATAGTGATAGACGAGTGGCAGCTCCTCGCCCACCACGAGGTCGAGGAGATGACCAAGCGCGGCGTGCCCGGCGTCTGGACGCACGGCTTCTACGACGGCTGGGCGCCGAACTACATGTTCTACGTCGCCAACGGCCACAACGCGGTCGGGCGCTTCTACGAGACTTTCGGCAACGGCGGCGCGGACACGCTGGACAGGACGGTCGCGGCGCAGTCGCAGCGCGACTGGTACCGGCCCAACCCGCCGCTGCCGCGCGTGCGCTGGTCCCTGCGCAACAACGTCAACATGCAGCAGTCGGCCATCCTGCTCGCGATGAACTTCGTCTCGCAGAACAAGGAGCGGTTCCTACAGAACTTTTACCTGAAGGGCAAGCGCTCGGTGGCGAAGGCGACCAACGAGGGGCCGGCCGCCTACTTCATCCCGTCCGACAACCCGCGCCCCGTCGAGGTCGCCGACGCGGTCAACCTGCTCAGGCTGATGGGCGTCGAGGTGCACCAGGCGAAGAATGATTTCACCGTCAAGGAGCAGAGGTACGGCGCGGGCTCCTACGTCGTGCGCATGGATCAGCCCTACTCGCGCATGGCCGACATGCTGCTCGACACGCAGTACTACAACGTCAACGACCCCAGGCCGTACGACGACACCGGCTGGACGCTCGGCGCGATGCGCAACATCAGGACGGTTAGAGTGACCGACAGGGGCGTCCTGCAAACGCCGATGACCCTGCTCACGGCCGACGCCTCCGTGCGCGGGCGCGTCAACGGCTCGGGGCCCGTCTACGTCATCAACCACAACACGGACAACACGCTCGCCACGCTGCGCTTCCGCCTGAAGGACGTGAAGATGTCCGCGGCCGAGGAGCCTTTCAAGGTCGGCGACCGGCAGTTCAACGCCGGCTCGTTCGTGATAAGGAGCGAGGGCAACCCGTCTGATTTACGGCAGAGGCTGGAGGCGGCCGTCGTCGAGCTGGGTCTGACGGCGCACGCGGTGGATAAGCCCCCGACCGTGAAGACGCACGAGATGAGCGTGCCGCGCATCGCCATCGTCCACAGTTGGATAAACACGCAGAACGAGGGCTGGTACCGCATCGAGTTCGACCGCTACCAGATTCCCTACACGTACATCTCCGACCACGTCCTGCGCACGACCCCAAACCTGCGCGAGCGCTTCGACGTGATCATCTACCCGCCCGTGGGCGGCTCCGCGCAGCAGGTCGTCGCGGGGCTGCCGATGCGCGGGGAGCCGATTCCCTGGAAGCAGTCGGAGCTGACGCCGAACTTCGGCACCTCGCCCGACCAGACCGAAGACATGCGCGGCGGGATGGGGCTCGTCGGCCTGAACAACCTGCAAAGGTTCGTCGAGGAGGGCGGGCTCTTCGTCGCCGTCACGTCGAACGCGCGCATCCCCATTGATTACGGGATGGTCTCGGGCGTCGCGGTGCGCGAGACGCCGCAGTTGCAGGCGCGCGGCTCCATCTTCAACGCCGCGTTCGCCGACCGCAGAAGCCCCGTCGCTTACGGCTACGGCGAGACGCTTCCCATCTACTTCAACCAGTCGCCGGTCTTTCAGGTCGCGACGGGCGAAGGCGGGGGTGGAGGCGGCGGGGGCGGAGGCGGCGCGCCGGGCGGCGGGCGTCCTTCGGGGCGCGGCTCTTTGAACGACCCGGACGTGGTGCAGGCGATGCCGCAGGCCGCGCCGCCGACCCCTCGCCCGAGCCCACGCCCCGGCGAGGAGACGACGCCCACCGACGAGCAGCGGCAGCAGCAGCGGAGCCCCTTCTACACGCCGCCGGCGCAGCGGCCCCGGGTCATCCTGCGCTTCGCGTCGGACGACAAGAACCTTCTGGTGAGCGGGATGCTCGCGGGCGGGCAGGAGCTGACGAACGCGCCGGCCATCGTCGACGTGCCGGTCGGGCGCGGCCACGTCCTGCTCTTCGCCACCAACCCGATGTGGCGGCACCAGACGCAGGGGGCCTTCTTCCTGCTCTTTAACGCCGCGCTCAACTACGACTCGCTCGGGGCGGGGCGCGCCCCCGACGCCCCGCAGAGGCGCGCGTCCGACGAAGACGAGCAGCAATAGAGAGCCATAAGCGCGGGGACAAAGAGACGCGGCTTGAAGACATAAGCCTTCAAGCCGCGTCTCTTTGTGTCTCTTCTCTGTTTCCGCGTTTAACTCTTCGGCGCTAGTCGCGGCCGACGCCGAGCGCGTCGGCGACGCGGTTGATGTAGTTGAACCAGGAGGCGATGAGCGTGATCTGTAAGACGGCCTTGTCGTCGAAGCCGGCCGCGCGCAGACGGGCGTGGTCTTCGGGGCCGACGCGCGTGGCGTCGCGCGTCAGCTTCGCGACGTAGTCGAGCATCGCGCGCTCCTCTTCCGTCACCGGCGCGCTCGTGTAGTCCTCTTCGAGCGCCCGAACCAAATCTTCGTCAAGCGTGACCCGACGCAGAAACTCTGCGTGAGACTCGATTCAATAATGGCACCTGTTGATGGCCGAGACGACCGTGGCGATCATCTCATGCTGCCGCCGCGCGAGCGGCAGGTCGGGCGACAGCAGCACGCCGAAGGTCGAGAACGCGTGGTAGAGCGCGTCGGGGATGAGGCTGTGCGACGCCACGATGCCCGAGGACTCGCCGTCGGGCGTCGGGTGGACGGGCACGGCGTACTCCGCCGGGTAGAGCCCCCGCTGCGACTCCATCGCCGCGCGCAGACGCTCGTCGGCCTCGTCGAAAGGGACGGTCTTAATCCAGGTCATACTTGTGTTTCTTCTCCTTCGGCTTCCGCCGCCGCCGCGCGGCCGCGGAAGAAAAGATAGTAGACGGGCAGCCCGAGCGCCACCACCGCGACGCCCGAGAGCGCCTGGCGCGGCCGCCCCGCCGCCAAAAGCACCAGCAGCGCCGCGCTCAGCAAAATGTAGACGGCCGGCGTCAGCGGGTAGAGCGGCGTCAGGTACGGCGCGGCGGGCCGCCTGCGCCGCAGCACGAACAGCCCGGCCACGGCCAGCGCGATGAAGAGCACGACGGCGAACATGAAGTAAGAGATGATCTCGTCGAACGTGCCCGACAGCACGAGCAGCGAGGCCAGCGCCGCCTGAATCATGACGGCGCGCGCGGGCGCCCCCGTGCGCGGGTCGAGCCGCGCCGCCCAGCGCAGGAACAGCCCGTCGCGCGCCATCGCGAAGTAGACGCGCGGCGCCGACATCGTGAAGGCGGCGAGACTGCCCGCGACCGCGATGATGACGACGAGCGTGAAGACGAGCCCGCCCGCCGGCCCGAACAGCGCCTCGCCCGCCTGCGCGGCGAACTCTTCGCCCGAGGTGACGCGCTCGGGCGCGACGAGGTAGACGAAGGCCGCGCTCGTCAGGACGTAGACGGCCGTCACGACGAGGACTCCGAGCGTGAGCGCGCGCGGCAGGTTGCGCGCTGGGTCGCGCACCTCGCCGCCGAGCTTGCTCAAGTCCCACCAGCCGCCGTAAGAGAAGAAGGCCGCGACGAGCCCGCCGGCCAGCGCGCCCGCGAGCGCCGGCGACCCCGCGCGCCGCTCGACGAATGGCCGGAAGTGCGACCAGTCGCCCAGACCCATCCCGAAGCCCCACACCACGACGACGACCAGCAGCGCGAGCTTGACTACCGTCAGCCAGCGCACGACCCACCCGCCGAGTCTCACGCCGCGCACGTTGACCAGCGCGAGCGCGACGACGAACCCCACGGCCAGCGCTTTCACCCCAATTAACGATAGCCCGGCGGCGTGTCCAGCGTAGGAGGCGGCGCCGACGGCGAGCGCGGCCGTCAGGCCGGGGTCTACCACGAGCAGCGCCATCCACCCGTAGAGGAACGCGGGCGCGGGGCCGAAAGCCTCGCGCAGGTAGACGTAGCCGCCGCCCGCGCGCGGGAACCGCGCCGCCAGCTCGCCGAAGCAGAGCGCGCCCGACAGCGCCATCGCGCCCGACAGCAGCCAGACGACGAGCACCAGCAGCGGCGAGCCCGCCTCCTTGGTCATCGCGGCGGGCGTCAGAAAAATCCCGACGCCGACGACCTCGCCCACGACCACCGCCGTCGCGGTCGCGAGCCCCAACTGCCGACGCAGCCCTGAATCAATCATAAGAGAGCCGTTAGCCGTTAGCCGGACGAAGACATCGTGGCCCGAGTCAACATACCTCTTACGCTAACGGTTTGGCTAACAGCTAACGGCTAACGGCCAACAGCTTTCAGAACGTCACGCGCGCGGCGAACTGGAAGGCGCGCGGGCCGCCGGAGCCGAAGACGCCGCCGGCGGTCGTCACGGGGCGGCCGAAGGAAGACGAGCGCAGGAAGCCCGGGCTGTCGGGGTCGTTGTCGTCGCGCACGAGCACGTTCGAGAAGCCCGAGTAGTTGACGTTCGAGACGCCGAGCACGTTCGTCACGTTGAAGAGGTTGAAGACCTCGGCCATCGGCTCGATCGTCACGCGCTCGCCGACCTTGAAGGGTCGCGCGAGGCGCAGGTCGAACGAGTTGAACGAGTCGTTGAAGCGAGCGTCCGGCGACACGAGCGGGAGCGGCTGCCCCGAGACACCGCCCGCCGCGTTGAGCCGCGTGACGAAGGCGTTCAACTCCGCGCCCGTCTTGAAGAGGCGGCCGCCCGCGTTGCGCTGAAGCGCGGGGACGCGCGCCGCGCCGTCGGGCAACAGTATGTCCATCGGCACGCCCGAGGCGACCACCCAGAGCGGCGCGACGCGCAGACCCAGCGGCGCGTCGAAGACGCCCGCGAAGGCGAAGCGGTGGCGCTGGTCGTTCGGCGTCGGCCCGTATTCGAGCTGTAAGTTCGTCGGGTCGGCGGGGCCGTTCGAGAAAGGAATCTGGTCGTCGTTCGCGTAGTTGAAAGCCTTCGACAAAGTGTAGGAGGCGCGGAACTGGAAGCGCCGCGCGTAGCGCTTCTCGACGCTCACGAGCAGCCCGTCGTACTTCGTCTTCACGCTCGACTCAAGGTTCTTGACGAGGTCGGGGCCGCCGACGACGGGGTTGAAGACCTGCCCGATGGTGCGGCCGATGATGAAGTGCGTGCCGAAGTTGTGGACGTAGTCTGCGCGCACGACCACGTCGCCGCCGAACTCGCGCTGGATGCCGACGTTGAACTGCTGCACCAACGGGTTCTGGAGCCCGTTGTCGATGATGTTGATGCCGCCCGCGCCCGCGCCCGGGAGGACGAAGCCCGTGAAGGGGTCGGCGAGCGTCGGCGCGGGCGGCGGGAAGCGCCCGCAGACGGGGTCGAACAGACACGAATCGGGCGGCGGAGGGAAGAAGAAGACGTTGCCCGCGCGCACCTCGATGGGGAGCGCGCGGCCGTCCAAGCCCCGTTCGAGCGACTGAATCTGAAGCGTGACGCGGTCGTAGTAGACGCCGTAGCCGCCGCGCAAAGATGTGCGGCCGTCGTCGGGCGACCAGTTGAAGCCG
>DASWNR010000207.1:0-5822 GCA_036399155.1 Pyrinomonadaceae bacterium
CCTCCTGCTCGGCGAGTCGGGCACCGGCAAGGAGCTTTTCGCGCGCGCCATACACCACCTCTCCCCGCGCCGCGACCGCCCGCTCGTCGCCGTCAACTGCGCCGCCATCCCCGAGACGCTCATCGAGTCCGAGCTGTTCGGGCACGAGAAGGGCTCGTTCACCGGCGCGACCGAGCGCCGCCCGGGTAAGTTCGAGCTGGCCTCGGGCGGCACCATCTTCCTCGACGAGATAGGCGAGCTGCCCTTAAACGTTCAGGGGAAACTTTTGCGCGCCATCGAGGAGAAGGTCGTCGACCGCATCGGCGGGCGCGCGCCCGTCCCCGTGGACGTGCGCGTCGTCGCCGCGACCAACCGCGAGCTGCGCGCGGAGGCCGAGGCGGGAGAGTTCCGGCGCGACCTCTACTTCCGCCTCGCGGTCTTCCCCGTCCGCGTGCCGCCTTTGCGCGAGCGCGGCGACGACGTGTCGCTCCTGGCGCGACACTTCGCCGCGCAGCTCGGGCGCGAGCTGCGCAAGCGCGAGGCGACGCTCTCGGACGAGGCGCTCGCCTCGCTGCGCGCTCACGACTGGCCCGGCAACGTCCGCGAGCTTGAGAACGCCATCGAGCGCGCCTGCATCCTCGCCGACTCCTCCGTGCTCACGCCCGCCGACCTCGGGCTCGCGGCGGGCGCGCGCGAGGCGAGCGACGACGCTTGCGCCGGCTTCGATTTGTCGGGCACGCTCTCCGAGGCGGCCGAACGCGCGGCGCGCGCCGTCGAGCGCCGCAAGATCGCCGACGCGCTCGGCGCGCACGACGGCAACAAGACGCGCGCCGCCGAAGACCTCGGCGTCAGTTACAAGACGCTTCTGACGAAGATTAAAGACTACGGACTCTAAACCAGAGAGATGAACCGGGACGAAGACGGCGCGGAAGGTCGGCCGCCCGCGCCGCGAGAGCGCGGGCGGGACGCCCCACGGCTAACCGACAAGAGCGGCGAGGCGGACCTCATCGCGGGCGAGACCGTCGCGCCCGTCGGCGGGACGACCGGCTTCGACCGCGTCGAGGCGGCGCAGGCGAGCCCCGACCCCGCGCCCCGGGCGCCGCGGCGCGGCGCGGGGGGCGGCGCCTTCCTCGTCGGCGCGGGGATTCTGCTGAGCCGCGTCGTCGGCGTCGTACGCCAGAGGGTCTTCGCGTACTTCCTCGGCAACTCCGACGCGATGGACGCCTTCAACGCGGCGTTCCGCATCCCGAACTTCCTCCAGAACGTCTTCGGCGAGGGCGCGCTCTCCGCCTCGTTCATCCCCGTCTACGCGCGTCTGCTCGCGCAGTCCGAAAAGGGGGAGGTCGACGAGGAGGAGGCCGACCGCGTCGCGTGGGCCATCTTCACGCTGCTCGCGCTCGTCGTCTCCGTGCTCGTGCTCGCGGGCGTGCTCGCCTCGCCCTTCCTCATCAACGCCATCGCCATGGGCTTCGAGGGCGAGAAGCGCGACCTCACCGAGCGGCTCGTGCGCATCTTCTTCCCCGGCGCCGGCCTGCTCGTGCTCTCGGCGTGGTGCCTGGGCGTTCTCAACAGCCACCGGCGGTTCTTCCTCTCCTACACCGCGCCGGTCGTCTGGAACCTCGCGCTCATCGCGGCGCTCGCTTGGGCGGGCTGGCCCGTCCGAGAGACGCCGCCCGATGACCTCGCCGTCTGGGGGAACGTCGCGGCCTACGCGGCGTGGGGCTCGGTCGTGGGGAGCGCCTTGCAGTTCGCCGTACAACTTCCCACGGTGCTGATGCTGCTCAGGAGCGCGCGCCTCTCGCTGCGCCTCGCCAACGTGCACGTGAGGACGGTGCTGCGAAACTTCCTGCCCGTCTTCGTCAGCCGCGGCGTCGTGCAGATCAGCGCCTTCATCGACGCGTGGCTCGCGAGCTGGCTCGGCACGGGCGCGGTCGCCGCGCTCGGCTACGCGCAGAGCCTCTACACGCTGCCCGTCAGCCTCTTCGGCATCTCGGTCTCGGCGGCCGAACTGCCCGAGATGTCGAGCGCCGCCGCGGGCGAGCAGTCCGAGGTCGCCGAGAAGCTGCGCGGGCGTCTGACGGCCGGGCTGCGGCAGGTCGCCTTCTTCATCGTGCCGTCGGCGGTGGCGCTCTTCACTCTGGGCGACGTGATGGTCGGCGCGCTCTACCAGAACGGAAACTTCGGCCGCGCCGAGACCGTCTACGTCTGGGCCGTGCTCGCCGGCTCGGCCGTCGGCCTCCTGCCCTCGACCTTCGGGCGGCTCTACTCCTCGACCTTCTACGCGCTGCACGACACGCGCACCCCGCTCCGGTTCGCGGTGCTCCACGTCGCGCTCGCGACCGTGCTCGGCTACCTGTTCGCGCTGCCGCTCCCGCCGCTGCTCGGCGTAGACCAGCGCTGGGGCACGGTCGGGCTAACGCTCTCGGCCGGGCTCGCCGGGTGGGCCGAGCTGCTCCTGCTCAGGCGCAGGCTCAACGCGCGCATCGGGGGGACGGGCGTCCCCACCTCCTTCGCCGCGAGGCTCTGGGTCTCGGCCGCCGCGAGCGCGGGCGTGGCGTGGGGGCTCAGGCTGCTGCTCGGCGACATACATCCGATTCTCATGGCGGCGCTCGTGCTGACGCCTTACGGGCTCCTTTATTTCGGGCTCACTTCGCTGTGGGGCGTCCCGGAGTCGCGCGCGCTGGTCGGGCGCTTCACGGGCATTTTCACGCGCATCATAGGAAAGCGCGGGGTTTAGCCCCGGCCGGCCGCCGGCGCGAAGAGTTACGGTTGACCCGCCGGCGGGTTTTCTGTAATCTCCGCGCACCTCGCGATTTTCTGGATAGACTTCGGCATTGCTCATCTTTTCCTGACAGGACAAAGGGCCAAAAGACCAGACGGGCACAGTCGCTTGCGAGTTTTTAAACTCGAAGCTGCTCTTTTGCTCCACCCGACACGCTCATCGCAGCCGCCGGGATTTCCGAAACTTTTAACGGGGGAAATCGAGGTAACCATGTTCAGAAAAGCTTTGCTCACCAGCGCAGCCGCCATCGCCATCTTCGCGCTCAGCTCGGTCGCGCGCGCAGACACCATCGTTGTCGTCGGCAACAGCACCGGCAGTCTTTCGACCGCCACGGTCAACTGCTCGTTTAACGACTCGACCAACACTTTCACCTTCACCGTCACCAACACTTCGCCGTTCGACGCCCGCATCACCGGCATCGGCTTTGACATCGGGGCCGGCAACATCAACGGCTTCTCGGGCGCGAACGTTGCCGGGTTCAACTTCAGCGACGGCAACCTCGGCAACGTCCCGCAGTTCAACGGCGCCACACTCGACTTCGGCTTCACGACCGGCAACAGCGGCAACTTCAACGGCGGCTCGCCCAACAACGGCCTCGCCCCCGGCCAGAGCCTGACCTTCACGGTCTCCGGTGCCGGCTTCGGTAACGGCTTGACCGAGGAGCAGATCTGCAACGCCATTTACATCCGCTTCCAGCGCGTCGGCGCTAACGGCGAGGGCAGCGACGTGGGTCACGGCGGACAGCCCAACGCGGTGCCCGAGCCGATGACGATGATCCTCTTCGGCACGGGTCTGGCCGGCATCGCCGCCCGCGCGCGCCGCCGCAGCAAGAATGCCTAGACGGTAGTTAAAGGCCGCACGACGCGGCGCATCCTTTGAGTAAAGCGAGGCCGGGGGCGACAAAGTTGTCGCCCCCGGCTTTTTTTACACACCTCTGGAAACCCGCCCCGATTACCACTTTCCACGATTCGTACCGAAAAATTAAGTCACGACCCGGTTCCCTTGGCAAAACCCTGGAAGTCCCCGCTTCCCGACCGGCGTCGCATCTCTAAGCCCCGTTTCGTTCAGTCGGAATTTTAAGGAGGAAGCCCACAGCCATGAGGAACCTTTTCAGAAGCCTTTCGTTGGGCGCCGCGGCCCTGGTTCTCGTCGCCCTTTCGGCCGGCCAGGCGCGCGCCGACATCATCTATCTGCCGGGGCAGCCCGCCCCTTCCGGCGGCGTCGGCCACCGGCCCGAGTCCGTCCTCTCCATCCAGTCGCCGGGCAACAGCACCAACGCCTCGGGCGGCGTCGCCTACGGCTGCCAGCCCGGGAAGAAGGGCACCACCTGCGGCGACACGCGCTCGGGCGACGCCAAGAACGGCGAGCACACGAAGACCCTGAGCTTCGCGCAGGCCGGCATCACCAACGCCGGGGAGCTGCGCATCTTCATGGACACCGAAGACCCGGACAACGACCTGACGCTCAATCAGTTAGTGCTCACGGCCTACGGCTCGAACGGACAGATACTCTTCCAGGGGTCTCTGGCCGCCCCGATTGACTTCGGCAACGAGTTGAACGGGCAGGGGCACGGCGACCGCGTCTTCGCGCTCGACGCCGCGCAGGCCGCGCGACTCCAGGCCGCTTTCAATGCCGACCCGAACCTGCGACTTGGGCTCTTTGCCAGCACGAGCGACGACACGGGCTCGTTCACTAACTTCAAGATCGGAGAAGGACCGGCGGCCGTGCCCGAGCCGATGACGATGATTCTCTTCGGCACGGGTTTGGCCGGCATCGCCGCCCGCGCGCGCCGCCGCCGCAACGACAAAGCCTAGAAGCCTTAATAAAAGAGGCTGGACGGCTCGGCGCGCGACCGCCGCGCCCGAGAGAGCAAAGCGGGGCCGCGGGCGAAACGTTTCGCCCGCGGCCTCTTCGCTTCCGAGTCTTAGCCTCCGAAGTCGCGGCCGTCCACGCCCCGCCATCATTTTGTGTTAAAAATTTTGCTGGACATTTTTTCTGGAAGCCGGTAAATTCCCTTCCACTTTTCTGAAAGTGCCGAAGAATTAAGTGTTTACTGGCTACATCGGACTCTTAAAGGGTTGAGTTATTTCGGCCTCCGGCTAAATGCCCTAGCCGCCCGCCGTTAATAATTCGACCTCTCGCTACGGTCTTTTCGCGAACGGCGTCGGAAAGTGCGTGTTTCCTTATCGCCATTCGGACGCGCAGATGAGCCGCCCCGCTCACGCGCCCGGGCCGTCCGTTACAATGAAGAGTGCACAAGAACCCAAGGTTTCGGGAAGAACGACGGAGGAACTCAACTTTATGACGAACCGACTTTTTGCGATGGTCAAACCGCTCGCACTCAGCATCTTAGCCATCGCCTTCCTCGCCCTCTCAGCGGGCGAGGCGCGCGCGGACGAGGTGTTCATCTCGGGCGGGACGAATGGATGTTTCGGCGCGGGCTGCACGCCCGGCGCCTCGGCAACCTACCTCGGCCTGACCTACTCCAACTCCACTTTCGCCGGCACGACGGCCAACGGCTTCCGCGGCCTCGGCGGCAACCCTAACCCGGGGGCGAACGTCAACAACCTCGGCTCGTTCTCCTTGAGCACGGCGCCGAACGTCTACAACGGGCAGACTTTCACCCTTCAGGTGACGTTCAACGCGCCGCAGGGCATCGCCGGGTCGAATCAGGCGACGTTCACCGCCACGCTGACCGGCACCGTCCGCTCCGACAATCAGGGCGGCGTCTTACTCGACTTCAACAACACGCCGCAGACGTTCACGTTCGCCGACACGACCTGCGAGCCTGATCCGACGGGCGGAGTCCCCGGCCAGCAGACGACTTGCGGCTCGGGTTCCTTCAACTTCAGCGTCAACGACGTGGCGATTGACCCCGGCCAGGTCGTGGCTCTGACCGGCCAGGTCACCGGCGCGCAGCAATCGACCATCCCGGAGCCCGCGACGCTTATCCTGCTCGGCACGGGACTCTCCGGCATCGCCGCCGGCGTGCGCCGCCGCCGCAACAAGGCCGCGAAATAAATAGTCTGCTCCGCATAAGCTGTTTCCTGAAAAAGCCGGG
>DASWNR010000208.1:0-6443 GCA_036399155.1 Pyrinomonadaceae bacterium
TTCAAGGCGTTCGCCATCTGGCAGAAGACGGGCATGAGCGAGTTCCACGGCAAGCCGTGGCACGCCTACTTCGACTGGCTTTTGAAGGAGGACGCGGCCGTCCTCTTCCTCAGCGCGCTCGGCGCCGCGTACGCGCTCTTCGAGCGCAGGCGCAACCGCTTCGCGGTCTTCTTCGCGGCGTGGGGCTTCGGGCTGTTCGCGGCCTACTCGCTCATCAGCTACAAGACGCCGTGGCTGGTGCTCAACTTCCTTCTGCCGCTGGCGGTCGCGGCCGGCTACGCCGTGCAGGCGTTCGGCGCGTGGGCGGCGCGCGAGTTGAGGGGGCGGCCGGCGGTGCGCTGGCAGGCCGCCGCCGCGTTGCTCGTGCTGGCCTCGGGGCTCGGCCTCTACCAGACGTTCGTCGTCAACTTCCGCGAGTACGACGACGACCGACACCCTTACGTCTACTCGCAGACGCGGCGGGAGTTTCTCGACCTCGTCCGCGAGATAGAGCGGGTCGGCGAGCGCGCGGGGACGAAGGAGCCCGGCTTCGCGACGGCCTCGCCCGACTACTGGCCGCTGCCGTGGTACTTCCGCGACAACTCGCACGCGGGCTACGAGGGGCGGCTCTCCAACTATTACGACCCGAAATCGACGCTCGCCGTCATCGGCAAGGAGGAGCAGTTGCCGCAGCTCGAACGCGTGGTCGCGGACTCTTACGCGCGCGTCGGCGGCGTCTACCCGCTGCGGCCGGGCGTCAACCTCGTCCTCTACGCGCGGCGCGACCTGATGCCGAAGGCAGTAGCTGGTAGACAGTAGTCGGCAGGAACACACTTCGCCGCTCGAACCCCGCGGCCGGCATCCTCGGCTTCCGCCGGATGGAGCCTGCCGACTACTGTCTACTGACTACTGTCTACTTTTTAGGTGCGCTACGCGCGCTCGGTGTGGTATAAAACTTCCCGCAACCCCGAATCAGCCCGACAACTCGAACCCCCGACGCGCAGGTCTCAAGGGTCGCAGCCAATCTTGCCCGGCTGTCCTTCGTAACGCGCACGGCCAAGCTTGCCCACGGCCGCGTCGCGCTCCCGTCCTATTTAACCGAGGAGTTTTTTTGTGATGAGATTAAGAGGCGAAGAGTCTTCCGAGACTGTTAAAGGCAGGCCCCACCGCTTGTCAGGCGCGGGGCGGGGAAAAATCTTCAAGTGGGGCGGCGGCCGCGCGGCGCGTCTGCTCCTGCTATCGCTGCTCGTGGCGTGCGCGGCCGGCGCGCTGCTCTTCCTGTCGCCCGGCTCGCGTGACGCGCGCGTGGCGAGTGCCGCCACCCCCGCCGCGGGCACGGTCGGGCCGACCGGCCCCATCCTCCCCGCCGACGGCAGGTGGACGGGCACCGCGACGGGCGGCGTTTCCACCGACCCGCTCGACGGCGAGAACGGCTGCGCCGAAGGGACGACCTGCGACACCTTCAACCTGACGGTGCTGCCCGGCCTCTACAGCGGCAAGGTCGTCCGCATAGACGTGACCTGGACGTCCCCCTCGAACGACTACGACCTCGTCATCTATAAGGGCGGGACGTGCCCTGCGACGGGGAAGTGTACGGGGCAGTTCGTCACCAGCTCGGGCAACGGCGCGACCAGCGGCGTCCTCACCGAGGAGCACGCGTCGATTGACCCCAACGACACCGGCACCGGCGACTACAAGGTCCGCGTCATCTACTACAACGCGCCCCCGGGCGCGGCGCAGGCCGACCCGCCGAGGGGGCAGTTCAGCGTCGGGGCGGTCGCCGCCGCCCGCACCGCCACCTACGTCACGGGCGGCATCACCTTCAGCCCCAACGTGACGGTCAAGGCCCCGGTCGCCGCGCGCGACGGCGAGCCTTCGAGCCGCACCGACAAGTTCGGCAACTTCTACGTCGGCGGCATCCGCGGCGTCCCCGCCGGCAACGACGTCTGGTACGTTGACCTGCGCCCGAGCGTCGGCGGCAACCCGAACCCGAACTACGACCCGTTCATGCGCAACTGGGTCTACCGCGGCCAGCCCGACTCCATCACGGGGACGCCCAACGCTGCGGTCGGCGGCCAGGGCGGCGGCGACATCGACCTCGCGGTCGGCCTGCCCGACCCGACGACCGGCGCGCTTACCGAGCCGGCGCAGCTCGCGTCGAGCAGCCTCCTGCTCACCAACATCACCACGCAGAAGTCCACCGACCGCGGCGCGACCTTCCAGCGCAACCCGGCCGGCAACGCCACGGGCGGCATCCCCGGCGACGACCGCCAGTGGCACGAGTTCCACGGGCCGAACAACGTCTACCTGCTCTACCGCACGGTCGCGCCCACGGTGACGCAGATCCAGCGCTCGACCGACGGCGGCTTCACCTACGGCCTGTCGCAGACCGCCGGCCTCATCGGCCAGGTGGGCAGCATCGACGTCCACCAGAGGTCGGGGCGCGTCTACGTCAGCGGCTCGACCGGCCAGGTCTGCCACAGCACCGCCACGAACCCCATCACGGGCGAGGCGCTGACCTACGTCTGCACGCAGGCGGCCAGCGGCAACGTCGCCAACATCTTCTTCTCGGTCAAGGTGGCCGACGACGGCACGCCCTTCGGGACGGCCTACGTCGCCTACTCGAACGGCAAGGACATCCTCCTCGTCCACTCGACCGACGGCGGCAACACCTGGAGCGCGCCCGTCCGCGTCTCGAACGGGGCCGAGGCGAAGACGAACCTCCTGCCGTGGATGGAGACGGGCCCGACGCCGGGCTCGGTCGGCATCGTCTGGTACGGCACGAGCGAGGAGACGAACAACAACAACGCCAACTGGAAGGTCTTCTTCGCCCAGTCCTTCAACGCCTCCGACGACAACCCGACCTTCCGGCAGGTGGTGGCGAGCGACCACTTCAACCACGCCACCAACATCTCGCTGAGCGGGCTCGACCCGACCGGCGAGGGCGCGAACCGCAACCTCATCGACTACTTCCAGATCTCGTTCGACCCGCACGGCGCGGCCGTCGTCGGCTACACGGACGACCACAACGACTTCGACGGCCACACCTACGTCACGCGCCAGATGTCGGGGCCGTCCATCAGCAGCAAGGGCAACGTGCCCAACCCCGGCCTGGCGCCGCCCGCGCAGAGCGGCCCCGTGCCGCTCGCGGCCAGCGTCGGCGGCATCCCCGGTTCGCAGGTCACCGACTTCCGCGGCGACGTGCAGACCGGCGCGGTCGGCAACGTCGTCGGCGATGACCCGCTCGACATCGTCTCCATCGCCTACACGTGCGAGTCGGGGGCGGGCGGCGTGCCCGTCGTCGTCGCGAAGATGAAGGTGTCGAACCTCGCCGTCGTGCCGCCGAACTCGAACTGGCGGATGAACTTCACGTCCAACGCGCCGTTCGCCGGCGTCAGCCCGACGGGCGACTACAGCTTCGCGCTCTCCGACCGCGGCGACCAGTTCTACGTGCGTGCGAGCACCGACGCCGCCGGCGCGCCCACATACACCTGGGGCACGGCCGCCAGGAACGGCGACGGCTCGATCAGCTACACCTCGCGCGAGGCGGCCGACTGCGGCGCGTTCGACAGCGCCGCCGGCACCGTCACGGTCAAGGTGGCCGTGAGCAAGCTCAACCAGTTCGCGCCCAGGGGCGCGATCGGGAACGGGACGGTGCTGGCCGGGCTGCGCGGCCAGACCTTCACGAGCCAGGCCAGCGCCAAGGATGACCTGACGCGCGGAGGCACGGAGTTCACCGTCGGCTCGTGCGCGGCTGGGCCGTCCGCGGGCTGCGCCGCCGTCGTAGACCCGACGCCCACGCCCACGCCCACGCCGACGCCCACGCCGACCCCGACGCCGACGACCTCGCCGACGCCGGCCACCTCGTTCTTCCAGTTCGACTCGCCGGCCTACGCCGTGCAGGAGGACTGCGTCGCCATCACCGTCCGCGTCCTGCGCGGCGGCCTGACGAACACGCGCGCCAGCGTCGATGTCGCCAGCAACGACGGCACGGCCAAGCAGAAGGGTGACTACGAGATCGTCGTCGGACGCCTCGTCTTCGAGCCGGGCGAGACCGAGAGGACTTTCCAGGTGCTCATCAACGAGGACGCCTACACGGAGGGGTCGGAGAACGCGACGCTCGTGCTCCAGAACCCGCAGAACGGGACGGCCGGGGCGCCGAGCGCGGCCTCGCTCCAGATAGTGGACGACGCGCCCGAGTCGTCGGGTAATCCCATCGACGACTCTCGCACGTTCGTCTGCACGCACTACCACGACTTCCTCTACCGGCAGGCCGACGCGGCCGGCGAGGACTTCTGGACCAACGGCATCGAGCAGTGCGGCGCGAACGCGCAGTGCCGCGACGAGAAGCGCGTGGACGTTTCGACCGCGTTCTTCCTGTCGATAGAGTTCCAGACGACGGGCTACTTCGTCATCCGCACGCACAAGGCCGCGTTCGGGAACGAGAAGTTCACGCCGCGCTACACAACCTTCCTGCGCGACCAGCGCGAGATTTCGGAGGGCGTCATCGTCGGCCAGCCCGGCTTCCAGGCCAGGCTGGACGCGAACCGGCAGAGGTACCTGGAGGACTTCGTCACGCGCACGCAGTTCACCTCGCAGTTCCCGCCGGGGATGACGGCGGCCGAGTTCGTCGACAAGCTCTTCGCCAACGCGGGCACGACGCCCTCCGCGGCCGAGCGCAACGCAGCGATAGCGGCCTACGGGTCGGGCGACACGGCCGGGCGCGCGGCGGCGGTCAGGTCGGTCGCCGACAGCGACTCGGTCTACTCCGCGCTCTACAACCCTTCGTTCGTGCTGATGCAGTACTTCGGCTACCTGCGTCGGAACCCGGACGACTCGCCGGACGGCAACTTCGCGGGCTACGACTTCTGGCTGGATAAGATGAACAGCTTCAGTCAGCCGGGCGAGAACGTGCGCGACGAGACGGTGGCGCTCGCGCGCGTCCGCCGCGCCGAGATGGTGCGCTCCTTCATCGTGTCGTTCGAGTACAGGCGGCGCTTCGCCGGCGCGCCGGGCGGCAACCAGGAGGGCCCGTCCGTGCCGGGCGACGAGGGCGAAGTCTTCCTGCGCTACACGCTGAGGCGTGGGCCGGAGGTGGCGAGCGCCGCGCCCGTCCTCTCCGACCCGTTCTACAGGCGGCTCTGGCTGACCGACTAGGCGGGCGGCGAGTCTATTTCCGGCGGGGCGCGGGCGGCGAGAGGTCGCCCGCGCCCCGCCGCCGTTTTTGCGCGCGTGAGTTAAGCGGCTGTGGTGCCAACGAGTAACCCCGCCCCGCTTAATGTTTCGGTTTGACAACCCGTCCGCGCCAACATATAGTGTGCGTCTCCCGCAAAGGCTCTAGGGACTGTATGTCCCGGGGTACCCGTAAAGGCCGAAAACGCTCAGCATGTTCAAACTCCAACGCCTCGAAATCACCGGATTCAAGTCCTTCGCAGACTACACAGACCTCGCCTTCACCGGCAACGGCATCACCGGCATCGTCGGCCCCAACGGCTGCGGCAAGTCGAACGTCGCCGACGCCATCGCGTGGGTTCTGGGCGAGCAGAAGGTGAAGAACCTGCGCGGCGGCGAGATGAAGGACGTCATCTTCCAGGGCTCGAAGAACCGCGCTCCGTCGGGGATGGCCGAGGTCGTGCTCCACATGGTGCGCGACGAGACGGTGGAGGAAGAGCCCGACATCGAGGACATCGACGCGACGCTCGAAGGGCTGGACGACCAGGCGGGCGCGCTCGAAGAACGCCTCTCGCCCGAGCTTGAGGCGTCCGCGCCGCCGGCGGCTCCCGGAGTCGCGGAGGCCGCGGCCGTCGCCCCGGCCGGCCCCGACTCGAACGGCGCGGGCGATTCGGCGCAGACCGAGTCCGCCGCCGCGACCACGGAAGGCGAGGCGACGCAGGCGCTCGCCGTCGTCACGCCCGACGGCGCCGACGCCGTGCCCGCGCCGAAGTCGCGGACGCCCAACAGGCGCCACTGGCGCCCGCGCCGCCTCGGGCTCGACTTCGCGCCGGGCGAGAGCGTCTCGGTCACGCGCCGGCTCTACCGCGACGGCGAGAGCGAGTACCTCCTGAACGGACGCGTCTGCCGGCTGCGCGACATTCAAGACCTCTTCTCCGGGACGGGGCTCTCCGGCGCGCACTACGCCATCATCGAGCAGGGGCGCATCGGCCAGATTCTCTCGGCCAAGCCGATGGATCGCCGCACGCTCATCGAAGAGGCCGCCGGCATCACCAAGTTCCGCGTGCGACAGCGCGCGGCCGAAGCCCGCCTCGAAGCCGCGCGCACCAACCTCAGCCGCGTCTCCGACATCATCTCCGAGATAGAGCGGCAGGTCGGCTCGCTCAGACGGCAGGCGGCGAAGGCGCGCCGCTACCAGCAGATTCGAGAGGAGCTGCGCGAGCTTCTGCGCAAGGTCTACGCCGCGGACGAGCGCGACTTGAACGCGCGGCTCGAACGGCTCGGCGCGGGGC
>DASWNR010000209.1:0-4936 GCA_036399155.1 Pyrinomonadaceae bacterium
CTTGAGCTTACGCAGAACAGGATTTCAGAATATGAGACGGGTAAGGGGGAGCCTCCGCTACCTGTTCTTTTGAGATACGCGAGGCTCGCAGGTACATGCGTTGAGAGGTTGATTGATGATGAATTAGACCTACCGGATAAACTGCCGGCGAAGGGGCATAAATCTTAAAACGGCACACCTTCTGCTTCCTGACCGTTATCCACAAACCTTTCCCTTGCGCGTTTCCGAGCGAAGTGGATATGATTTGAACAGGGGAGGGAAACGAATGTTTATTTATACAGTGCAGGCGATGCCGGGGCAGAAGGCCAAGTTCGAGGGTGATACTTCCATCAAGTACCGGGTCAAGAGGGTGGACGACTCAATCCCGGTTTCAAAAAAGGGGCGCTCCGAGATTATCAGGGAGAACCTTGAGTATGCCGAGGCCATAGAACTGATCAACGGCTTCAATAGCATGGAAGGTAAATCACAGGTACTAAGGAACGAGGCGGCCCGGCAGAAAAATGAGATGTAGACGTTAGCCGGGGGAGATGGAAAGACTCTCCAGTCCGGGGCGGGCGTGATGCCCGATTGCGACTAGAGAGTCTGTGTAGCTATTGATTGTGATGCGGATGAATGGACTCGAACCATCACGACCTTGCGGCCACTAGCTCCTGAGGCTAGCGCGTCTACCAATTCCGCCACATCCGCGTGCGGGAAGTGAGATATTAAAGGCGGCGTTCGGGGGTTGTCAAACGGCCCCTTTTGGACGTGAAAAACAGGCCCGGGCGGCGAACCGCCCGGGCCTGTTTTTACCCCCTTGCTCGTAACCCTGAGAGCGGCTTAGTAGCCGTTGAGGCCGTCGTTGTAGCCGTTCTCGAACCCGCGACGGAAGTACTGCTGGTACTGGTAGCGGTCGCCGTAGCGCGAGTTGTAGTCCTTGTCCGCGTTGCGGTACGCGCTGTAGTCGTTGACGTTGCGGTAGCCGCCGCGCCCTCGATCCTTGCGGCCTTCCTTGATGCCCTCGTTGTAGCCGGCGTTCAGGGCCGTCTGCTGCGACTGGTTGTAGTTGCCGTAGCCGTAGTTGCCGTAGCCGCGGTTGTTGCGGTAGCCGCCCTGGTTGCCGTAGCCGCCGTAAGTGCCGTAGCCGCTGTTGCGCTGCTGCTGCTGGATGATGTACACGTCGCGCTGGTCGTAATCGCCGTCGCCGTCGCGGTCGCGCGGGTCGCGGCGGACGCCGTAGCCGTAACCGTTGTTACGCTGCTGCTGCTGTTGCTGGCGGATGTAGACGTCGCGCTGGTCGAAGTCGCCGTCGCCGTCCACGTCGCGGCGCTCCTCGCGCCTCTCGCGACGATCTTCGCGCCTCTCCTGACGCCTCTCGCGTCGATCCTCACGCCGCTCGCGCCTCTGCTGCGCGAAGGTCACTGCGGGCAGCGCGAGAAACAGCGCCATCGCCAGCATGAGTGCCCTCGTCGCGAACCCTTTAACACTAGTGCTCATCTTCAAATCCTCCTCGCCTCAGTCGACTGACGCGCAATATTTTTGCTGCCGAGCCCGCCGTCCAGTTAAACAAGCACCGTGCCACTGCGCGGGCGCACGCGACTTCCCGCAAAAACTCCCCCGCCTTCACGCGGTTAAACCGACCCGGCACACGATACAGTGTCGCCCCGTTCTGTATGGTGTACGGAAAGGTGCACGCTTGTGGAGCGTCGGTGAAACGGCCGCGTACGGCTCGGTTGCGGACGCGCTCTCGCGCTTGTTATAGTCGTGCCCGTTCACAACGGAATCGCAACAATGAGTGCTGAGGCGGGGTCAGAGGCGTCGGGTTTACGCGCGCGAGCCGCGGAGGTCTTGGGGCGCATCGCGGAGGCGGCGCGACGCGCGGGCCGCGCGCCCGAAGAGGTCACGCTCGTCGCCGTCAGCAAGACTCATCCGGCCGCGCTCGTACGCGAGGCCGTCGCCGCCGGGCTCACAGACTTCGGCGAGAACCGCGTGCAGGAGGCCGAAGGGAAGATTGAAGAGTTGAAGCCCGACGCGCCCGACGCGCGCTGGCACCTCATCGGGCACCTCCAGCCGAACAAGGCTCGGCGCGCGGCACGGCTCTTTGACTTGATTCACTCGGTCGATTCGGCGGCGCTCGTCGGGCGTCTCGAACGCATCTGCGAGGAGGACGGGCGCGACTCGCTCGGCGTGCTCATCCAGGTTGACATCGCGGGTGAGGAGACGAAGAGCGGCGTGACCGAAGGCGAGCTGCCCGAAGTTTTCGAGGCGTTGCGGGGTTGCGTGCGGGTGCGCTGCCGCGGGCTGATGATTCTGCCGCCGTTCTTCGAGGACGCGGAGCGCGTCAGGCCGTACTTCCGCAGGCTCCGCGAGCTGCGCGACGAGTGGCGCGGGCGCGGGGCTTTTGACGTTGCCGGCGGGGGCGCGGGCGAGCTTTCGATGGGGATGAGCCACGACTTCGAGGTCGCCGTCGAGGAGGGTGCGACGCTCGTCCGCGTGGGCACGTCCGTCTTCGGCGAGCGTGGCGGAAAGGTTTAGACGCCGGAGGTGCCGGACGGCGTCCGGCGTGCGGCTTCTCACGACATCATGGACTTATACTTCAACTCGGCGGCCCTGTTCGTCTGGTACGCGATAGCGACCGTCATCCTCGTCGTCATCGTGCTGATGCTGGCGCGCCTGATTCTGAACAAGGCCGACCTCAACCCCTTCAGCCGCCCCGTCATCCTCATACGGCGCTGGACGGACCCCATGGTCAACCCCGTCCGCAGGCCGCTCGTGCAGGCCGGCTTCAGCCCGAACGTCGCGCCGCTGGTCGTCATCCTCATCGCCATACTCGCGGGCTACTTCGCCTCGGAGTTCATCGGCGCGGTGCTCTACACCGTGCGGGGCCTGCTCAAGAGCGTGGCGGCGGGGGCCCCCATCTCCTTCGTCGGCTACATCATCGTCGGGGCGCTCGCCGTCTACTCGCTGATGATCTTCGCGCGCATCCTCATGTCGTGGGGCGTGGGGCCGCACAACCGCCTGCTCCACTTTCTCATCCGCGCGACCGAGCCGGTGCTCGGCCCGTTCCGCCGACTCATCCCGCCGGTCGGCATGATGGACATCTCGCCCATCGTCGTGCTGTTCCTGCTCACGCTCCTGCAACGCGCCGTGGGTGCCACGCTGCTCCAGGTCTGAAGCCGTGCGGGGCGCGAGTCTTCTTCGGGACGAGGTGATTGAATACAGGGAAGAGGCCGGCGCGCTCGTCTTCGCCGTGCGGGTCGCGCCGCGCGCGTCGAGGACGGCCGCCGCCGGCGTTCACGACGGCGCGCTCAAGGTGCGCGTCGCCGCCCCGCCCGTCGAGGGCGCCGCCAACGTGGAGCTGGCGCGCTTCCTCTCCAAAGCGTTCGGCGTCCCGGCGCGCGCCGTCGAGATTCTGAGCGGCCACGCGTCGAAGTCGAAGGTCGTGCGCGTCGCGGGGGCCGAAGCGTCGGGGCTGCTGGCGCTCGCCTCGAAAGGTTAAGTCGCCCCGGGCCGGGCGCGACACGCGCCGAGCCGTTGTGGTATATTTCCGACCCGCTTACAGTTCAACTTAAAACTCAGCCAAGGAACTCATCAGACATGTCGGGACACTCGAAGTGGCACACTATCAAGCACAAGAAGGGCGCTCTGGACGCCAAGCGCGGCAAGGTTTTCACCAAGCTGATTAAAGAGATTCAGGTCGCCGCGCGCGTGGGCGGCGGCGACCCGGACGCCAACGCCCGACTGCGCAAGGCCGTCTCCGACGCCAAGGGCGCGAACATGCCCAACGACACCATCGCGCGCGCGATCCGCCGCGGCACCGGCGCGGAGGAGGGCATCTCCTACGACGAGATCACGTACGAGGGCTACGGCCCCGGCGGCGTCGCCGTGATGGTCGATTCGATGACCGACAACCGCAACCGCACGGTCGCCGAGATTCGTCACATCTTCTCGAAGAACGGCGGCAACCTCGGCACCTCGGGCGCGGTCAACTGGATGTTCGAGAAGAAGGGCTACATCGTCGTCGCCAAGGAGTCGAAGCCCGAGGACGAGCTCTTCGAGGTCGTCACCGACGCGGGCGCGGAAGACCTGCGCGACGACGGCGACAACTTCGAGGTCATCACCTCGCCCGAGGACTTCGACGCCGTGCTCGAAGCCGTCAAGAAGGCGGGCGTCGAGCCCGAGGTGGCCGAGGTCGAGCTGTTGCCCAAGGAGTACAAGAAGCTCGAAGGCATCGAGGCGCGCCAGATGCTCAAGCTCATGGAGGCGCTCGAAGACCACGACGACGTGCAGAAAGTCTCCGCCAACTTCGACATGGACGAGGCCGACATGGCCGGAGCTTAAAGCCGTGATAAGTGATGGGTGACGGGTGATAAGAGGGACGAGTCCCGCCTGCTCCTTCTCAAACACTTATCAACTATCACTCGTCACTTATCACTCATGAGAGTTCTAGGCATCGACCCGGGTAGCGAGACGACGGGGTGGGGCGTGGTCGAAGGCGACGCGCGCAGCTACGCGGCCGTCGATTTCGGGACGGTGAAGGCGCGCCCGCGCGAGCGCTTCGCGGCGCGGCTGCTGAAGATAGCCGTCGGCGTCGAGGCGCTCATCGAGAAGTTCCGTCCCGACGTGTGCGCCGTCGAGGAGGCGTTCTTCGCCGTCAACCCCAAGACCGCGCTCCAGCTCGGGCACGTGCGCGGCGTCGTGCTGCTCGCGGCCGAGCGCGCGGGCGTCGAGATCGCCGAGTACGCGCCGCGCCTCATCAAGCAGACGGTCGTCGGCTACGGCGCAGCCGAGAAGCAGCAGGTGCAGGAGATGATGCGCGTGCTCTTGAAGCTGAAAGTCGCGCCGACGCCCTTCGACGCCTCCGACGCGCTGGCCGTCGCGGTCACGCACCTGCACCACGCCTCGCGGCCGCGGCTGTCGAAGGACAGACCCGCGCCCGCGCGCGCCAAGCTCGAAG
>DASWNR010000210.1:0-17999 GCA_036399155.1 Pyrinomonadaceae bacterium
CTACGTCGTGGACATTGACACGCAGGCCGAGACGCGTGTGACGCGCGACGGCTCGGAGACGACCTTGAACGGCCGCCTGTCCTGGGTCTACTGGGAGGAGATTTTCGGGCGGCGCGACATCGGCTACTGGTGGTCGCCGGACTCGCGCGCGCTGGCCTACCTTCAGACCGACGAGTCGTCCGTCGGCCTGAGTCACTACGTGGACTTCCGTCCGGACAGCGCGCCGCGCCTCATCACGCAGCGGTACCCGAAGGCGGGGACGCCCAACCCGCGCGTACGCGTCGGCGTCGCGGAGATCGGCCGCGACGCGACCGTCTGGGTGAACACGGGCGACCGCCCCTTCGAGTACGTCCTGCGCGTGAAGTGGCTGCCGGACTCGCGCCGCGTCAGCGTGCAGACGTTGACGCGCGACCAGCACGAGTCGGGTCTCTACTTCGCGTCGCGCGAGACGGGGGCGGCCGCGAGGGTGCTGACCGAGACAGACCCGGGCTGGGTCAACATTCACGACGACCTGCATTTCCTCTCGGACGGCCGTCACTTCCTCTGGGCGTCGGAGCGGGACGGCTTCTACCACCTCTACCGCTACACTTTGGACGGCCGTCTGGTTAATCAGGTCACGCGCGGGCCGTGGGCGCTGGCGTCGTCGGGCGGTGGGGCGTTCTGGGTCAGGCAGGCGGTCGCGGGGATAGACGAGGCCGGGGGGTGGGTCTACTTCACCGCGCAGGAGCGCTCTTCGATTGAGCGCCACCTCTACCGCATCAGGCTCGACGGCTCGGGCATGACGCGGCTGTCTGCGGAGCCGGGCACGCACCGCGTCTCGATGCCCGCGGACGCGCGCTTCTACCTCGACAACTTCTCTGACACGCGCACGCTCCCTTCGCTCGCGCTGCGCCGGGCCGACGGCGCGGGCGCGCGCGCGCTCGCGCCCCCGAGGCCGGAGCTGCTCGCGCGCTTTAACATTCAATACCCGGAGCTGCTGAGCATCCCCGCGGCCGACGGCTTCCAGATGCCCGCGCGTCTGCTGAAGCCGAAAGACTTCCGCCCCGACCGACGCTATCCCGTCGTCGTCTACGTCTACGGCGGGCCGTCCGCGCCGTCGGTCGCAAACTCGTGGCAGGGCGGTCTGCTCCAGGAGCAGTTCTTTCTCGCCGAAGGCTTCGTCCTGCTGACCGTGGACAACCGCGCGGCGACGGGCGTGAGCAAGAAGCTTGAGAACACCATCGTGGGGAAGGCGTTCGAGCCGGAGACGGCCGACCTGCTCGACGCGGTGCGGTGGCTCAAGACGCAACCGTGGGTTGACGGCGGGCGCGTCGGCGTCTGGGGTTGGAGCGGCGGCGGCACGATGACGCTTAACCTGATGACCCGCTCGAAGGAGTTCAAGGCGGGCATCTCCGGCGCGCCCGTCACCGACTGGCGATACTACGACTCGAAGTGGGCCGAGGCGCTCGCAGGGATGCCGTCCGAGAACCCCGAAGCTTACGACCGCGCCTCGTTGGTCAAACGCGCGGGCGAACTGCACGGCCGCCTCCTGCTCGTCCACGGCACGTACGACGACAACGTACACCCGCAGAACACGCAGGCGTTCGCCGACGCGCTCATACAGTCCGGCAAACTCTTCGAGCAGATGATCTACCCGATGCGCAAGCACAGCGTCAGCGACCGCCCCGGCCAGATGCACCTGCACCGGACGATGCTCGACTTCTGGAAAAGACACCTGTGACGGGCGGCGTCTGCGGTCGGGCGTCTACGGTCGGGCGTCGAAGGCGGCGCGACGCACGCGCTCAAGGTAGTCGCCCGTAGGGTTAAGCTCGCCCCTGTTGAGCGTCGAGTCGTAGGAGAAGAGGATGACGCCGTCAGCGCCGAGCGCGCGGGCGGCGTTTATCTTTTCGACCGTCGAGTCGGCCGTGATGCGATACGCGCCGATGCCGGCCCAGACGCGCCTGCCCGAGGCGGCGGCCGAAGTCTTGGCGACCTCAATCTGCTTTCTGAAAGTCTCCGTGTCGGGCGTGTAGGCCATCGGGCAGACCACGTCGAGAATCCCCATCGAGAGCCAGCGCCGCCAGTCCTGAAACCTGCGCGCGTGCGCGTTCTCGTCGTTGGCGAAGACCGACGCGGAGACGAGCGTCTCGGGTCGGCGCTTCTTGACGCCGTGATAGATGCGCTCGACGAGCGCCGTCACCTGTTCGCGCTGGAAGTCCGCGAACTGTTCGCGGTAGGCGTCTGCGGCGGCGAGCGGGTCGGCCTTGAGCGCGCCGTCGAGCAGGCGGCGCTCGGACGCCGAGAGGCGCGGCTCAAGCCACGCGCGGAAGCGTTCGAGCGACGTGCGGCTGTAGTCGAAATCGGGGCTGGCGAAACGCACGTAGTCGAAGTGGAGTCCGTCGAGGTCGTAGCGTTCGAGCAAGTCCATCCAGATCGAGTAGACGTGCTCGCGCACGGCCGGGTGCGCGGGCGCGGTGTAGACGCCTTCCAACTCCCCGCGGTTGGCCTTCGACCACTCGACGACGCGCGCGCGGTATCGAGGGTCGGACGGAGCCGTCGCGTAAAGCTCCGCGGCGACCGCGCGCGGCACGGCCAGCCATTCGGGGCGCGAGTTGTAGACGTGCGCGGGGTCGGACGGCAGGTCGTCGAGGTTGGCGAGCAGGTTCGTGTTGACCCACGCGTGAACCTTGAGCCCCTCGCGGCGCGCCTCCCTGATGGTCAGTGCGAGCGGGTCGAAGTCCGCGTGCTGTTCTTTCAAGGCGGCGGCGCGCGGCTCCCAACGCGCGCGGTAATAGGCGTCGCCGCGCCCGCGAACCTGCACGATGAGGTTGTTAAAGCCGCTGCGCTTCGCGCTCTCGACCATCGCGCGAATCTTCTCGGGCGAGATGAGCGTCGTCCGCACGACCCACAGCGCGCGCACCTCGCCGGCGGGCGGTTTTGCGGGCGCCGGCGTCGATGTCGGCGTCGGCGCGGGCGTCTGTGTCTGGGCCGGCGTCTGCGGTCGTGACGCTGCGGCGCAAATCAGCGTCAACAAAAAGGCGGCGGTCAGGCGTCCGGCGGTTCGGGTCGGCTTGTCGTTCCTCATCATTCTTTTCCGAAGCGTAGAAAGAGAACGGGCGGGGGCATGGCGAAACCCCCGCCCGTCCGACGTGCGTGCGCGCTCAGTACTGGTAGCGCAGCGAGAGCTGCACGACGCGCGGGCTGTAGATGTTCGCCGTCGAGATGATGCGGCCGAACGTCGGGCTCGCGAGGTCCGGGTTCGGGAAGGAGTACTGGACGTGGTTGAAGGCGTTGAAGAGGTCTGCGCGGAAGAGCAGACGGTGAGACTCCCAGGGCATCCGGAACGTCCGGTAGACGCCGAGGTCGACGTTCTTCACGCCGTCGCCGAAGAAGGTGTTGCGCCCGAGGACGCAGCAGCCGAAGTCGCGCACCGTCGGCGCGCGGAAGGCCGACGCGGTGATGAGCGGTGTCGCCCCCGCGGGCCGGTCGAAGTTCCCGCCGAGGAGTCCCTGGTCGAGCAGCACGGGGCGCGTCTCGGTGAAGCCGTCGAAGTTCAGGTCGCCGAAGCCGCCGCTGTTGATGACCGAGAAGGGCGTGCCCGAGGCGAGCTTGACCACGGTCGAGACGGCCCACCCGCCGAGGAACGCGCCGGGCTTGAGCCCATTCTCGTCGAAGAGGCCGCGCGACCCTTTGAAGAAGGGGAGCTGGTAGGTTGCGAAGGCGGTCAGGCGGTGGCGCGTGTCGAAGTGCGAGAGCCCGCGCGAGACGCGCGAGCTGTTGCCGAGGATGTTCGAGTCGCCGCCCGAGCTGGCGCTGCCGCCGAGGTTGGTCGCCTCCGAGGTCGTGTCGATGGACTTCGACCACGTGTAAGAGGTCTGGAAGCTGAGCCCGTGGCTGTACCTCTTCTCCCAGGTCGCCTGTAGGCCGTTGTAGTAAGTCCACGCGTCGTTGCCGACGAAGGTGTTGGTCGTAAAGCGCGGGTCGGGGCGGCGCTCGTTGACGCGCGGGAGCCGGACGCTGTATTCGAGCGGGCCGATGGGGACGGCGCCGGGGCAGAGCGCGGTGGTCGGGATGAGCGGCAGACCCGTGCCCGCGCACTGCGCGTCGGCCGCGAGACGTATCATCTGCCCGCGCGTGTCCACGCGGCGCGGGTCGTTGGCGGCGAGCCCGGTGAAGCTGTAGAGCACGTTGGGCGCGTTGTTCGCGGCGTTGAGGACCGCGACGTCGCCCGTGAGCGGCAGGTTCTCAAGCGAGAGCTTGACGAGGCCGATGCCGCGGTTGCCCGTGTAGCTCAGCCGCAGGGACGAGCGCCAGGGGAGCTGTCGCTCGTAGCTCAGGCTCCACTGCTGCGTGTAGGGCATCTCAAGACCCGGGTCGATGTGCGCCTCCGCGTGGCGTATGGTCTGGGGGCCGGACACGAAGACGAAGCCGCCCGTCGGGTCCGCGAGGTTGTTCGGGTTGAAGGTTGACGTGACGACGCCCGACTGGTTGTAGAAGAGCGCGTTCGGCGGGTTAAAGCGCACGGTCGCGCCGGACTGCGAGAAGACCGACTGGAAGAGCCGGCCGTGGTAGATGCCGTAGCCCGCGCGGATCGAGGACTGCCCCGGGCCGCCGAAGAGCCGCCCGAGAAAGCCGCGCTCGAAGGCCGGGCTCCAAGCGAAGCCGACGCGCGGCTCGATGTTGTTGTCGTCGGCCTCGAAGCCGTAGTCGATCCGCCCGGCGGCCTCCTCGGGCGCGGAGACGTACTCGTAGCGCACGCCGATGTTCAGGGTCAGGTTCGGACGCACCTTCCAGTTGTCCTCGGCGTAGAAGTTCGACTCGCGTATGCGGTTCTCAAGGAAGAACGGGCCGTAGCCCTTCTGGTAGTTGGAGGCGCAGCCGTTCAGGAGCGCGTTGTAGGAGGTGCCGTAGTTGACGCCGTTGCAGGTGGCCGAGAGGTTGTAGAAGCCGCGCGAGAAGTTGTCGGCCACGTCGTCGAGCCGCTGGCGGCGGATGTCTGTGCCGGCCTTGAAGTGGTGGTTGCCCCTGATGAGCGTCGAGACGTTGTAGACGAACTGGTGGTCGGTCTGCCAGCGGTTGATGGGGAACGTGCCCGCGTTGCCGATGATCGAGCCGGAGACGGGAGTGCCGCCGAAGCGGATGATCGGGGTGTCGTTGCCGCCCTTGATGCCGACGAGCGTCGTGCGCAGGCCCAGCCCGTAACGGAACTCTCCGACGGTCGAGTTCGAGAAGAGGTGCGTCCACGTCAGCCCTACGTTCTGCTGCTTGTTGTTCTGCTTGGTCGCCTCGCCGAGGATGATGTCCTCGTTGTCGAAGACCTGCCGCGTGTACTGCCAGCGCACGAAGACGTTGTCACTCTCGCGCGCGTTCCAGTCGAGCCGCCCGGAGTAGTCCTTGAGCGGGCGGTCGAAGCCGACCTGCCCCGTGTAGGTGCGCGCGCTGCGCGGGTCGTTCGGCGTAAGCTGGGAAGGGAAACGGTCGAGCACAGACTGGATGAAGGCGCGGTTGGCCGGCGTGTCGTTCGGGTGGGTGGCGGCCCCCGCCGGCTTCGTGTTGAACCAGTTGGCGGGGTTGCGCTCGGCCGCGAGGAAGAGGTCGCGCGTGTAGCCGCCCGCCCCGCTGTTCTGGACGTGGTCGAGGCTGGCGAAGCCGAAGAGGCGGTTCTTGATGAAGGGGAAGCCGGCGGTCGCGCCGTACTGGTTGCGCCGGTTGACGGGCTTGCGCGCGCCGGGCGTGAAGGCGTTGTTGGCGGCGTTGAGCGCGCTGTTGTTGTGGTAGACGTAAACGTCGCCGTGCAGGCCGTTGGTGCCCGACTTGGTCTGGACGAGCACGACCGCGCCGTAGCCGCGCCCGAACTCGGCGGTGAAGTTGTTGGTGATGACCTGAAACTCTTTGATGGTCGAGAGCGACGCGCCCTGCCGGTTCTGGTTCTCGGAGGCGTCGTCGTTGTTTACGCCGTTGATCTGGAAGGTCGCGCCGCGCGTGCCCGTCCCGTTGAAGTTGATCGAGGAGCCGGAGGACGAGGTCGGGTTGTTCTGCCCCGAGGTCGGGTTCTCCTGAAACCCCGCGAAGGTCTCGGCGAGCGAGAGGAAGTTGCTCTGGTTGAAGGTCGGCTTGTCTAGAATCTCCTGCTCGGAGAGCCGCCCCTTGACCTCGGCGTTCGACGTGTTGATGGGCTCCTCGGAGGTCGTGACGGTGACGGTCTCGCCGACCGTCGGGCTCAGGGTGAAGTCTGCGGGGACGTTCTGGTTGAGCAGCACCTCAAGCCCCTCGCGCCTGGCCGAGCCGAAGCCCTGCCCCGACGCGGTCGCCTCGTACCGGCCGACGGGCAGGAAGGTGGCGACGTAGAAGCCCTCGTCGTTGGTCGTCAGCGTGCGCTCCTGCCCGGTCTCGACGTTGCGTATGCGGACGGTCGCGCCGGGCAAGACCGCGCCGTTGGGGTCTTTGACCGTGCCCTGCAAAGTGCCCGTGACGGTCTGCGCAAAGACCGCCGCGCCCAGGCAGAGGACGCAGGCCGTAAGAGCGACTAAGCGTTTGATCATGGTTCTCCTCCAAATGCGTCTGCGGGGTTTTAAGACGGTCGCCGCTCCCCCGCCGTGCATCCCGAGAGAGCCCGACACAAACCGGTCGCTTGCAGCCACCCTGGCCCGGATTTACGCCTTGATTTAGAAAACCTTTGAAGGAAAGAAAGGGGGCGACGGAACTCTGCGCCGTGCTTCGGCCGTACATTTTAGCGAGATCGCGCGATAATAAAAACTAAAAGATTTTATGTAAGCCATAAGATTTTATCGCGTAAGAATTTCCCGGCCGCCCCGGCCCTATCCACACAAATCGACGCCGTGACGCCGATGCTATGCAGTCATCGGCGTCACGGCGTCTTTCGTCGGTTAAGAACCCTGCCGGGCTTGGGATTCGCCCGCGAGTCACTTGAAAGGCTCGACAAGGCGCTTCCCGATGGCTTTGAGGCGCGAACCCTTCGAGTCAGCCCGCGCGGCCACCTTCGTCCTGTGCGGGGTGGTGCAGTGCTGTCGCGGCTCGGCGCCCGCGGGGTAAGTCATCCTGCTCACGGTCGGGCAGTCGCGCGTCGCGAGCTGCCCCGTCACGGCGTCAATCGCGACCGTGACCGTCGGCATCGGACGCAACTGTGTCGCGTCCGTCTCCGGGGCGGGCGCGTCGGCGGACGTTGCTTCCGAGGGTGTCTGACGGCCGGCGCGCGGGAAAGAGCGCGCCGGCCGGGTCGGAGCCGGACGTGCCTCGCCGTCGGGCCGTCGTTCTTCGTTTGAGGGCCGGGCCTCCGCCTGTGCGTCCGGCGCCGTCTGCTCGTGCAGGCGCCCCGCGCCCGCCGGCAGAAGCGTGCCCAACGCGGCCAGGAGCGCGATGCAGAAGACCAGCGCCGCCGCGGGCAGAATGAGACGGTGACGTTTACGTCGCGCGGGCGTGTGGGGAGGCGCATCGGGTCTCGACGGCCGCGAGGATGCGCGCGTCGGCCTCCCGGCGCTGTCTGAACTCAGTTGCTCGTAGGCTTCGTTTATCTCCTTCAACTTCTCCTGCGCCTTCTGCTGTAGGCGCGGGTCGTGGGGGAAACGATCCGGGTGCCAGACTTTAGCCAGGTCGTGATACGCCTGCCTCAACTCCCGGCCCGAAACGCCCGGGGCGACTCCCAACAGTTCGTAGTATTTTCCCAACCCGTCACTCACCGCGTCTTACCTCAGGATAGAATCTTGGCCAGTTGTGACACGCTCCCGATACGCTCCAGCAGCTCGTACAGGTTCGGCAGGGGCAAGCCCGGATACGACAGGGTCGCCGTCAGGCAGGTCGTAAAGATCAAGACCGTGATGGCGGCGCGGAGTGCCGCGCGGAGAGTCAAACGCGCGACCGCCGCTAAGAGGTGGGCGGGACGGTATTGCATTGTAAGAAACTCGCCGTGTGAAAAAGTGACCGGGCCGTTGCTCCGGGTGAATGCTCAGGGACGCTCGCCCGCGCCCGTCGCCGGATAGACGATAAGTCTCCGCATCCGGAAGAGACCGCCGGCTGTCAGATTGTTGTGAGTATGTTCGGGGCGACCCGCCCGACTGGAAGGTCAGGTGCCGCCGTCTCCCGCAGATGCGGCGACGGCGAACGCACAGGTATTATTGCAGGCCGGGAATCCTGTTGACAACAGAATCATCTACTCCCCAACGTCACGTCCGATAAGCAAGTCACTTTCGAGACTTCGGCCACTTACGCGTTCACTTCTCGGCACCGTCGTTATCGGACTGATACTTTCGATGACAGTTGTCGGCCGCACAGCCCGGGTCAGTCTCGATTGCCTTTTCCTAACCGGCGACGGAGGAGCGGGGCGGACAGAGCTATGGAAGCGTATTGCATAAACGCGCGCCGGACGGTTTTTAATCCGTTCGATTTTATAGGAACAGGGGCGTGGCGACGGATGTGGCCAAGACGAAGGCCGAGAGCGCGGCGGCCGACGATTCGGGGTCGCGGCCGTCTGGCTCTTGGGGCGCGGGCGTGAAGCGCAACAGGCGTATGCGTCGGCGCTCGACGCGCTCGACGCGGAACCTCGCACCGACGCGCTCGACCTCGTCCCCCTCGTTCAACATCCTTCCGGCCTCGGCCAGCAGGAACCCCGCGACGGTCGTGTAGCCCGCCTCCTCCGGCAGGTCGAGGCCGAAGCGTCGGTTGGCGTCCCTGACCGCGAGCGTCCCGTCGAGCACGAACGACCCGTCGGGCTGCGCCTCTATCTGCTCGCGCACCTCCTCGTCATACTCGTCGTCTATCTCGCCGACTATCTCTTCGAGCAAATCTTCGAGCGTCAGGATGCCTTCGAGCCCGCCGTGCTCGTCGATGACGAAGACGAGGTGGACGCGCTCCGACTGCATCTGCCTGAGCGCGTCGCCCAGGCTGGCCGAGGCCGGGATGAACGTCGGGTGACGCGCCAGAGATTCGACGTCGCGGCCGCGCGCCTGACCCATGTCCACGTCCTTGCGGAAGAGGACGCCGACCACGTCGTCGAGCCGCCCGCGGTAGACGGGCAGGCGCGAATAGCCCGTCGTGCGGAAAAGCTCGCGCGCCTCTTCGAGCGGGGCCGACGCCGGTACGGCGACGATCTCCGTGCGCGGCACCAACGCCTCGCGCACCTCCGCGCCGGAGAACTCGAAGACGCCCTCGATGAGCCGCTGCTCCTCCTCCTTGAGCTGGCCGCTCTTGCGCGAGACGTCGATCAGACCGCGCAGCTCCTCCTCCGTGTAGATCGAGCCGTGCTCGCCCGACGCGTGCAGGCCGAAGAGGCGGACGGTGCGCGTCCCGGCCCAGTCGAGCAGGCGTATGGGCAGGCGGAAGAGTTTGTAGAAAAGCTCTATCGGGAGCGCGATGGCCAGCGCCGTCTTCTCCGCGCGTTCGAGCGCCAGAGTCTTCGGCGCCAGCTCGCCGAGCACGATGTGGAGGAAGGTGATGACGACGAAGGCGACGGCGAAGCTGATGGTGTGAAGCGCGGTCTCGGAGACGCGTCCCTTGAGCGGCTCTTCGAGCAGGTGCGCGACGACGGGTTCGCCGATCCAGCCCAGTGCGAGCGAGGCCATCGTGATGCCGAGTTGCGTGGCCGAGATGTATGCGTTCAGGTGGTCGAGCAGTCCGAGCAGCCGCCGCGCGTTGCGGTTGCCGGTGGCGGCCAGCGTCTCGACGCGCGAGCGGCGCACGCCGACCAGCGCGAACTCGGACGCGACGAAGAAGCCGTTGGCGAGGACGAGCAGGAGCACGAGCAGAAGGTAGAGCGCCGTCATCATCCGAATATTGTAGATGACGGCGCGCCGGCGTGAAAACTTCCGCCCGCGGCCGTGCGATCATTCGCGGCTTTTACTCGCGCTCAGTCGCCGCCGTCCCCGCCGCGTTTCTCACGAGCCGCGAGCGCCGGCCCGAGCCTTGAAAGCATCTTCTCCCGCGCCCCTTCGGCCACGTCCGCGCGCGTCGCCTCGCCTACGCCCTCTGCGGTGAACAGCGCGTCGAGCAAGCCGCCGCAGGGCTTGAACGGTACACAGACGCGACAGCAGCGGACGAGCGGCAGCCCGCTCGCGGGCTCGGCCTCCCTCGTAAAGAGGTCGCCCTCACGAATCAACCCGCCGCAACGCGAGCACGACAAATCTCGCAGGGCGCGATACAGCTCGGCCCGTCCACCCGTTTCGAGCAAAGCCTCGCCGCCCCGCTCACTGTGAGGCCGACCCGCCCTTAAATCTTTTCCACGTCCGCCACTCATACCGCGCTCGCCCGCTTCGAGATGTTAACCGCTCTCTTTCTATGGCTCCGCTTTTGCCCGAGTAGTGAAATCATAAACAATGCTCGGAAAATATTTATCCATCTTATAGCAAGTAAATCGGGACTATGAGGTTTCACGGCCGGAGGCGTTTTCAGGCCGTGAGTTGGCCGGGGTCAAAAGCTGATGGCGAGGTTGAGGAAGATTGAAAGTAGGAGCGAAGAAGCGGGGAAAATGATATTGAACTAGCCGCCCCACCACTCCCGCCGGTCAGAGGTGTAACGCCGACGGCGCCCGCGGCGGAACAGGCGTAGAGACACCCACACCGCCACAAGGAAGATTAGCGACCCGAGTAGTATCGGCAGAAACTGACGCACACAGGCAGTCTAGCAGAGCCGATTCCGTGTCCCTCACATCATTTTGCCCGGCAACATAAGTTACTGAAGTTACTGGAGGTTACATGCCACGTGCGGTATAGCGTTTGGCACCTTGCAGGTTTCGATATGATAAACCAACCATCCGACCGGTGATGGGTGGGGGTAGCTTCGCAGAGGGTGAGCGGACTCTTACGCCTCCGCATCTTTAGGCTTTGCGGCCGGTGTGTTGGCCTGCGCCAGCGCGATGCTCCGAATCATGTGCCACTGCGCCGGGCGGAACTCGGCCGCGAACTGCTCTTCGAGCTCTCTCATCGGCGCGCCCTCGCGCATCCGCCCCACCATCAGGTTGACCTGCTCCTGTATCTGTTCGCTGTCGAGTTCGGGCTTCGAGGCACTCGACGGCTGCCCGGAGTTGGCCTCGCCGACTTCCCTCTCTATCTGCCGGAGGTCTGCTTTGCGAAGCCTGCGGCGGAGGTGTTCTGCCAGGAAGGCGGGAGCCGAGGTGACGGTGGTGCGTGAGGCCGCCACCTTCAGCTCGGTCACGAGGAGTTCGGCCACCTCCGACCAGCGTTCGGCATCGGCTTTGGAGGGCTCTTTTCCGCTGACCTCGCGGGAGGCGATTTTGAGCTTCTCGACCAGCGCGGCGAAGCCGTCATCATCATCATTCTCAGTATTTGTCTTAATTAAAGTCTTGCGTTCCTCGTAAGTACCTGTGTTTACATCAAATGAACCCTGGGTACTCTGAGTACTTTCTACTCTGAGTACTCTGAGTACTTTGTAACTAGAGTTACCCTGGGTACTCTGAGTACTCTGAGTACCCTCTTCTTCAGGCAGATACACCGTGTAGATGTTCCCTTCGTGAGCCCCAACGCGCTCGTCCCACGTCACGAGTCCGGCGTCTCGCAGGTGGCGCAGATTCAGAAACAGTGTCTTGGTCGAGCCGATGTCCGAACCGAGCATGATCTCGCGCCGCGTGAGACGTACGCTCCTCGACGGCACGATGGAGCCGCGGGTCTTCGAGTAGAGGAAATCGTAAAGCTGTTTGCACTTGCCCTTGAAGACGCCCGCCGGGATCGCGACCCGTGTGATCGAGTTCGCAACCTTCTGATAATCACGCGCCGGGGCCACCGAGGAAGGGTTGGGGGTCTCGTTACTATGGGTACCCAGAGTACTCTGGGTACCCATAGTAATCTGCTCGGCGGAGGCGGCAGGTGCGGGCGGCTCCGGAGCCGGCGCGTACTGGGACAGAATGTCATTCAGCGCCGGGGAAGGGCGCCGAGACTTTGGCGGCTCCAGCGCGCTACTTAGCGATTCGGCGATTGCCTGTTTGTGCTTCTTGCTCGTCACCGATCAGCTCCTTGATCTCGCGTATAAGCTGGTAGAAGGCGAGGGTCGCCGGGGAGGTGGAGTCGATCTCGACGACGGCCTTTTTCCCGGCCGTGGCCTCGCTCACAGAGACCAGCCGGGGGATCGTCGTGTTGAAGACGAACTCCTCCGTGAACTTCGAGATGACCTGCGCCCGCACCTGTTTGTCGATGGTCTGGCGCGCCGAGTGAATCGTGGAGAGCGCCATCACGAACTGGTCGGGGGCGTGCGCGGCGCGAACCTGCGCGATCACGCGCAGTAGCTGTGTGAGCCCGAGCAGCGCGAAGTAGCTGGTCTCAATCGGTATGATGACCAGGTCGGCCGGGACGAGCCCGTTCAGCGTGGCGACTTCGAGCGAGGGCGGCGTGTCGATGACGCAGTAGTCGTAGCCACGCGAAGCGGGCGCGAGCTTCTCGCGGAGCCGCAACTCGCGCGAGACGACGAGCGAGTCGAGCGCCGTCTTCACCTCCGAGTCGAGCGAGGCCGGCAGCAGGTCTAGGCGCGGGCGCGCGCTGATGATGTATTCCGAATAATCCGCGGCCGGGTCGAGCAGCAGGCGGTGCGCCGTCTTGCGCGTCTCCTCAAGCTCCCCGAGGTCTGCGCCGAGGGCGGCCGAGAGGTTGCCCTGAAGGTCGAGGTCGACCGCGAGCACGCGCGCGCCCTTCGCGGCGAGCGCCACGGCCATGTTGAGCGCGGTGGTGGTCTTCGCGCAGCCCCCCTTGTGGTTGGCGAGCGTGATCGTCTTCATGCGGCCTCCGCTCTCGGGACTTTGAGCGCCAGGACTTCGGCGCGACTCACCAACTTTTTGCGGTCGTCGAGCGGGTCGGGGAAGTGGCGCAGCGTCGTGGCGAGCAGGCGCGTCATCTTCAGCCTACTCACGCCGAGCAGGGCGCGCGCCTCGGCGGCGGTGATCAGGTCTTTCGGCGTGTCCATGTCGCCGAAAGTACTACATAGATTTACTTAGATTCAAGTAGTATCTATCTGTAATGTGAGGTGGCTGCGCCAAATACGTTGACAAATTATGGGCGTCCCGCCTAGTGTCTCGGCCTATGAAATCGGGAGGGATGAAACGTCGCCGCGAGCCGCTTGAGCCCATCCCCGCCACGTTCTCACGCTACGAAGGAGGGTCGCCGGTTGAGTAGGGTTCGGGTGCTGGTCGGCACGCGCAAGGGCGCGTTCGTTTTGGAGTCGGACGCGAAGCGCGAACGTTGGGACGTTTCGGGGCCACACTTCGCGGGCTGGGAGGTCTACCACCTGAAAGGTTCGCCGGCCGACCCCGACCGGATTTACGCCTCGCAGACGAGCGGCTGGTTCGGGCAGGTCATCCAACGGTCGGACGACGGCGGCAAGACCTGGCACCAGCCGGGGACGCCCGCGGGCGAGCCCACCACCACGCCCGAAGGGATGCCGAAGGGAGAGAGCGGCAAGTTCGTCTACGACATCTCCCCGGAGACCGGCAGACCCCTCACCACGCATCAATTTTACGACGGCACGCAGCGCCCCTGGGAGTTCAAACGCGTGTGGCATCTGGAGCCGTCCCCCGAAGACCCCGAAGCCGTCTACGCGGGCGTGGAGGACGCCGCGCTGTTCCGCACGGCGGACGGCGGGCGGACGTGGCACGAGCTTGCGGGACTGCGCGGCCACGGCACCGGCGCCGAGTGGCAGCCGGGCGCGGGCGGGATGTGCCTGCACACGATCATCATCGACCCGCGCGACGCCGGCCGGATGTACGTCGCCATCTCCGCCGCCGGCGCCTTCCGCACGGACGACGCGGGCCTGACGTGGCGTGCGATCAACCGAGGGCTCTACTCACAGTACATCCCCGACCCGACCGCGGAGGTCGGCCACTGCGTTCACCACATCGCCACACACCCTTCGCGCCCCGACGTGCTCTTCATGCAGAAGCACTGGGACGTGATGCGCAGCGACGACGCGGGGGAGTCTTGGCAAGAGGTGAGCGGGAACCTGCCGAGCGACTTCGGCTTCTGTATCGACGTTCACGCGCACGAGCCGGAGACCGTCTACGTCGTCCCGATTAAGAGCGACGCCGAGCACTTCCCGCCCGAGGGGAGGCTGCGCGTCTACCGCAGCCGCACGGGCGGGAACGAGTGGGAGCCGCTGACGAAAGGACTCCCGCAGGGCGACTGTTACGTCAACGTGTTGCGCGACGCGATGTCTGTGGACACGCTCGACCCGTGCGGCGTCTACTTCGGCACGACGGGCGGGCAGGTCTACGTCTCGGCCGACGCCGGGGACAACTGGTCACCCATCGTCCGCGACCTCCCGGCGGTGTTGTCCGTGGAGGTGCAAACGCTGCCGTGATTCGTGTCCTGCTCCCGCTGCCTTTGCGGACGCTCGCACGCGTGGACGGCGAGGTGGAGCTGCACGTCGAGGGCGCGGTCACGCAACGCTCCGTCCTCGACGCGCTCGAAGAACTCTACCCGGCGCTTCGCGGCATGATACGCACACACGAGACGGGAGAGCGCCGCCCTTTCGTGAGGTTCTTCGCGTGCGAGCGTGACCTCTCGCACGAGTCCGCGGACGCCCCGCTGCCGGACGCGGTCGCGACGGGGGCCGAGCCGTTTCTGGTCGTCGGGGCCATCGCCGGCGGGTATGAATCGACGGTGGACGGGGACGTGGAAGGAGACGGCCATGCGTGACGCAGCCGAACCCGCCCGGGTTGGTGAACCCGGCAAGTCCGCGCGCACGTCGACGCGCGGGAAAGCGTCTACGCCGAGCCGGCCGCGGTCGGAGGCCGCCACGCTCGTCTGCGCGATTGCGTTCGCAGTGCTTCTGGGAGTCGCCTGCGGTGCCTGGATAAACGCGCGGCTGGCGTCAGCCGTTTCCCTGGCGTCAGTCGCTTCCGCGGCCCCGCCCGCGCCCGCTCACTTACTGCCCGCGGCCCCCTCGGGCGAGACGCCGCCGACGCCCGCAAACGACACGGAGACCGGCTCCGAGACCTCTCGGGGGACTGAGATGGCGTTCGGCGAGGATATTTCCGCGAACGCTTCTGTCGAAGCTTCGGGGGCTCCGAGCACACGCCCCCCCGTGCCGGCGGATAGGAGGCGTGGGAGGGCGGCGGCCGCCGCGCCCTCGTCGGGCAACGTCAGCGCCCCTCAGAAGCCTCGGGGAGGGATTTCCGGGGTCGAGGTCGCGGAAGTGAGATCAAAGGCCGTACAGGGGCAGGGAAGGCCGGCAACGTGCGCTCTATACGCGAGCGCCGACTCGCTCAGCATCCGGGGCGGGGGCGCGGCGGCGCTCTTCGTCGGCGGGCCGGGCGAGGCGGGGCGCGTCACGGTCACGACGCCCGACTGGTCGAACATCGCGGTCTTTTCCGAAGGCCGCGCCGGCGGGAACGGTTGGCTTAGATACTCCGTGAGGTCGGTCGGCAGCAGGTCGGGCGTGTACACGGTGCGCTTCACGACTCCCTGCGGCTCACGAAACATCCGTGTGACGGTCGTCCAACCTTAAAAGCCGCGTCGTTTAAGTTCATGCCCGACATCAAGCCCCTCAAAAAGCTGGTGGGTAAAGCGCGCGACCTGCGCGACGGACACCGCGCGCGCCACCGCCCGACGGGCTTCGGCTTCGCGCTCGCCGACAGCGTCGAATACCTCGACGCGGCGCGATGGGACGAGCTGACCGCAGGCCATTCCGTCTTCCTCTCGCGCCGCTACCTGCGCGTGCTCGAAGAGGCGGGGCCCGAAAACCTTCGACAGCGTTACGCGATGATCTTCCGAGGCCGCGAGGCCGTGGCGGCCGTCTCGGCGCAGTGCGTGACGGTCTCGGCCGCGCGCGTGCGCAGGAACGTGCGTAACGAGCGGCTGGCCGCCGCGCTCGAACACGTGCGCGAGAGGATGCTCGTCTGCGGGAACCTCCTGTCGTGGGGGCTGCACGGCGTCGCGTTCGCGCCGGGCGAAGACGCGGCCGCGCTCTGGCCCGCGGTCGCGGAGGCGCTCTACCGCCTGCGGCGCGCGGACAAGCTCTCGGGCGACGCGGACATCATCATGGTCAAAGACGTTTCGGGCGAGCACGCCCCGGGCGCCGAGGCGCTGTCGAAGTTCTCCTACCGCCCGCTCGAAACCGACCCCGACATGGTGCTCGAACTCTCGCCGCGCTGGGACGGTTACGAAGACTATCTGGCGAGCCTGACGGCCAAGTACCGCAAGGCCGCGAGGCAGATCGAGAAGGACGTGACGGCGGCCGGCTGCTCGGTCGAAGAGCTTAAGCACATCGCGCCGCACGCCGACGCGCTCCACGGCCTCTACATGCAGACGCACAACAACGCGCGGCTGAGGCTGGTGACGCTGCCCGCCTCGTACCTGCCGGCGCTCGCCGAAACGTTCGGCGAGGGGATGCGCTGCACGGTCGTCAGGCGCGGCGACGAGCTGCTGGGCTTCGTGACGACGGTGCGCGACGGCGAGACGGCCGTCGGCTACTACATGGGCTTTGACCGCGAGGCCAACGCGGGGCTGCCCGTCTACCTGCGTCTGTTGCAGGCGGTCGTGGCCGACGCCATCGGGCTCGGCTGCCGCAGGCTCTCTCTGGGGCGCACCGCGCTTGAGCCGAAGGCGCGGCTAGGCGCGCGCCCCGCCCCGATGAGCGTCTGGATTCGTCACCGCGTCCCCGCGCTCAACGTGGCCGTCCGAGGACTGCTGCGCGCGGTCCCGCACGACGAAGCGCCCGACCGCAACCCTTTCAAATAATCTCCGCCGCCGGCCGGCGGTCCGACGTGGGGTGACACCGTTTGAAGACCTTCTTCCTTACGTTCGCCCTCCTGCTTCTCGGCGCGGACTGCGCGGCGCAGGATGTCAGGCGGCAGGCTCAGCCGCTCCGGCTCACCTCCGAAATAGTCGGCCGGCGCTACTGCGCGGGCGACAAGCTGCACATTCTTCAGATGCGTCTGCGCCTTCGCTACCGGAACGCGGGCGAACGCAAACTCATCGTCTATCAGGGTAAGAATCTTTTCTACCAGACGAGGATTCGGGGCGGGGCGCAGACGAAACCTTACGAGGTGGTCGTCCTCAACTCGCGTTTTAACGACGCGCAGGCCGAGGTCGTCAACGCCCCGCGCCCCGGCGGCGTCTTCGTCACGCTGCCGCCCGGCGGGACGCACGAGACCGAGATCGTCGTCGGGGTCGGCCTCGCCGCCGAAGCGGCCGGGAGGGGCGCGAACTCAATCGCGCCCGGCGAGCATACGCTTCAGGTCGCGGCCTCGACCTGGTACGAATCGAGAAAGCTCGCCGAAGAACTGCGCGCCCGCTGGACGGCGGCCGGACTGCTGTGGGTTGACCCGGTCGCCTCGGAGCCGCTCGCGTTCAACGCCGTGCGCGAAGAGCGGACGCCGCCCTGCCGTTGACTACACAAATGCTACAAGGAGTCTTAGCGATGCTCGCACGCGCATTCTGTCTCGCCGCCCTCCTCGCCGTCTCGGTGTTCGGGGCGGCGCCCGCACGGCCTCAGACCAAGGCCGCCGGCGGCCTCACCGTCGAGTGGGTCTTCGGCGACGAAGGCCGCGGCGTCGCAAGCGTCCCGACGCACGCCTGGCTGTCGGACGGACGGCTGATGCTGTTTGACGTGAGGCGTCCGCCGGCGGAGCGCACCTTCGAGGTCGTCGAGCCTTCGACGGGCGCGCGGCGCTCGGCGCTCGACATGGCCGCCGCGGTCGCGAGCCTCGGCGCGCTGCTCCCGGACTCGGGCGTGTCGCAGTCGCTCGACTGGCCCGAGGCGTTAGACCCTGCGGGGCGACGCGCGCTTTACGTCTTCAAGGGCGACCTCTTCGTGCTCGACCTCTCGGCGGCGCGCTTCACGCGTCTGACGAAGACCGAGGCGGAAGAGCAGTCGCCGGGCTTCTCGCCCGACGGGCGGCGGCTCGCGTTCGTCCGCGCGAACGACCTCTACGTCGTGGACATTGACACGCAGGCCGAGACGCGTGTGACGCGCGACGGCTCGGAGACGACCTTGAACGGCCGCCTGTCCTGGGTCTACTGGGAGGAGATTTTCGGGCGGCGCGACATCGGCTACTGGTGGTCGCCGGA
>DASWNR010000211.1:0-5702 GCA_036399155.1 Pyrinomonadaceae bacterium
CCGGGACCGGGGGTATCAGCGACCAGTTCCACGCCGATTACCTCTACCAGCCCGGCGCCTCCGTCGATGACCAGTGGAACGGCCTCTGGGGAATCCTGCGCACGTACCGGCCCCGCGGGACTCAGCCGGAAACCCTCATCACGCCCCGGTCGGACGACGATACGCTGGCCCCGCTGCCCACCGAGGTGCGGGACGCGCAACTCAGGGTGGCGAAGGCGGCGAGGGAGGAGCGTGACAAGGGGTTGAGGCCCTACGTCGAGGATGCCCCGCAACTCTTCGACGGTTCGTGCCCCGCCGACGAGCAGTTCGCGCCGCGCCGCCGCTACCGGGTTTCCGCCTACCGCGCGCGCGACATCCTCACGCCGCAGGGGATCATCTTCAACGCGAACACCTTCACCGTGCGCAAGCCCGGAACCAGCAGCGACGAGAGCGGCCCGCTGCGCGACCCGACAGCCATCGTCTACGTCCGCGATGAGCACATCGGGCAGAACGGCAAGTACAACCGCAGGCACCTCGAGCCGCTCGTGCTGCGCGCGTCCGCCGGCGAGTGTGTGGAGGTCACGCTCACTAACAGGCTGCCGGACACGGCCCTCGACCTGCCGGGCTACAACACGCTGCCGATGATCATCGACGACTTCAACGCCAATCAGGTCGTCCCCTCGCGCGATGTCGGCCTGCACCCGCAACTACTACATTACGACATGAGCGTTGGCCCGCCCTTCGCCGGCAACGGCATCAACGTCGGCCTGAACCCCGTCCAGACCGTCGACCCGCTCGCCGGTCCTAGGCCGAAGTCGATCACGTACCGCTGGTACGCCGGCGACGTGGGAATCGAGGAGAGCCCGAACATGCGGCGGGCGACGCCCGTCGAGTTCGGCGCGACCAACCTGATGTCGTCCGACCCGGTCAAGCACTCGAACAAGAGTGCCATTGGCTCGCTCATCATCGAGCCGCGATGCAGCAGTTGGCAGGAGGACGCCGCCTCGACGCACGCGGCCACCGTCCACAAGCCCAACCTGCCGGGGCCGGTCCGGCACTGCCCGACGGCCACGACGGACGTGACCGTCTTCCGCGAGTTCGTCCTGCAATTCCAGAACGACCTCAACCTGAGGTTCGCCGACGGGAGCCCGGTGCCGAACCTGGCCGAGGCGGAAGACCCGGAGGATTCGGGCCAGAAAGCTCTCAACTACCGGACCGACCCCTTCTGGACGCGCCTCTGCTACTGGCCTGCGCTGCCGCTGACAGGCGGCTCGAACTGGCCGCCGGCCAGCCAGTGCCCGCGCTCCGGCGCAGAATCGACGCGGCAGTTCGACATGACGAACTCGCTGCACAACGCTCAGGTTGGGCGCGACCCCGCCACACCCGTCTTCTCGGCTGCGGTCGGGACGCAGGTGCGCTTCCGCGTCCTGCACTCGGGCGGGCACGCGCGCAACGACGTCTTCATGCTGCACGGCCACATCTGGCAGGAGATGCCGTACCTGATGCTGCCACGCCGCGAAGCCGGGAGCGAGATCAACTCGCCCGACCTCGGAGCCTCAAACGTCATCACCGACAACGTCATCGGCAACAACCCGAAGTCGCCATGGCACGGCTCGCAATGGGGTCATGGACCCTCGAACCACATTGACGTGGTACTCCGCGCTGCTGGCGGAGAGTTTAAAGTCGTGGGTGATTATCTTTACCGGACGTTTCAGTCGTTCCACTTCGACGGCGGCATGTGGGGCATCTTCCGCGTCACCCGGTAGCAGGAAACAAAGCCCCACTAGTAAACGCAATGGCGGAGGAGTTGATCCTCTTCCGCCATTGCGTTTCGGTGTCTGCCAAACAGAGGTAGGAGAGATGATTCGGCAGTGTTGCAAAAATTATTGCGGCTAAAATATTTTTTGCAACACTGCTACATTTTCTCCATAGGAGACTCCGCCTCCGGGTATGCTTCCGGCCACGCCGCGAGGGCGCGGCGGAGAGTTTTAGCGCGATGAATCACTCATTGCCTGCTGCCCTGTGCAGGTGTGATCGGAAGTACCTCGCTCACGATGAGCGGCTGTGTCCCGGCCTCGCGCCGGTAGAAGACACGGGGCTGCTGCCCGCTGCGTCGCTCCAAAGATAGCCCTCGCTCCTCCTCCTTAAACGAGATGTCGAGTCCCTGCCCCCGCGCCGCCTTCATTTTCTCGACCTGCATCAGTGGCACGCGGCTCGTCGCGTAGTCGAGCCACTCTCGCACGTCAATGCGACCATCCTTCGGTCGGCCATCGGCGTTGCCCTGCTTGAGCCCCTCCTCGACGAGTGCGTATGTCAATAGCCCGTGCCCTAGTTGCGACACCTCCTGCGCTGCCTGGAAACTCTGAGCGGCGGTCAATATGTACATCCCCTTCTCGTAGGCTAGCTGCGCCAGCCCCTTTGAGTTCATCGGGCCACGCCCCTCCCGCTCGCCTCCCAATGCCTGCCCCGAGTTGCAAGCGTCGATCACCATGATGAGCTGCGCGGCATCAACACTTTCAAAAGCAGCCTCCAACTCAAGCTCCGAAACGGCGCTCGCCGCGAGCGTCGCGGCGAGCGCCGCGCGGCTGTCAGTCTGGCCTGTTGTGACCCCCGCACTGAGATCATGCGGGATGAGGTAGAAACGCCCGTCCGCGGCCAAGCCGTGCCCGGCAAAGTAGACGATGACCACGTCCTCTGGCCGAACTTTCTTCGACAGCCCGGTGAGCGCGCCGAGCAGGTTCGCCTTCGTCGCATTGCGGTCGGTCAGTTTAACGACCTCGACTCGCTCGTACCTCGCCAACTTTTCGTGCTGTCGTCGGGCTTCTTCGGCGAACTCTTCGGCGTCTGCTACGGCGAACTTCAGATCACGGAAGTATGGGTTCATCGCGTACTGGTTTACTCCCGTCGCGATTATGTATGCGATGCCCTTGCGTCGCAGGCTCTCCGGGCCGGTGACCACAAGTGATGCGTCCGCGCTCTTGATGTTGTCGCGGTTAAAGGCATAAGCGACGAGCCGGTTCTCGCCCGCGACAACGGGCACGCTCGCCTCAATGACGGCGCGTCCGCCTTGCCGAAGCAGGTCGCCGCGCCACAGCTTAACGAGTGTCCCGTTGCGGAACAGGCGCAAGTCGCGCGCCCCACTGCCTTGCGCGCGCGCGGCGTCGCCGGGTGCTTCATCCACCTCAATCCTGACATCTATGGACCCGGGTTGTTCGCGCCGCGTGGCCGCCGGTTCAATCAGTGCAAGCCGCACCTGTGGCTGGCGGCGATCCTTCTGCGCAACGTCTGCCTGCGCCTGAGGCCTTCGACCCGCGAAGAGATCCGCGAGCAGGTCCGGGTAGAAGAACTCGTTGAAGAAGACCTCGACCGGCGCAACATCGCGCAAGGCGGGCGAGAAGCGCCAGAGAATGCGCGACCACGCGACGGGCGTGCCGTCGAACAACCCGCCGGGCGTGACGGCAACCCAATCCGTCCCGTCAACGTTGATTAGAGCCGCCAACTCGCGTCCCGTCTCCGCGTCCCAAATGATGATGCGCGTATCCCCGGAGCCAGTGACAAGCAGTTTATTGTCCGCGCAGAAGAAGGCCGGGGCGGTCACGCGATAGCGGCTCGTGAAGGAGCGCAGCTCGCGCCCGGTCACTGCATCTCGGAGCGTGAGTACAGTGCTACTGTCGGTCGTGCGCCTGCCGGTTACGAACGTGCGGCTGTCGGAGCTGAAGGCAAGCGGCCCTCGCTCGCCTTTAAGTGTGGCGCGTAGCTCTCCCGTCTTTACATCCCATAACTGCGGGTCGCCATCCAGTCCGCCCGTCAGCAGAACGTGGCCGTCGGGGCTGAGCGCGAGGTTGAGGACGGAGGCTTGAGCATTTACAGCACGCAACTCGCGCCCCGTCTCCGCGTCCCAGAACTTGACCACCGGGGTGCCGCCCGCACTCACAAGGGTGCGGCCGTCACGACTCAAGGCGAGTGCCTCGACCCGGCCTTCCTCCTCGTGCGCCTTGAGCGCGTGCATCTCGCTCCCCGTTGCCGCGTCCCATAACTTGACGACCGGGCTGAAACTGCCGCTCGCCACGATGCGGCCATCGCCGCTTACGGCCAGCGCATGCACCGGGCTATCGTGCGCGGCCAGCGTGCGCGCCTCCTCGCCCGTGGCGGCGTCCCAGAGTTTGACCGTGCCACCGCTTCCCGTCGCTAGAAGCTGGCCGCGTTCGTCCAGCGCGAGCGAGATGACGACGCCCGGATGCGTTATCGTGCGCAGAGTTACGCCTCCGGCCCCAACCCGCCAGAGCTTCACCGAAGCGTCATGGCGTGAGCTTGCCATGGCGCGGCCATCGCCGCTCACAGCGAGGTAGGCTACAGGGTCGGAACGCCCGGTTAGCACCTTGATCTGCGCGCCCGTAGCAACATCCCACTGTCTGATCGTCTGATCGCCTCCCCCGGTTGTGAGCGTGCGCCCGTCGGGGCTGTAGATGAGCGTGGCGGCGGCGAAGGGGTGGGCTTGCCACGCGCGCCCCTCACGCCCGTCGGCCACGCGCCACGTCTTGACGCCCCCAAGCAGTGTGCCGCCTGACACGCTCTGCCCGTCGGGGGTGAAGGCGAGCGAGAGGACGATACCCGCCATCGGTTCCTGCGAGCGAAGCGAGAAAGCGCGCAATTCTTTGCCGGTCGCTATGTCCCAGAGTTTGACGCGTTCGTCCGCGCTGCCGGTGGCGAGCAACTTCCCGTCAGGGCTGATCACGAGTGCCGTCACGGACTCACCGTGAGCCGCAAGGGTACGCACGCGTTTGCCGGTCGCCGCCTCCCACAACTCAACTACGCCTCCGCCCTCGCCGGTGGCAAGCAGCTTCCCGTCGGCGCTGAAGGCCACAAAGAAAACCGCCTCGGGCGCGCGCAGAGTGCGCAACTCCCGGCCTGTGGCAACATCCCAGAGCCTGATCGCCTTGTCGAAGCCGCCGGTAGCGAGCGTGCGTCCGTCCGGGCTGAAGGCCACTGACTGGACGGCGTCGGTGTGCGCTGTGTAAGCGCGCAGTTCAACGCCCGCGCCAACGTCCCAGAGCTTCGCGCTCTTGTCCTTGCTGCCGCTCGCGAGCAGGCGACCGTCAGGGCTAAGGGCGACGGTTGAAACCGCTCCGGTGTGACCTTTGAACGCGCGCAGTTCGAGGCCGGTAGCCATGTCCCACAGTTTGACTGTCTGGTCCTCGCTGCCGCTTGCGAGCAGGTGACCGTCGGCACTTAGCGAGACGGATGTGAGCGTCAGCGCATGGCCAGTCTGCACCGACAACTCCGGGCGGTTTTGAGCGGACGCGGTCGAGATGGAGACGAACCAGAGCAAACATGTCGCCGGCAACAGGATGAGGCGTTGGGTGTGCAAGTCTTGTGATCTCCCAAGTGGTAGGATTGTTAAGGAATGTCGTTAAGGAGCGTAAAAGGGCAGCCTGACACGCGCCCTCGGCTGTGCTTCTCGCATCGTACATTAATGGCAGACAAGCCGGATAATAAACTTTAAACGCGCCGCCGATAACCACACTTCGTTCGCGCCGTGTAGGTTCGAACTCGCCTGACTAAAATACCTCCGAGTGAGCCCTTCCTTTTACGAAAAAGGTTCTTAATGCCCCACCGCTTGCGGTGGGGATGGATGAACCATCTTGGGGGCGGGTTCGATGCCCGCGCACAAGATAGCTGATGTTGATAGAATGCGCGCATGGTCTTTAGGAGAGCTGCGCACG
>DASWNR010000212.1:0-2326 GCA_036399155.1 Pyrinomonadaceae bacterium
CCTGGCCTAAATACCCCTAACGAGACCGCCGCAAAAGCGGCTAGGGACGCAGTGGCATGACGATCAAGAGATTGGACCACGTCAGTGGCGTCGTCGAAGACCTCGCAGCCGCCGTCGCTTTCTTCACCGCCCTCGGCATGACGAGAGAAGGCGAGGCGGCGGTCGAGGGGCCGTGGGTGGACCGCGTCAACGGGGTCGAAGGTATCAAAGTTGACATCGTGATGATGCGGACCCCGGACGGGCACGGGCGGCTTGAGCTGACGAAGTTCCGCCACCCGGAACTGGTCGAGGTCGAACCGGCGGTCGCGCCGCCGAACGCGTTGGGCCTCCGGAGCGTCATGTTCACGGTCGAAAGCGTCGACGACACCGTCGCCCGCCTGCGCGAGGGCGGCGCCAAACTAATTGGCGAGGTGGCCCAGTACGAGGACAAGTACAGGCTCTGCTACGTGCGAGGCCCCGCGGGCATCATCGTCGCGCTGGCCGAGGAACTCTTCTGAAGCGTTCGCCGCCATCCGGGGCACCACTGGTGCCCCAGGCGCTCCTTCTACCCGACACCCTGTTCGGCAGCCATCCTTCTGTCTCGCCTACTTGTGCCGTCTCATCCCGTTCGTGATCGCATGGGTTATGTGGACGTCTATGTTGAGGGCGAGCGGCACTATCGGAGCAGTCCCTTGGCCCTGAGGCGCTCGGCGAGTTGGGAAGGGCCTACCTTGCTGCGAATCTCTTCGACGCGTTCCGCGCGGCGCTCGATGTCGCGGTCGAGTTCCTCCTTGTGGTCCCAGTAGTAGGCGAGCGCCGAGTGGATCTCACCTAGGGTGAGGTGCGGGTGCTGGAAGTGGAGCTCGTCGGGGCTTCAGCCGTAGGCGAGCACGTCCAGCACGAGCTCGACGACCTTAGTGGTCGTGCCCTCGATGAGGGGGACGCCCGCCTCGTTGATGACGATGTGCTCGTACGCGGTGGCTTGTGTCATACCGTCCCGATTGTACCCGGGTCTTCTTCGCCGCCAGGCGACTCGGCGTCCCGGCCACACCCTACACTTTCAAACTCGAAGCAAAAGCTTTTCCCCGGCTTGACTCCCTTAAGCCACGCGACTTACTCCTCATTCATGCGGCGGGCGGGTCCCTGTAGACGGCTCAGCTCGAGAAGCCACTTACACAGTCTGCTTAGAACTTCCCGGACGAGGGTCTTATCATGGGCCCACAATGACCTTCTCAATCCGGCTGACAGTCTCGCTGGAGACTCCCGTATCGAGCGCGAACCGGGGCCACTGATTAACCACATCTCGGACCTCCCGCATGATCTCCCGCGCCCGCCGCAGATCAACGTCGCAGTCCTCGGCGACCCTCAGCATGTCAAGCTCCGTGGGGCGGGCGGCCTCGCCGGCCACGGCCATGGTGTGCTCGCCGCGGGGGCCCTGCGAAAACACGATGTCGTACGCTGGCGCGAACCTCCACTCGCCTGAACGGTCCATGAGGTAAGAGAAGTTCTTCACGTGGTCGTCACGGTTGTGCGCGAACACGTTAAAGGCCATGCGCCGGAAAGCCTCCTCCACCTGCCGATAATCCTTAGTCAGGGCCATCGTCGCCTTCAGGAGTCCCTCGTATTCCATCGAGGGGATGCGGTGACTCGCGTGAAATAGGCCGCTCAGCGTGTGCATGTGCAGCCGCAGGGTTCCCGGGCGGTCGAAGCGCTCCGCGCCGAAATAGCGGCCCCCGTCTCCGGTTTCGAACAGGCGTGTGGTGGGCACGTCTATTCCGGCCTCTCGCGCCATGAGCGCGTAGGCGGCCTCCACGGCCCCGATGTCGGGAACATCCTCACCTGCCGGGAACTTTACGATGAAGTGCCGGTAACCCTCCGGAAGGTCCGACGCTCCGGAGATCAGGTGCCCGTCTTCGTTGACACCGACCAGCACTTTCGGCCGCGCCCCGCCGGGCGAGCCGCCCGCGATTCGCAGCGCCGGCAGAATATCTTCGGCGCTACCTTCCAACACCCGCTCCGCCTGGCGCGCGAGTTCGTCGAGGTCGATCGGCAGCTCCCCCTCGTCGTCCGTGGCCGCCGGGGGGTGATAGGTGAGGGCCCCCATGCCGCGCGTCCCGATGTATGCCAGACGATCCATGACCGAGAGGCCCGCCGGGTCATGGCCGCGCTTCCTGAACTCACGGTCCATGAGCAGTAGCCCCCAGCCGTCCGGTAGGGAATCATTGAAGACTCCGAAGACGTCGCCGAACTCCCTCTCCCTGTGCTCGAACACGCCGGGCCGGACCGGGAGTTTGAACGGCGAGATGGGCAGGGACTTTGCGATGAAGGCGCTGTCGTATTCGAAGTA
>DASWNR010000213.1:0-2917 GCA_036399155.1 Pyrinomonadaceae bacterium
ACTGCCGCCCGCCGGGAGGGCGAAGGTTCTCCACCTTGACGGCGTCGGCGCCCCCACGCGATGACGCGTGCGACGGGCCGCGACCGCGCACCCGTGATTCGTATGATTAAAGTGAAGCGAGGATTCGCGAGCGACAACAACGCGGGCGTACACCCGCGCGTGATGGAGGCGCTCGGCGCGGCCAACGCCGGGCACGCCGTGGCCTACGGCGACGACGCGTACACCGAAGCGGCCGTACGCCTCTTCCGCGAACGCCTCGGCGAACGGGCGGAGGTCTTCTTCGTCTTCGGCGGGACGGGCGCCAACGTCTCGGCGCTCGCCGCCGTCACGCGGCCCTACCACGCGGTCGTCTGCGCCGAGACCTCGCACGTCAACGTGGACGAGTGCGGCGCGGTCGAGCGCTTCGGCGGCTGCAAGCTCCTGCCCCTGCCGCCCGCGGGAGGGAAGCTGCGCCCCGAACAGATAGAGCCCCTGCTCGCGCTCCGCGGCGACCAGCACCACTCGCAGCCGCGCGTCGTCTCGGTCGCGCAGGCGACAGAGCTGGGCACGGTCTACACGGTCGAAGAGTTGAAGGCGTTGGCCGAGTTCGCGCACCGGGAGGGGATGCTCCTGCACGTGGACGGCGCGCGGCTGGCGAACGCGGCGGCGCACCTCGGCGTCCCCCTGAAAGAGCTGACGGCCGGCGCGGGCGTGGACGTTTTGAGCTTCGGCGGGACCAAGAACGGGATGATGTACGGCGAGGCCGTCGTCTTCTTCGACCCGGCGCTGGCCGAAGACTTCAGGTTCGTCCGCAAGCAGTGCGCGCAGCTCCCCTCCAAGACGCGTTTCATCGCCGCGCAGTTCGCGGCGCTGCTCGAAGAAGACCTCTGGCTACAGACGGCCGCGCACGCCAACCGGATGGCGCGACTGCTCGCCGAAGAGCTGCGCGAAATTCCGCGAGTCCGCCTCACGCAGCCCGTCGAGTCGAACGCCGTCTTCGCCGTCATGCCGCGCGAGGTCATAACGCGCGTGCTCGAACGGTTCTTCTTCTACGTCTGGAACGGGCAGACCTCGGAGGTGCGCCTGATGTGCTCCTACGACACGACCCCCGAAGACGTGCGCGACCTCGCCGCCGCCGTCAGGCAGGCTGGAATATGAGTTGGAAGTGAGTTCAATGTTGCGGGTTCAAAGTTCAAAGTTGTAGGCAGGCGTTCTTAACTTTGAACTTTGAACCCGCAACTTTGAACTTTGAACTTACTGCGCCGTGTCGGCGAGGTTGGACTTGTACTTGGTGTTGGTGGAGCGGTCGGTCAGTTCCATGTAGACCCAACTCGGCGGGACAACGTCGGTCTCCAGCGCGAACCAGACCGAGTTGAGGTCGGACGCCTTGCCGAAGGCGCAGAAGCCCTGGAGCCGCTTGCCGTCCGACGCGTAGATGTCGACCCAGGTGCGCGACGCCTTCGTGTTCTGGCCGCAGGGCGGCAGCCCCGGCGAGGCGGCGAACATCTCGTCGGGGTAGGCCGCCGAGTTCTCGACCCCGAAATAGTAGCGCGTGAACTCCTTGCCGCCCGTCGTCACGTACTCAACCCGCTGAAGGTAGAGCATCGGGTTGGGCAGCGCGGGCCGCCGCGCGTGAGAGCCCGCGTCGCCCGCGGCGCACGCGATGACCAGCAGGGCCAGGAGCGTCGCGGCCTTTCTTCCGGCGCAAAACCTCATCGTCATCTCCTCTCGTCAAGGGAAAGTAAGGCGGGGCCGTCGGCGGCCGCGCGCCGGGCCGCCGGGCGCGCATTGAAACACCTTTCCGCCCGGCGCACAAGAATTTTCAGCCCGGGTACTCGTCCGAGCCCTGCACCCACATGAACGACTGCGCGTCGATCATGTCGCGGGGGCGCAGGTCTTCGTTGTCGGCGAGCACGCGGCCGGCGAAGTCGAGCAGGTTTGAGTAGGTCGCCCAGTCCGGGCGCGACTTGTAGCGGAACTCGAATTCGTACCTGGCGGCGGCCGCGCGCGTCACCGTCGGCTTGAGGAAGATGTGCCTGCCGGGCTGCGCGAGGAAGCCCCAGACCGTCACCATCGGCCACGTCAGCACGCGCGTCTGCCGGCGCGGGAGCGAGTCCACGGCCCCGACCCAGTTGTTGAAGCGACGTTCGAGCGAGCCCGAGCCGTGCAGAAGCTCGAAGAGCCCTTCGGCGAACGTGCGCGCGCCGGCCTCGGTCTTCACCGCGTCGCGCAGCGCCATCTTCTCGAACGAGAAGATCATGCTGTGGCGCGTCCGCTGCTCGACGCGCACGGCGCGCGCCGCGATCTCCGAGAACTCGCCCGCGCGCAAAAGCCGGCGGTACTCCGCGCGCCCGAGCGCCTCCTCCCAGCGCCCGTGCGCCTCCCACTTGTAGTCGCGCTCCCAGTCGAGATACTTCGCGTCCTCGAAGCCGCCGGGGAAGTAACGCAGAAACTTCCTCCGGCAGCCCTCGGCGCCCGACGCCCCGGCCCCGTCCCGCGTCCAGACTAACCGTACGCTCATGCGCGCCCTCCTCGAAGTAGACGAAAGTTAAGCCCCCCGCTCTCGGCCCTCGGCGGAGCAGACCCAGCCCGGGGCCGCGTCCGTCTCCTGTCTGAGCATGAGGTTCAACTGCCCCGCGTGGTGCTGCACGTGGCGCAGGTTGTAGAGGAGCAGCTCGGCGAAGCTCACTTCGCCCCAACGGAACACGCAGAGCGCCCGCGCGCGCTCGGCCGTCAACCCGCGGACGGTCGCGCGGCACTTCTCGCGGCAGCGGCGCAGGTAGTCGAGCAGCTCCTCCTTCGCGTAGACGCGCCCGGGCATCACGCCGGCCGGGTCCAACTCGTCGAGTGTGTACGGCGCGGGCGGCGCGAAGCCCTCGGCCGACCCCGAAAGGTAAAGGTCTGTGAAGAAGAGCGTGTGGTAGACGACGTACCAGAA
>DASWNR010000214.1:0-3054 GCA_036399155.1 Pyrinomonadaceae bacterium
AAGTCATAAGGCTTCAAGCCGCGCCTCCGCGTCTGCCGTAGTTAATATCTCGCACCCGTACGAAATCAGTTAAGATTGCGCGCCGCGTAACGGCAAGAGAGATGATGAGGAAGGGGTATTCGAGCCGTGCAGGAGTCGGGCGAGAATCTGCGACAACAGTTCGGTGGCATTGATGTCTATCTCTTCGACCAACTCCTCAAAGGTCGCTTCGAGCCGCCCATGAGAATTCTCGACGCTGGCTGCGGGACGGGTCGCAACCTCGTCTACTTCCTCAGGGAGGGCTTCGACATCTGCGGTGTAGACCTTTCGCCCGAGGCGGTGGCACGCGTCCGCTGGCTGGCACGCTCACTCGCCCCTCACCTGCCGGAAGAGAATTTCCGTCTGGAGGCGGTCGAGAGGATCTCTTTCGAGCGTGAGAGCTTCGACGCTGTGATCAGCAGCGCGGTGCTCCACTTCGCCCGCGACGAGTCGCACTGGCAAGCGATGCTCCGAGAGATGTGGCGGGTCTTGAAGCCCGGCGGCCTCTTCTTCGCCCGCCTGTCCTCCTCCGACGGCGTGGAAGGGGACTTAGAGCATCTGGGAGGGAGACGCTACCGTCTGCCGGGCGGCGGCGAATGGCTTCTCACGGACGAGCGGATGCTGCGTGAGACGACCGCTTCGCTCGGCGGCGAGTTGCTGGAGCCGTTGAAAACGGTCGTCGTTCACGGGGCGCGCTCGATGGCGGTCTGGTGCCTGCGCAAGCTCTAGCACAAACCCGCGCTCGCGCAAGACGCCCGCCGGGAACAGAGTCCGCCTCAAAGACGCGACGCCGAACGCCCGCCGCCGTCTCTTCCAACTTGCCGAATAAGCCTATCCGACCGGATAAACAGAAAGACCCTTCCGAGTCATCCTGGCGAACATTTCTGCAATAAATTTGACCCTTCCGCCATCTACCCCTTTCTCTTCCCCGGCAGCTTTCCGAATCCGCAAAGCGATAATTCTCCGAATCGTCTAAGCCCCGCCAGACTTCTTCCGGCACAATGAGTTCATCTTAACCATGCTTTAGAAACGGCACGCGGGCGACTCGTGCGCGTCTGCAAACTTCGACTTGCGAGAGGGGCTTTGGTATATACGAACCCCGGTTCTCTTCTCTGCGCGCCGCCGCGAACGGCTGCGATGGTTTATTAGGTATGAGCGCTAGTAAAGTTATCGAACGCAGCCCGGGGCTTTTAACCCTTCTGCTGGCCGCGCTGACGGGGCTGACATCCCTCTCCATAGATATGAGTCTGCCAGCGATGCCGCAATTGCAGCAGACGTTCAACGCGGGCATCTCCGCCGTCCAGTTGACACTGAGCATCTTCCTGGCGGGTTTCGCGCTGGGGCAGATCATCTGTGGGCCACTCTCCGACCGCTGGGGGCGGCGACCTGTGCTCCTCGCCGGACTCGCGCTCTTCACCCTCGCGGGCTTCGTCTGCGCGGGCAGCGACTCGCTCCCCATGCTGCTTGCCGCGCGCTTCGTGCAGGGGGCGGGCGCGAGCGTCGGTCCCGTGGTCGCAAGGGCTATCGTGCGTGACCGCTTCGACTCGCGACGCGCCGCCGCCGTGCTCTCGCAGATGACGCAGGTGATGATCATCGCCCCGCTCTTAGCGCCGACGCTCGGCGGCTACCTGCTCGTGCACATGGGGTGGCCTGCCATCTTCTTCGTGCTCGGAGGCAGCGGCGCGCTGATGTGTCTCATCTGCTGGCGTTGCCTGCCGGAGACTGCCGCCGGGAGAAAGGCCGCGACGGACAAAGTGTCCGCAGAAGGCAGGGCGGACGAAGTGTCTGCGCAGGCGCGGGGCGGACTGCGTGAGGTCTTGTCACACCGCGCCAGCCTTCGCCACGCGCTGACGACCTGCTTCGCCTACGCGGGCATGTTCGCCTACGTCGGCTCCTCGCCCTTCGTCCTGATGGACGGCTTCGGCGTGACCGAGCAGAACTTCGGCTACGTCTTCGCCCTCACGGCGGCGGCGTTACTCGTCTCCGCGACGGTTAACCGCTCGCTGCTGAAGCGACATACATCCTCGCTCCTCATACTGCGCCGGGGCGTAGTCACGATCTTCGCGGCGGGACTCGCGCTTGTGCTGGCGGCATGGCTCGGCGTGGGGGGCTTGGCAGGGGTGCTGTTGCCGATGATGGCTTACATGTTCGGGCAGGGACTCGTGATGCCGAACGCGACAGCCGCAGCGATGGCGCCGCACGGCGCGTCGGCGGGCGTCATCTCCTCCTTTATGGGCGCGTTGCAGACGGCGGGCGGCGCGCTCGCGGGCTATCTGGTAGGGGCTTTCTACGACCACACGTCGCTCTCGCTGGCCGTGACGGTGGCGGCGTTCGCCACCATGACCCTGCTGGCGTCCGGCCTCGCGCGCCCCGGACGTGCCGGGGTGACTGAAGGACGCTCGACCGCGCTCCACGTGACGTGCGACGCGTAACGATGCGTAGTGACGTTTGAACTCCGGCAGCGGAGTAGCCGGAGCATGTAGAGATAACAGGGAGGTTTTGGAGTTGAAGCAGTTTAGGAGAGTGGTCTTCTGGTGCCATCTGGTCGCGGGCGTGGCTGCCGGTATTGTCATCCTCATCATGTCTGTGACGGGCGTGCTGTTGACCTACGAGCAGCAGATCATGCGTTAGGCTGACTCGCGCGACTACACGGTCGTGCGTCCCACGCCGGACGCAGCGCGCCTCCACGTCGAGGCACTGCTCTTCAAGCTACGCGAGTCGCAGCCCGCTGCACCTTCAAGTATCACTCTCTACAGCGACGCGGACGCGCCCGCCACCGTCTCACTCCCCGGCGGGCGGAGCCTGTACGTCAACCCTTACACGGGCGACGTGTTCGGCGAAGGCTCCCCCCGCGTACGCGCCTTCTTCCGCGGCGTCACCGACTGGCACCGCTAGCTCGGCGCGGGCGGCGCGAACCGCGCCGCCGCACGTGCACACGGGCGAGGTGTACGGGCTGGCGGGGCAGACCATAGCCGGGCTGGCCTCGCTGGGCGGGGCGTTCCGTGTCTACAACGGCCTGTCGCTGGCGGGGAGGCG
>DASWNR010000215.1:0-5746 GCA_036399155.1 Pyrinomonadaceae bacterium
ATCTGCGACGTGCTCGCCGAGGCGCACGGCCTCGGCATCGTCCACCGCGACCTCAAGCCCTCGAACATCATGCTCAACGAGCGCGGCGTCTGCGTCCTCGACTTCGGCATCGCCAAGGTCTTGCAGGACTCGACCGACATCACGCGCACGCACCCTACCACCGAGACCGGCCTCGTCATCGGCACGCCGCGCTACATGTCGCCCGAGCAGTGCCTCGGCCACCGCGTCGGCCCCGCCACAGACCTCTACAGCGTCGGCGTCCTCCTCTACGAAATGCTCGCCGGGCGGCCCCCGTTCGTCGATTCGCTCTCGTCGGTCGTGCTCGTCAAGCAGGCGACGGCGCAGCCGCCCGCGCTGCTCTCGCTGCGGCCGGACGTGCCGCGCGCGCTCGCGCTCGCCGTCCACACGCTGCTCGCCAAGAACCCCGCGCACCGTCCCGCGACCGCCGCCGAGACGTGCCGACTGGTCGAACGCAGCGTCGAGCAGGCGCGGCGCGACGCGACCCGCACGGGCGTCGAGACCGAGCCCTTCGCCTCGACCATCGGCGCGCTCGATTCCGGCCGCTTCAACTTCACGCGCGTCGCCACGCTCTTCGCGCTCTTCGCGATGGCCTGCACGGTGGCGGTCGCGTGGTCGGCGCGCGCCGGCCGGCGCGCCGTGCTCGAACAGGTGGCCGGCGACCCGAACTCCGCGGCCTCCTCGCTGCTGCCGCGCAAGGGCCGCGCCCAACGTCCCGCGCGCGAGTCTGCGGCGATGACGCGCGAGTCGGCGTGGCGCGTCGCCTCCTCGCTCGCGAAGGGGCGCGTGCGCGACGTGCGTCTCGTCGGGACGGGGGCGTCGCAGGTCATCGCGGCCGTCACGTCCGACCCGTTCGAGAGGGCGACGACGCTGCTCGTCATCGAGCGCGCGGGCGGCCCCTACGCCGTGACGAAGAGCGTCGCGCTCGACGTGGAAGGCTTCCGCGGCGCGGAGTGGACTGCGGAAGTTCTAGACCTCGACGGCGACGGCCGCGAGGACATCCTCTGCGAGGGCGTCACGCCTTCGGACGGCGGCGCGGAGAGCCGCCGCTACGTCGTCTACGCGCCGCGCAAGCGCGAGACATACAGCCTGCACCTCGCCCCCGACACGTCGGGCGCGCACGCGCTGCGCGCCACCTGGTCGCCCAACACGCAGGGCGCCGAGGCGCAGCTCTTCCGCTACGCGCTGCGCCAGCGCGCCTTCGACAATTAGAGGCCGGGGGTCGGAGCCCCGAGGTCAGAAGTTGAGCCTTGCCGTCAGCCGCCCTTGATGGAGACGGGCGCGACGACAAGGCTCTTTTACTGACCGGCGGCTTCCCGACCGCCGCCCTTTACCGTCTGAAGATGTCGGGGAGGAACTCGCGGACGAGGTTGCCGATTGCGCCGGAGAGGAACGACCTGCCGAAACGCTTGAGCGTGGCGTCGGCGCCGATGCGGTCGTGGCCGGGCGTGCTGCGCTCCCAGACGTTGGCGAGCGCGCTTGAGGTCGCCGCGCCGGCGAAGCGCGAGAAGTTGGGCTGGTGCTTCCCGTTGTCGCCGCGCGTCACGAAGAGGCGGCTGACGGCGTGCGCCGCGCGGCGGCCGATTCCCTTGTTCGGCGCGCGCTCGTAGCGCGGGTCCTGCTTGAAGAGCGCCGGGTAGAAGCCGTTGCCGAAGAGCCTGTACGTCGTGCCGGTGGCGAAGACGCGCGCGGTGCGCGAGCCCCAGTCGGCCACCTCGTCGCCGCCGTCCTTGTGCGGCAGACGGTCTTCGCCGATCTGCGTTATCCCGGCGTTGAAGGCGGCGACGGCGTAGGGCGTGGGGCTCAGGAAGGCTCCGCGAAATGCGCGCTTGATCTTCTGCTCTCCCGTCAGCGGCGTGCGCGGTGTCGGCTGCGGCGTGGGCGTCGGCTGTTGCTGCGCGCCGACGGCCTGCGCGTCCCGCCCGACCGTCGTCGTCGCTTCCGCGCGGGCGTCCGCGTCCGGCTCCGCAACCTGCGCACGCGCCGACGCGGCGGCGGACACTAAAAGCGCCAGCGCGAGCAGCGCCGGCGAAAGTCGGGTGAACTGCTTCGGCATCTTTTCCTCCGGTCAGGAAGTTCTGGGGGCTTGCGCCGGCCATTGTAACCCATCCCCGCGCGCGTTTCCGATTGCCCCGCGCGGCCGGCCCGACTAAAATTTCGGCCCCGACTAAAATTTCGGCGCGGAGCGTCTTCCGCCCCGACGCATTTCATCCACTGTTCGTGTGAACGGTTCGACAGGAGTCTCCCGAATGTACTTCAAACAGTTCTACCTCGGTTGTCTCGCGCACGCCTCATACCTCGTCGGCTCGGGCGGCGAGGCCGCGGTCGTAGACCCGCAGCGCGACGTGGCGCAGTACGTCGCGGAGGCCGAGGCGCAGGGGCTGAAGATCAAGTACGTCGTCGAGACGCACCTCCACGCCGACTTCGTGAGCGGCCACACCGAGCTGGCCGCGCGCACCGGCGCCGAGATAGTCATCGGCGCGAAGGCCGGCGCGCGCTTCCCACACCGCGCCGTCGTCGACGGCGACGAGCTGCGCCTGGGGCGAGTCCGTATCCGCGTGCTTGAGACGCCCGGCCACACGCCCGAGAGCATCTCGCTCGTCGTCATCGACGACGAAGTCTCGCCCGAGCCTCAGAAGGTTCTGACCGGCGACACGCTCTTCGTCGGCGACGTGGGCCGCCCAGACCTCGCGGGCGCGCGCGGCCTCACGCCGCAGCAGATGGCCGGGATGCTCTACGAGAGCCTGCACGGCAAGCTCCTCAAGCTCGGCGACGCGGTCGAGGTCTGGCCGGCGCACGGCGCGGGCTCGATGTGCGGGCGCAACATCTCGAAGGAGACCTCCTCGACCATCGGCCAGCAGCGCCTCTCCAACCACGCGCTCGCGCCGATGGCGCGCGACGAGTTCGTCCGCCTGATGACGACCGACCTGCCCGAGGCCCCCGCATACTTCCCCGCCGACGCCGAGATAAACCGCGCGGGCGCGCCGCCGCTCACGGAGCTTCGACGCCCCGGCGCACTTATCCCGCAGCAGGTGGCGGCCTACGCGAACCTCGGCTACGTCGTGCTCGACGTGCGCCCGGCCGACGAGTTCGGCGCGGGTCACGTCACGGGCGCGCTCAACGTCGGGCTCGGCGGACAGTTCGCGAGCTGGGCCGGCGCGCTGATTCCGCTGGGCAGCCCTCTCATCGTCGTCGCGTCGGACGAGGCGCAGGTTGACGAGGCCGTGACGCGGCTCGCGCGCGTAGGACACGACTCGGTGCGCGGCTACCTGCGCGGCGGCATGCCCGCGTGGCGCGAGGCCGGCTTCGACGTGTCAGAGGTCGAGCAGGTCTCGGTCGCCGAGCTGCGCCGCATGCTCGAAGACGTGGAAGACCTGCAAGTGCTCGACGTGCGACGCCCGGCCGAGTTCGCCGCCGGCCACGCGCCGCGCGCGTGGAGCGTGCCGCTCTCGCCCCGCCTGCACGAGGAGGCGGCGCGGCTCGACCCCGCGCGCCCGCTCGCGGTCATCTGCGCGGGCGGCTACCGTTCGAGCGCCGCCACGAGCCTGCTCCGCCCGCTCGGCTTCCGACGCCTCTACAACGTCGAGGGCGGCACCGGCGCGTGGCTCTCCGCCGGCTACCCCGTTGAGAAGCCGGCCGCCGCCCTCTGACCCGCTTCGCAAACTGCTAAGTACGTCCCCGCCGCTCGCCTTTTGCAAGTCGGGCGCGTCCTTGTCTCTAAAAATCAGCGCGTAAACGCCGGCGCCGCGCGTCCGGCATGGGGCTTGATGAACTCGTAAGCGAAGGCGCGACGGTAAGCGCGCCGCGAGGAGGTCAGGCTCATGACAAAAGCGTGTGTGTCGAAGGGGCGTGTGGTGCTGGTGGGCGGGAGCGGATTCCTCGGGCGCGCGCTGGCCGAAGAGTTCGGGCGCGCGGGCTACGAGCCGGTCGTGCTGACGCGCAGGCCCGGAAAGCACTCGCGCGTGCGTCAGGTCGAGTGGGACGGCCGCACGGTCGGCGCGTGGGCGCGCGAGCTTGAGGGCGCGGCGGCGGTCGTCAACCTCAGCGGGCGCAGCGTCGATTGCCGGCACACGAAGGAGAACAGGCGCGAGATAGTCGAGTCGCGCGTCCGCTCGGCCGAAGCCGTCGGGCGCGCGATACGGGAGTGCGCCGAGCCGCCGAAGGTTCTGGTGCAGGCCGGCTCGCTCGCCGTCTACGGCGACGCGGGCCGCCGCCTCTGCGACGAGAGCGCCCCCGCAGGCCGCGGGTTCCCCGCCGAGGTCTGCCGTCTTTGGGAGCGCGCGTTCGACTCGCTTGAGCTGCCCGAGACGAGAAAGGTTCTGCTCCGCATCGGGTTCGTGCTCGGCCGCGACGGCGGCGCGCTCCCGACGCTCGCGCGGCTCGCGCGCCTCTACCTCGGCGGCACCGTGGGCGAGGGGCACCAGTACATAAGCTGGCTCCACGTCCGCGACTTCTGCCGCCTCGTCATCTGGGGCGTCGAGCACGCGGAAGCCGAAGGCGTCTTCAACGCGACGGGCCCGTGCCCCGTCACCAACGCCGAGTTCATGTGCGAGCTGCGCTGCGCGCTCAAGCGCCCCTGGAGCCCGCGCACGCCCGCCTGGCTCGTCCGCCTCGGCGCGTTCCTCATGAGGACGGAGCCCGCCCTCGCGCTCGAAGGCCGCCGCTGCATCCCCGACCGCCTCGTCGAGTCGCACTTCAAGTTCCTCTACACCAACCTTGAGAGCGCGCTCGCCGACCTCCTACAGCCGCGCGCGGGCGAGCCCGAGCCGCGTGCCGAGAGACGGCCGGCGGCGGCCCCGGGCGCGCGGGAGGTGGCGGCCGTCGGCGCGGCGAAGGCGCGGAAGCGTCTGAGCGCCGCCCACGGGGCGCGCTGAGAGGGCGGCTTTAAACCCCCGCCGCGCGCACTGCCGTTTGACGCCCTCCGCCGTATCCGTTTAGCATCGCAGGCGTCCCCCGAACGTTCGCCGCGCGCCGGAGGGTGCCGCCATCGACTGGGTCAACGCCGTCGTCCACAGCAAGTGGTTCGAGCTGTTCCTGATCGTCTTCGTCGCCACCTTCCACGGCTACGGCGCGGCGTGGCTGGCCGTGCGGATGCTCTTCCGCCCGCACAACCCCTTTAAGATTTTCGGACTGACGATCTGGCCGCAGGGCATGATCCCGCGCCACCGCGAGCGGCTGGCCGCGACCATCGGCCACGCCGTCGGCAACGAGCTGGTCTCGCAGGAGACGGTCGTCCACGCGCTCTTCGAGACGGGCTTCTTCCGCCGCAAGGTCGAGTCCTTCATCAGCGCCTTCACCGACGAGCTGCTGGATAAGAACTACACCACGGCCCTCGACGCGCTCCCCAGGTCGGTGCGCGCGCCCGTCCTCGACGCGCTCGCCGCGCTCCAGATGCGCATCGCCGAGCACATCGCCGGCGCTCTCCGGAGCGAGGAGACGGCCGAGGCCGTCGCGCGCTTCGTCGACCGCCGCGTCGACGAAATCCTCTCGCAGCGCCTCTCCGAGATTGTGGGCCACGAGACGTTCGAGCAGGCGCTCGGCTTCGTCGAGAACCGCTTCCGCGGCGTCGTCAACGAGCGCGGCTTCGAGTCGAAGGTGCGCGAGTTCGTCTCGGCGCGCGTGGACGAGCTGGCGCAGAGCCGCGCGACGCTCGCCGAGATGTTCACGCCCGAGACGGTCGCCGTCATCAAGGAGCGCATCGACAGCCAAGTGCCCCCCGTCGTCGCCC
>DASWNR010000216.1:0-2869 GCA_036399155.1 Pyrinomonadaceae bacterium
CCCATTCCTGCACGTCGATTCCGAGATGAGCTTTGTACCAGGCTCTAAGCGAAACGGGGTCAGGCGAATTAAAGAAAATACCGCCGATGCCAGTGACTCTCTTCATATCTGTCTCCTATTCGTGGGTGCGTGTAAAGCGTCGCGTCTTCCGCGGCCTAACGCCCGGCATCACCCGCCGCCCCGCGCGATTGAAATAGATGAGAACTATCGTGTCGGCGGTCGGGTGCGTGCCGTTGTCAGGGGCGCGTGGCTCTGACCTGACTGGTCACGGCCATCAAACAGCGCGAGGAAGTCGACGAAGTCTTCGACCTCGGCGGTGCGCTCCGGCGGCAGGTTCTTTATCTTCTCTAACAACTCTTCTGCCTGCGTGACGATTCACCTAGTTTCCGCGAAGGCTAACGTCTGTCCGACTATCCGCGCCTTCTTACTTTATGCCCCTTCAGCCGATGGCCGCGAGGCCGAAGCGCGCGTCGGCGCGGACGCGTGCGACGAGGCGGGAGGTCTCGCGCGTGTGGCGGCGCGTGGTGAGGTAGTGTTCGGCCTCGCGGCGGGCGTCTTCGAGGATGTGCAGGTCGCGGACGAGGTTGCCGACGCGGAAGGTGGGGACGCCGGACTGGCGCGTGCCCATGACCTCGCCGGGGCCGCGTATCTCCAAATCCTTTTCGGCGATGCGGAAGCCGTCCGAAGTCTCTTCCATGATGCCGAGACGCTGCTGCGCCACGGTGGTCTGGCGCTCCGAGGCCAGCAGCACGCAATAGCTCTGCTCGGCCCCGCGCCCGACGCGTCCGCGCAACTGGTGTAGCTGCGAGAGGCCGAAGCGCTCGGCGTGCTCGACGACCATGACGGAGGCGTTGGGCACGTCCACGCCGACCTCGACGACCGTGGTGGCGACGAGCACCTGTATCTCGCCGCGCACGAAGCGGCTCATCACCTCGTCCTTCTCGGCCGACTTCATCTTCCCGTGCAGCAGCCCGATGGAGAAGTGCGGGAAGACGCGGTCGCGTAGGTGCTCGAACATGCGCGTCGCGTCCTTCAGGTCCATCTTCTCCGACTCTTCGACGAGCGGGTAGACGACGTAAGCCTGCCGGCCGGCGCGCACCTCGCGCTCGATGCCTTTGTAGACTCCGGCGCGTTTCTCCTCGCCGACGACGACGGTCTTGACGGGTGTGCGGCCGGGCGGCAGTTCGTCGATGACCGAGACCTCCAAGTCTCCGTAGACGGTCATGGCGAGCGAGCGCGGGATGGGCGTGGCGGTCATCACGAGCACGTCGGGGTTGAAGCCGCGCTCGCGCAGCGCGGCGCGCTGTAGGACGCCGAAGCGGTGCTGCTCGTCGATGACGACGAGGCCGAGCTTGCCGAACTCGACGGCCTCCTGGATGAGCGCGTGCGTGCCGACGGCGGCGTGTATCTCGCCGGCGGCGAGGTCGCGCTGGAGGCGGCGCTTCTCGGCGGCCTTGATCGAGCCGGTGAGGAGTTCGACGCGGTAGGGCGTCTCGGCGAGCATCCGCTTGACGTTGCGCGCGTGCTGCTCGGCGAGGATTTCGGTCGGGGCCATCAGCGCCGCCTGGTAGCCGTTCTCCATCGCGGCGAGCATGGCGAGGAGCGCGACCGCCGTCTTGCCGCTGCCCACGTCGCCTTGCAGCAGCCGGTTCATCGGCACGTCCGACTGCATGTCTTCGAGGATGCGCGTGACGGCGCGCTCCTGCGCGCCCGTGAGCGAGAAGGGGAGGACGGAGGTGATGCGCTCGCGGACGTGCGGCGTGACCTCGATGAGCGCGCCCTTCTGCTCCTTGACGCGCTCGTCGCGGCGCAGCCCGATGGCGAGCGCCACCCAGAAGAACTCCTCGAAGATGAGGCGGAGGTGGGCGGGGCTGCGCGCGCGTTCGTATTCGGCGAGCGGCGCGTCGTCGGAGGGGAAGTGTATGCGGCGCGTGGCGTCGGCGCGCGAGGCGAGGCGCTGGCGCGCGATGAGTTCGGCGGGCAGCGTCTCCCCGAACGCGTCGTCTTGGAGACGCGCGAGCACGGCGTGGACTATCTCGCGCAGCCGCTTGGTGCGGAACTCGCCGAGCTTGCGGTAGACGGGGACGCGGCGCCCGACGTGTATGGCCGCGAGCGCGGGGTCGGTGGATTCATCAACGCCGTGCTCTTCGCCGGCGTCTTCGTCAACGTCCTCGGCACTCGCGCTTTCGGCCTCGGCGAGAGTCCCGCCGTCCGAATCCCCCTGCGCCTGCTCGGCGAGGCGTATCAGCGCGTTCTCGGGCGGGGTGAAGGTGCCGGGGAGCATCTCCAGCTCGTCGGGCTTGCCCAGGCGGAGCGCGAAGGTGTTGCGCCGCGCGTCCCACTCCCACTTGCCGAAGGCGATGAAGCGCGCGCCGCGCTCGAAGCGCTGGCGGTAGTATGCGACGATGCGCCCGGCCTGCCGCCCCGAGACGAACCACCAGACGACCACGGGCTTGCCAGTCCTTTCGGGGTCGCCCGCCGTCACCTCGAAGATGTAGAGCGGCGGCGCCTTCGGCCCGCGGTTCTTCCCGACCTGGAACGCGCCCGCCACGCGCACGTAGAGGTCGAGCGACGCCTCGACCCCGTCGGTCAGGTCGCTGATGCGCGCGAGGTTCGAGCGATCCTCGTAGCGCATCGGCAAATAGTTGAGAAGGTCTTCGACCGTGACCTCGCCCGCGTCCGCTTTGCCCGCGACGTGCGCCACGGCCAGCGCGAGCCTCCGCGCCGTCTGCGCGCCCAGACGCGTGATGCCCTGCTCCGACAGGTGCAGGACGGGCGTGTCGAGAGAGAGTGACATGCGGGGGAAGTACTGAGGACTGAGTGCTGAGTGCCGAGGACTGAGTGGAAGATAAGGCCCGCGCTCCCACTC
>DASWNR010000217.1:0-5153 GCA_036399155.1 Pyrinomonadaceae bacterium
GAGCGGGCTGCTCGACCGGCCGTCGCGCACCTACAGCGGCTACCGCGTCTACGGCGAGGACGTGCTCGAACGGCTCGCCTTCATCAAGCAGGCGCAGGCGCTCGGCTTCTCGCTCGACGAGATTCGGCAGATCGTGGACGACGCGCGCAAGGGTCAGAGCCCCTGCGACGAGGTGCGCGAGATCGTCCGCCGCCGCATGGAGGAGCTCGACGAACGGCTGCGCGAGCTGCACCGCTACCGCAAGGAGCTGAAAGGAACGCTCGAAGAGTGGGACAAGGTGGGGCGTGCGCCCGGCCACATCTGCGGGCTCATTGAGGGGTCGGATGTCGGGCACGCCGCCCACCACAAGACGGAAGGTTTGAAGCGCGGTAAGCGCGGGGCCTGAAGGCCCCAGTCAGGCGGGTTCGCCCCGCGGTATGGGGCGGAAGGGAGTTCGGAAGATGCAGGCGACAAAGGCAATGAAAGAGGTGTTCGTCGACCCCGTGTGCGGGATGACGGTGGATCCCGCGACGGCGGCCGGCACGAGCGAGCGGGACGGCGTGCGATACTACTTCTGCTCGCCCGGGTGCAAGGAGAAGTTCGACGCCGCGGGCACGGGCGAGTCCGCCGGCCCCCAGGCGAGCTGCTGCTCGCCCGTGGAGCTCGGCGCGCCCCAGTCTCAGGCGAGCTGCTGCGGCGGCGCGGCGGCCGCTCCCGTGCAGTTGTCGATGGCCGGGAGGGCGGCCGCCGGCCGCGGGGGTTTCGCGGACGCCGCCCTCGGCGCCGGCCATACGCGGGACGGCCACGCACACGGAGCGCACGTACATAGCGCGCCGCATCAAGACCACGACGCCCGATACGCGGGCGACGCGGAGGAGGCGCAGGCCCGGAGTTACCGCACGATGATGCGGAAGTTCTGGTTCGCGACGGCCGTAGGGCTCCCGCTGATGCTCCTGATGTTCGCGGAGTTCGTGCCTTCGTGGGGCCACGCGCTGATGCCCTACCACCGCCTGATCGGCATCGTCTCGGCGGTCGTGACGCTGCCGGTGCTCTTCTGGTCGGGCAGACAGTTCTTCGAGAGCGCCTGGAACGGGCTGCTCAACCACAACACGAACATGGACACGCTCGTCGCGCTGGGGACGGGCGCGGCTTGGGGCTACTCCACGGTGGCGGTGCTCGCGCCGCAGCTCTTCCCCGCGGGCACGACGGGGATGTACTTCGAGGTGGCCGTCATCGTCATCGCGCTCATCCTGTTGGGTCAGGCGCTGGAGCTGAGGGCCAAGAGCCGTTCGAGCGCCGCCCTCAAGAAGCTGCTGGAGTTGCAGGCGAAGACCGCGCGCGTCATCCGCGGGGGCCGCGAGCTGGACATCCCCATCGAGGAAGTCGTCGTGGGTGATACGGTGCTCGTCCGCCCCGGCGAGAAGGTGCCCGTAGACGGCCAAATCCTCGAAGGCGAGTCGGCCGTCGACGAGTCCATCGTGACCGGCGAGTCGGTGCCCGTGGACAAGAAGCCGGGCGACGGGGTCATCGGTTCGAGCGTGAATAAGACGGGCGCCTTCACCTTCCGCGCGACGAAGGTCGGGGCGGACACGGCGCTGGCGCGCATCGTCCAGATGGTCGAGCAGGCGCAGAGCTCGAAGCCGCCCATCGGCAGGCTCGTGGACAAGGTCAGCTCCTACTTCGTCCCGACGGTCATGATCCTCTCGATCCTGACCTTCCTGGCCTGGTTCAACTTCGGGCCGGAGCCGGCGGTCAATCACGCGGTGGTGACGATGGTCGCGGTGCTGGTCATCGCCTGCCCATGCGCCCTGGGGCTGGCGACGCCCATCAGCCTGATGGTGGGGGTGGGAAAGGCCGCCGAGCACGGCGTGCTCATCAGGAACGGCGAGGCGCTGGAGACGGCGTCGAAGCTCAACGTCGTGGTGCTCGACAAGACGGGCACGATCACCAAGGGTAAGCCGGAACTCACGGACATTCTGCCGCTCGAAGGCTTCGGCGAGGAGGAGTTGCTTCGCCTCGCCGCGGTCGCCGACCGCAGGAGCGAACACCCTCTGGCGGAGGCCATCGTGAGTGGGGCGCGCTCGCGCGGGGCGGAATTGGGCGAGCCGGAGGACTTCATCGCGGTGCCGGGCCACGGCGTCGAGGCGACGGTCGAAGGCCGGCGGGTGGCAGTCGGCAACCGGAAACTGATGGCGAAGGTCGGCGTGGACGCCTCCGCCTTCGAGCAGGCGGCCGCCTCGCTCGCCGACGAGGGGAAGACGCCGATGTTCGTGGCCGTCGACGGTAGGCCCGCCGGCATCATCGGCGTCGCCGACACGCTCAAGGAAGACTCCGTCGAGGCCGTGCGTGCGTTGCGTCGGATGGGCATCGAGGTGGTGATGATGACCGGCGACAACGAGCGCACGGCGAAGGCCATCGCGCGCCAGGCCGGGATCACGGACGTGCTGGCCGAGGTGCTGCCGGAGGAGAAGGCGCGGCAGGTCGAAAAACTCCAGGCCGAAGGCTCTCCGCATAAGGAGCGCGGGGGCCGAGGCGCGCGCCTGGTCGGGATGGTCGGCGACGGCATCAACGACGCGCCCGCGCTGGCGCAGGCCGACGTGGGCTTCGCCATCGGGACGGGCACGGACGTTGCGATTGAGGCCGCGGACGTGACGCTCGTCGGCGGCTCCCTGCGGGGGGTCGTGACGGCCATCGAGGTCTCGCGGGCGACGCTGAGGAACATCAAGCAGAACCTGTTCGGCGCGTTCATCTACAACGTGCTCGGCATACCCGTCGCGGCCGGGGCCTTGTTCCCGCTGCTCGGGCTCCTGCTGTCGCCGATCATCGCGGGGGCGGCGATGGCCGCGTCTTCGATCACGGTGGTGACGAACGCCAACCGGCTGCGGTTCTTCGAGCCGCGGCCCGCGAAGGGGGTCAGGTCATGAACACGACTCAGATCATAGTCACGCTGGTGGGCCTCGGGGCCATCGGCTGGATCGTCTGGTACTTCTGGCTCTGGAAGGGCGAGACCGTGGCCGCCGGGGTCGGCGCCGGGGGCGTGCTGGAGGTGAACGTCACCGTCAGGGGCGGTTACCAGCCCGCCTCCATCGAGGCGAAGGCGGGTCAGCCGTTGCGCCTGAACTTCACGCGGCGCGAGGCGTCGATGTGCGGCGAGGAGGTGGTGCTGCCTGAGTTCGGCAAACGCGCCCACCTGCCGGAGAATAGGACAGTGGGGATAGAGGTCACGCCGCCGAAGGCGGGCGAATACGAGTTCACCTGCGGGATGAACATGTACAAGGGGAAGATCGTCGTCCGCTGACGCCGGCAATCCCGGGAGCGGCGGGCCGAACCGGGTCTGCCACGAAACGAAAACGAGAGAGCGCGAAGGACCCACCGGACGGCTCCTTCGCGCTCTCTCGTTTTTACACATCTGTGAGCGCGGCTAGTTGTTGCCGCCGCCGTTGCCGCAGGTGTCGCAGATGTCCGAGTGCTCGGGCTTTTCCTCCGTCACGTGGTCCGAGTTCTTGAGCGGCCCGACGCCGTGCAGTTTCGTGCAACAGAGGTAACGAACGATTTACGAAGAGAACTCCGTATGAGAAGCACCTCGTCCGACGAATAATCCCGCGAGCGGGAGAGACCTAGGGAATGCGCTGCGCTTATTGTCACAGGCCCCCCCGCCGGCTCAACCTCAGACGCCCGCAACGACTACTGCTGCCGCACTGCCGCCGCTACAGGACACCACTGGTGAGGCGGGGCGTCTTCGGCCTCTCCCGAAATCCCATCCTCCTCGGGATGATGCTCACGCTGCTGGGGCTGTTCCTGGTGCTCCCGAACGCCGTCACGCTGCTCGTCCTGGGGCTCGGCGTCGTGCTCATCCAGATACAGGTGAGGCTCGAAGAGGAATTCCTATCCAACACGCATGGTGCGGAGTACGCGCAATACCGTCGCGGCGTCCGCAGGTGGCTGTGAAGGGAGGCTGCCTCAGCGCCAACTCTTTTACTGACACATGAGTAAGCGTTTTTGTGTCACAACCCACGCTGTACTGCGCCCAACCCGCTATGGAACTTTTGATATGCCTCTTGCTACTAGAGAATCACTATATCTAGCTTTAAGATTCAACTTGGCCCCTAAATGTAGGAACTCGCCCACAAGATGTAGAAAAAGGTGTTGCAATAGAGCGAAAGGAATATATAATTGGCACTCGGTACCCGAGAGTGCTAGAAGGATCACAGTAAGCTACATGGAGGCGAGACGAATATTGATGTTCACAAGATCGAGGCAGCTATAAGCCTCGTGGACGTACCCGACCCTAGTTAGCCTTTTTGGTTTTATAACTAAAGTGAGCCGAGCCGTCCCGAGAAGATTCTCGTGGCGGTTTTTTATTTCGGCTACGCCGTCTCGCCTGCAGCCGAGGAGGGGGGTTGGGATACAAACCAGTTCGGTGGATTACCCTGTCTTTAGCTATTTCGTTCTTAACACACGGTTTAATCTGTAATACACTTCTTCCAATTTTTAAGGGTTATAACAGGAGATGTCAGATTCCCTGAAGGATTACAAGCTGGCACTGTTCGGCCTGGTAGCCCCAAACGTAGCTTCTACTACGCCGTTGTGCAGAACAACGCGATTATCGCGCCAATGGAGATGAAGAATGTCTATCGCTGATATGTTTAGCCAATTCGTAGGGAATTTAGCGATCAGCAATGCTGAAACAATCAGTTTGCGTTACGGGGAGTTGACCGCGGCGCTGAATAAGGAATTCCGCGATACGGAATCGAAGACTGCTAACACACTGCAAGTCGGGTCCTTCGGAAGGAGGACGGGGATCAAGGGCATTTCGGACTTGGATATGCTCTATATCATGCCCAAGTCAAAGTGGGACGTCTACAAGGACAACAAACAGCTCAAACTTCTTCAGGACGTGAGGGCGGCCTTATTGAAGCGGTATCCCAGAACGGACATTCGGGTTGATCGACTTGTCGTGACCGTCACGTATACGAACTTCCACGTAGAAGTGCAGCCCGTGTTCGAGCAGGATGATGGCAGCTTTAAGTACCCGGACACGAAGAATGGGGGTGCCTGGAAGATTACCAAACCGTGTGAAGAAATGAATGCCGTTGCAAAATTGGACAACGAGAAGAACTCAAACCTCCGGCGTCTCTGCAAGATGGCTCGCGCGTGGCGGAATAAGCACGGCG